>JAIXQY010000094.1 GCA_027485485.1 Sphingomonadales bacterium | reverse complement strand
TTGCCGGACGGCATAAACTCCTATCTGGGCGAAAGCGGCACGCGGCTTTCGGGCGGGCAGCGCCAGCGGCTGGCCATCGCCCGGGCCATCCTGCGCGAGGCGCCGATCCTGCTGCTGGATGAAGCCACCAGCGCGCTGGATGCCGAAAGCGAACGCCTGGTGCAGGCCGCGCTCGATGATCTGATGAAGCATCGCACCACGCTGGTGATCGCCCACCGGCTGGCCACCGTGCGCAATGCGGACCGCATCGTGGTGATGGACAAGGGCCGCATCGTCGCCACCGGCACGCACGACAGCCTGATGGCCGCCGGCGGCCTCTATGCCCGGCTGGCGCGCCTGCAGTTCGATCAGGTTGCTGCCTGATTTCACAGTGGTGGACTTCCCCTATCGCCACTGGGCGGGTTGAGGCGCAAAAGCTGGCTCCCAACAGGGAGAATGGCGATGCAGGGTTTCCGGCTCGTGATCGCAATGGCCACGCTGGGCTGGGCTGTGCCAGGTGCGGCCCAGATCAGCTTTGATCGCGGCCAGGTCGATATCCAGGGCACCGGCGGCACCGGCGGCGGCTTCGGTGTTGGCGCGCAGAGCGACAGCTTCAGTTTCAGTGACTATAGCGCCTGCGACCATAATGAGGATTTCTGCCTCACCCAGCCCTATGGCGGCCGCTATGCCAATGGCAGCTATGCCATCAGCATCACCGGCAACAGCCTGAATTACCGCTTTGATCTGTGGCAGGGCACCGATATCGGCGGGCCGTTGGGCAATGATTTCCTGCTCGAAGCCTTTTTCATCAGCGACACACCCGTGCGCTTCTACACCGCCGGCCGCAGCGGCTTCACGCTTGAACATGGCTGTGGCGGCTGCGGCCGCGTCTTTGATGTTGCCAGCGCCTACAGCGATCTGCGGCCGGATGGCCGCTGGGACGTGGGTTTCTTCGCCTTCATGCAGGACAATGCCAGCGATGGTGGCCAACGGCTGGTGCAGGAAGGCCGGCTGAAGATCGCGGCGGTGCCGGAACCATCAAGCTGGGCGATGCTGATTGCCGGCTTTGGCCTGATCGGCGGCATGCAGCGCCGCCGGCGTCACTGGGCGGTGTAACCACCGTCCACCACCAGTTCGGCGCCGGTGATGAAGCTGGCATCATCACTGGCCAGAAAGGCGATGGCGTCCCCGATTTCGCGCGGCAGGCCAAAGCGGCCAACCGGGTGGGCATTCATCAGCGCCACGCGCATTTCATTGCCATCATCCCGTTCGGCCAGGGCATTGCTCACCAGCGGCGTGTCGATGAAGCCGGGGTGCACGCTGTTCACCCGGATGTTGTGCGGCGCCCATTCCAGCGCCGCCGCCTTGGTGAGCAGGGTCACCCCGCCCTTCGAGGCGCAATAGGCCGCCGCACCGCCCATCCCCACCTTGCCAAGAATGGAGCTGATGTTGATCACGCTGCCGCCGCCACCCGCCGCGATGCGCGGGCCGGCGTGGCGCAGGCCCAGAAACACCCCATCCAGATTGACTGACAGGATCTGCCGCCAGGCATCAAGGCTGTGATCCATCAGTTCATGGCGGCCGCCGGAAATACCGGCGTTGTTGACCAATATGTCGAGCCGGCCGAAATCCTGCACGGCATGTTCCACGGCGGCGGCCCAATCGGGCTGGCTGGTCACATCATGCAGCCGGAACGCCGCGGTGCCGCCCTGGGCGGTGATGGCGGCGGCCACTTCTTCCCCGGCCAGATCGCGATCGGTGAGCAGAACCGCCGCGCCATCCTGCGCCAGGCGCCGCGCCGCCGCAGCCCCGATGCCGGATGCGGCGCCAGTCACCAGCGCCACCTTGCCTGAAAGTCGTGCCATGATCGTCTCTCCCTTTGTGGTGGGGAAGGTAAGACGGAACGGGGGCGACGTCTGCCCTCCTCTTCAGGGGAGGGATTGGGGTGGGGTTGGGACGAAGGTGGCGAGATGGGCGCTGGTGGGCGCGGCCGGCGGCGCAGCCGCCGATTCCGCTGGGGTAGTATAGAAGGAAACAAAAGGAAGAACGCGGCGGAGCCGCAATGCCCGCCCCGGACTTGATCCGGGGTCAGACAGGCAAGAAAAAGGGCGGCCTGTTGGGGCCGCCCTTTTCTTACTGCTGGCCGATCTTGCCGGAGTCGGCAAATAGCTAACGCTATTTGCGCGCCCGGCTGCGATCAGTTCGCGTAAGCCTCATTGCCCACGAAACCCATCTTTTCGATGCCAGCCTGCTGGGCCGCTGCCATGACCTGGTCAACCAGTTCATAACGGGCTTCGGCTTCCGGACGCAAACGCAGTTCCGGCTGTTCCGGCAACTTCGCGGCCTGGCCCAGATAACCCTTCAGCGTGTTGAGATCGACTTCCTGCTTGTTCCAATAGATATTGCCGAGGAAATCGATGTCGATCTGGTTGAACACCGGATCAACCTGGCTGGGGTTCGGGTTCGGTGGCGGCAGATCCAGCTTCACAGCGTGGGTCTGCACCGGGATCGTGATGATGAACATGATGAGCAGAACGAGCATGACGTCGATCAACGGCGTCGTGTTCATTTCACCCATCGGGGCGTTCTC
>JAIXQY010000200.1 GCA_027485485.1 Sphingomonadales bacterium | reverse complement strand
CGCTTGATCTGGAACAATGGCAGCGAGGCGCGGCTGTTTTCCGGGGCGGAGCCTGATCGCCTGCGCGGTGGCCAGTTTGATTATGCCTGGGGGGATGAATTTGCCCATTGGGCCCGCGGTGAAGATGGCGTGATGAACCTGCGCATGGCGACGCGGCTGGGGGTGGCGCCGCGCATCATGCTGACCACGACGCCGCTGCCCTTGAACTGGCTGAAGGCCTTGCTGGCCGAACCGGGCGTGATCGTCACCCATGGGCGCACCCGCGACAATGCCGCGAATTTGCCAAAGGGGTTCGTGTCCCGGCTGGAACGCCGTTTTGGCGGCACCATCACCGGCCGGCAGGAGCTGGATGGCCAGATTGTCGAGGATCTGGACGGCGCCCTGTGGACCCGCGCGTTGATCGATCGCCAGCGCGGCCGCCCGCCGGCGCAGCTGGTGCGGGTGGTGGTGGGGGTGGACCCGCCGGCTGGCGGCGGCACTTGCGGGATCATCGTTGCCGGGCTGGGCCCCGATGGCCGTGCCCATGTGCTGGATGATGCCAGCCAGGTGGCGGTGCGGCCGGAAGGCTGGGCGCGCGCCGTGGTGGCCGCGGCCGACAAATGGCAGGCGGACCGGGTGGTGGCGGAAGTGAACCAGGGCGGTGCCATGGTGACGGCAATGCTGAAATCGGTGGATGCCGGCCTGCCGGTGACGCCGGTGCGCGCGGCGCGGGGCAAGGTGGCCCGGGCCGAGCCGGTGGCGGCGCTCTATGCCGAAGGGCGGGTGTGCCACGCCGGCGTGTTCCCGGCGCTGGAGGACGAGCTGTGCGGGCTGTTGCTGGACGGGCGCTATGCCGGGCCGGGGGCCTCGCCCGACCGGGCTGATGCGGCGGTGTGGGCGCTCACCGCGCTGCTGCTGGGTGATCGGGTGGGCCAGCCGGGCATCCGGGAGCTCTGATCCTCTATCCATTTGTAAAAAAGGGATGTTCCCATGCGATTGCCATTCCTGCGGACCAAATCCGCCACCCCGCCGGCTGCCCGCAACATACCGGCCTGGGCCAGCCCGTTGCACGACGAGGCCCAGGATTATGGCGGCCAGGTGCGGCAGGCGTTTCTGGGCAATCCGGTGGCGGCGCGGGCCATCCGCATGATCACCGAAGGCGCCGGCGGCGCGCCGGTGGTGAGCCGGCCGCTGGATCATCCGGCGCTGGGACTGCTCGGCAGTTGCGGCAGCGGGCCATCGGGGCCGGGCCTGATCGAAACGGTGGCGGGGCATCTGCTGCTGCACGGCAATGCCTATGTGCTGGCCGGCTGTGGCAGCGATGGCCTGCCGCGCGCGCTGTTTGCGCTGCGCCCGGAACGGGTGCGGGTGGAGACCGACAGCCAGGGATGGCCCGTCGCCTATGTCTATCGCGCCGGCGGGCAGGAGCGGCGCTATCCGGTGGAGGGCGAGGGCAGCCTGCTGCACCTGCGCAGCTTTCACCCGCTGGATGATCATCTGGGGGCGGGCTGCCTTTCGGCCGCTGCCGGGGCCGTGGCGGTGCACAATGCGGCGGCGCGGTGGAACCGGGCGCTGCTCGACAATGCAGCGCGGCCCAGTGGGGCGCTGGTGTACCAGCCTGGTGATGGATCGGTGCTCAGCCCCGATCAATATGCCAGGCTGAAGGCCGAAATGGAGGCGGCGTTCGCGGGCGCGGCCAATGCCGGGCGGCCGATGCTGCTGGAAGGCGGGCTGAGCTGGCAGGCGTTGAGCCTGTCACCGGCCGAGATGGATTTTGTCGGCATGCGCGAGGCCGCGGCGCGGGACATCGCGCTGGCGCTGGGGGTGCCGCCGCTGCTGATCGGGCTGAAGGGGGACAACACCTATGCCAATTATCGCGAGGCCAATGTGGCGCTGTGGCGGCTGACGCTGCTGCCGCTGCTGGCGCGCATATTGGGTGGCCTTTCCGGCTTTCTGGGCTGGTGGTGGCCGGGGCTGGCGCTGGCGGTCGACAAGGATGATGTGCCCGCCCTGGCCGAGGATCGCGCCCGGCTGTGGGAACAGGTGCGAGGCGCGGATTTCCTGAATGACAGCGAGAAGCGCCGGATTCTGGGTCTTTCTGAAGGGGATGGCCAATGAGCACCATATTGGAGGGATTGCTGGCCCAGGCCGAGGCGCAGGGCGCGGCGCGGGTGACGTTGCAGGCGGTGATCGAGGAGGCGGCCGAAGCCGGGGCGGCGCGGGCGCTGGCCCGGCTGGGCCTGACCGACACCCAGGCCGGGGCCGATATCGGCGAGCTGCGCCAGCTGGTGCAGGGCTGGCGCGACGTGAAGAAATCCGCAGCGAAAAGCCTGATCGGCTGGGCGGTGCGCACGGTGGTGGCGCTGCTGCTGGTGGGCATCGCCTTCAAGCTGGGCCTGCTGCAAGGCGGCCGGCCATGAGCGCCGCAGCACTGCGGATCGCTGGTTATGCCAGCGTGTTCGGCCGGCCTGACAAGGGCGGCGATGTGGTGGTGAGAGGCGCCTTTGCCGAGGCTGCCGCGCCGCTGCCCTTGCTGTGGCAGCACAAGCAGGACGAACCAATCGGGTTCGTGGAGAGCCTGGCCGAGGATGGCCGTGGCCTGCGCATCACCGCCTGCATCGTGGGCGAGGGGCGCGGCGCCGAGGCGGCAGCGCTGGTGAAGGCCGGCGCCATCGACGGGTTGAGCTTTGGATACCGGGTGAAGGCCGCCAGCCCCGCCCGGAATGGCCGCCGGCTGGAGCGGCTGGAGCTGGTTGAAATCTCGCTCGTGACCTTTCCCATGCAGGGGGAGGCGCGGGTGCTGGGCTGGCAAGAGGAGCAAGCATGATGCTGGAACTGAAATCTGACAATCTGGCCGGGGTGTTTGATACCGGCATCGAGGTGCCGGAGCGCCCGGCGCTGGAGGCCAAGGCGGTGACGATGACGCCGCCGGCCAAGGGCGGGTTGGGTGTGCCGCTGGAGATTGATGCCACCATCGACCGCGTGCTGCGCGTGGCCTCGCCCATTCGCGGCATCGCCCAGGTGGTGGAGGTGGGTTCGGCCAGTTACCGCCGGCTGATCACCACCACCGGCGTGGTGTCCGGCTGGGTTTCGGAAACCCAGGCGCGCCCCGAAACCGAAACGCCGGATTTTGCCGAGATCGCCCCGCCGATGGGCGAGCTTTATGCCAATCCGGCCGCATCCCAGGCGATGCTGGATGATGCCGGCTTCAACGTCGAAGCCTGGCTGGGCGAGGAGATCGGCCGCGAATTTGCCCGCGCCGAAGGCGTGGCCTTCGTGAGCGGCGATGGCGTGAACAAGCCGCGCGGCTTTCTGAGCGCGCCCACGGCGGCGACCGGCGATGCGACGCGGGCCTTTGGCACGTTGCAGTTCGTCACCTCCGGCGCGGCGGGCAATTTTGCCGCGACCAACCCGCAGGATCGGCTGATCGATCTGGTGCACGCGCTGGCCAGCCCCTATCGCCAGGGCGCGGTGTGGGTGATGAACAGCGCCACGCTGGCGCGCATCCGCAAGTTCAAGACCAGCGATGGCGCCTTCATCTGGCAGCCGGGGCTGGGGCCGGACCAGCCGCAGACGTTGCTGGGCTATCGCGTGGTGGAAGCCGATGCGATGCCGGATGTGGGCACCGACAGCCTGTCGATCGCCTTCGGCAATTTCGAGGCGGGCTATCTGATCGCCCAGCGCCGCGAGACGATGGTGCTGAAAGACCCCTACAGCAACAAGCCCTATGTGCATTTCTATGCCACCCGCCGCGTCGGCGGGGCGGTGCTGGACAGCCGCGCCATCAAGCTGATGCGCTTTTCGGCCTGAGGCGGCGGCCGGGGCTGGCGGCGTGCCCCCACCGCCGCCGGCCCCATTTTTTCCCTGATCCAGGAGAGCATCATGCCCGACAATGTGACTGCGCCCGCCGTGGGCGTGGCCTTTGCCACCGACGAGATTGCCGGTGTGCACTGGCCCTTTGCCAAGCTGGCCTTTGGCGCCGCCGATGCCGCGCTGCGCGTGGCCGATGCGGACGGATTTCGCCTTCCGGTGAGCCTGGGCGGCAGCCTGCCGGGCTTTGCCGCGCCGCCGCTGGTGCATGTGGCCAGCGCGCCCACGTTGGCCACCACCACCCGCGCCTATGATTTTGCCGGCGGGCAACGGCTGGCCACCGCCGGCGCCGGCCAGGTGCGATCGGCGGCGGTGGCGGCCGTTGAGGTGCTGGTGCACGCATCGGTGCGCGGGTTTTTCCGGGTGGGCGATGCCGCGGTGGCGGCCAGCGTTGGCCCCGGCAGCATCCCGCTGGCGGCGGACGAGAAATTCCATTTGCGCCTCACATCCGGGCAGTTCATCAGCTTTGTGCGCGATGGCGCCAGCGATGGCAGCCTGACCATCATGCCGGTGGCACCATGATCGGCCTGATCGGGGCGGTGGGCCGGGTGGGCCGCTTTGGCGGCGCGCCCCGCCCGGTGGCGGTGGGCGGGCCGGATTTCAGCCTGTCGAACAACAATGTGGTGACGGCCTGGGGCCTGGTGGCGGTGGGCGATCTCACCCCCAATGCCGCCACCCCGGCGGGTGTGTCCTTCGTGCTGGTGGGGGAACCCGCCGGCCTGGCAGTGGTGAACGGCTGATGGCTATTCGGGTGCAAATGGTTGGCGCGACCGATCTGCGGTTGGCTGCTGATGTTCTGAAATCCAACTATACCACCGGCCGCAGCATCGGTGGCCAGCCGGGCCAGATCATGGGCCATTGGCGCGCGATGATCGTGCGGGTGCCGGCCAGCGGCTTCACGGCCAACGCGCCCTATCTGATGCTGGGCCGCGATGTGGGCGGTGCCGGCAATTTCACCGGCGGAGAGGACACGTCGCTGCGCATTGGTGGCGACGCCGCGGGCCAGGGCAGCAACCGCGTGCGGCCGATCATGCGCTATCGCGCCAACAGCGCCGATGCCTTTGCCGGCACCGCAGGCGCCGAAGGCGGTGCGGCATCAATCCCGCAACTGGTTGCCGGCGTGCATCTGATCGTGGACGGCATCAGCAACATCGGCACCAATGCCAGCCCGGTGTGGCGCGGTTGGGCCGCCGCCTGCCAGATCGGCAGCGGCACGCCGGCCAGCCATGTCGCCGCCACCGCGATCAACGCCATCTGGCTGGCCAGCCCGGCCGGCGCCCTGCTGCGCCAGATTTTTGCCGCTGTCGGCACCAGCATCGCGCGCACGCCGGTTGGCGTGGCCATCGAACAGGTGGCGCTGTGCCAGGGCGATTTTCCGTGGGACACGGCAAACAACCGCCCGCATCATGATGCCATTGCGGCGCTGGCCGGGGTGGGGGGCCATCCCTTCCTCACCTATGAAACGCTGGTGGCCGCGCAGAACGCCGCCAGCCTGCCCTATGCCAATTGCGATCAGGGGCTGGGCAATCTCACCCACTGGTGGACGCTGCGCAGCCTGGCCACAGGGCTGGCCAACAGCGGCAGCGGCGGCACGGCCACGCTGGTGCCAACCAATCACAACAGCCTGACCGGCGGCCTGGCCGACGCGGCCGATATGGCCCCGGCGCACTGGTATGGCGGCGCACCCACCATCACCGATCGGGCGGTGAAGTTCATCGGCGGGCGCGGCACCCGCGCCGTCAGCGTCGCCGGCACCCGCGCTGCCGGCCAGGATGTGCAGCGCCGCTGGGAAGATATGGCCAGCGGCATCGCGCTCGATGGCCTTGATTGGGCAGCGGTGGGCGTGCAGGGCAGCGGCACCTGGGCGGCCAGCGACACGCTGCCCATCGGGGGCCCCTATCGCCTGCGCGTGCGCTATGCCGCGCTGCCCGAACAGGCCGCCAGCAGCGAGGATTGGCTGGTGGGCACCGCGCTGGTGATGCACGGCCAATCCGGCATGGAGCTGGTGTTCGAAGGGGCGACCCCCGGCGGCAACAATCTGGGCATCGCGGTTGCCAGCGGCGCGCAGGCCGTGCTGCTGAAACTGGCGAACCAGACGGCCGGCACCGCCGGCGCCTATCTGCAGCCCAACCTGGCGGTGAGCCGGCTGCGCAGCGGTGAAACCCCGCCGAACAATCATGGCGCCGTGCTGTTCCTGAACGAATGGCACGCCGCCAATCCCGGCCATCCGCTGCTGATCTGCAACCAGGCGATCAACGGCACTGCCATGGCCGATTGGGCCAGCAACGGCACGGTGAACGGCGGCCACGCCAGCTGGGGCTTTCTGGGCACAGTGGGTGCGGTGGCCGGGCCAGCCGGCGGCAACAACAGCGGCGTGGTGGAAAGCTATGCCGCGGCGCTGGATCGCTTTGCCGATGCCCATATGATGATGTGGACGCCGAACATGAGCGGGGACAGCGCGGTGCGCGCCGCCTATGTGGCCGCCATCGATGCCCGGTTCAGCAACGCCGCCACCGCACCGTTCATCGTGATGCCTCCGTGGCGCGGCCACCGCGAGCCGCCAGACGCCAGCAGCACCACCGCCAAGCGGCAGGAGCATCTGGATTTCGTGGCGCAACTGGGCCCGCGCGGCGTGCTGGGGCCCTTTTGGCCCGATGTGGTGATGGACGGGAACCCCAACCCGATTGCAGGCGGCAACGGCAGCCTGCACTGCGCGTTCAACAACGCCACCGCTGCCGCCACCAATGTGGGCAATTCGCCGGTGAGCGATCAGAACCAGGTGGGCCAGGGCCGGCTGGGCCGCAGCCTGGGGCGGGTGGCGGCGTGGCATTTCGATCGCACGATCAAGGCGCACGGCCCGCGCGTGCTGGCCGCGTGGTTCACCGATGCCGGCCGCACCAGCATCCAGGTGGAACTGGGCCGCGCGGTGCGCACCCTGAACGGCGCGGCCATCAGCAACCTGTTCTGGATCAGCACCGACAATGGCGCGGGTTTCGTGCAAACCGGCTTCACCGTGGCGCTGGATGCCAGTGGCACCCGCGCCGTGCTCACCAGCACCGGCGCGGCCTTCCCGGCCAGCACCTGCCGCGTGGACTATGCCCGCAACTGGCCCTTCGGCCCGACGCAGACGCCGGACGAGCGCAACAGCGAACGCCTGCTCGATGGCCTGCTCTATGACGATCAGACCCATCGTGGCGGCACCAACTTCGCCGCCGGGGCGCGGCCGGGCAATCCCTGCCAGGGCAGCAACCGTGTGGGCACCGGCCTGGCCGGTGTGGCGGTGGCAGCGCGCGGCGCGGCCAGGCTGGTGGCGACGGAGCGCTGGACGGGCAACCGCAACGTGACGGTGCGGATGCTGGCGGCCGATGGGGTGACCATATTGGCCCAACGCACGCTGGCGATTGCCGCGAGCTGACAACAGGGGGCGGCCATGATCCTGACCCATTTCATCGCGTGCTGTGCACAGCCGGCGGTGGTGATCGTGCCGGCAGCGGCGACCAGCCCGCTGCTGATCACGGCCAGCGCCATCATCACCCGCCCGCTGGGCCGTGATGGCGGGCCGCTGCTGCGGGTGGGCGCGGCGCCCACCGTGCTGATCATTGGCCGCGCCATTTGAAGGAGAGAAGCGATGGCGAAATATGCCAATCCGCTGGCGCTGGATGCAGCGCTGGCCGTGGTGGCCCGTGCCACCCGCCTGGTGGTGACCGCCGGCCAGCCGGCCAGCGTGGCCGCGGCGGATGCGGCGCGGCTGGCCGAAACCAGCCTGGGCCCGGCCGATTTCACCCTGGCCGATGGCGAGGCGGGCGGGCGCCGGCTGGCGGTGGCGGGCAAGGCCGGGCTGGTGGCGCTGGCCACGGGCACGGCCGATCATGTTGCCCTGATCGATGATGCCACGGCGCGGCTGCTGCATGTGACGGTCTGCCCGCCGCAGCCGCTGTTGGCCGGCACCGCGCTGAATGTGCAGGGCTGGGATGTTGCCATCGGCGCACCGGTTTGAGGAAAGGAATGGCCGCATGAGCATCTTCCTGAAGGACCCGGGCAGCAGCCTGGATCATGCCGTGGATTGGGACAGCCTGTATCTGGAAGGCCGCAGCATCAGCGCATCAGGCTGGAGCGTGCAGCCCGATGCGCCCGGTGGACTGGTGTTGAGCCAGCCGCGCCTGGCCGGCGGCCGCACCGCCATCCGGCTGAGCGGCGGGCAGGCGGGGCAGGTCTATCGCGTCGTCAACCGCATCAGCCTGTCCGATGGCAACAGCGATGAACGCACCCTGGTGGTGCGGGTGGAGGACCGGTGATGGCAGCAATTTCCCTGGAGGCCGGCGCGATGGTGGTGGGCCTGGCCGAATGCAAGGCGGCGTTGCGGCTGGAGCGCGATGATGAAGACGCGCTGATCGCCGGCCATATCCGCACCGCCATGGCGCTGTGCGAAGCCTTCACCGGCTTGTGGCTGATCGAACGCGAAGGCGAACAGCGGCTGGCCAGCGATCTGGCCTGGCAGCGCATCCACGCCGCTCCGGTGGTTGTGGTGAGCGGCGTGTTTGCCGGGCCGATCTCGCTGCCCGATGGCTGGGAGGCAGAGGTGGCCAGCTGCTCCACCGGCTGGGTGCGGCTGACCCGCCATCCGGAAACCCCGGTGGTGGCGCGCTTCCGCGCCGGGCTGGCCACGGATTGGAACGGCGTGCCCGAACCCCTGCGCGCCGGCATCGTGCGGCTGGTCAGCCATATGTTCACCCACCGCGACGCGGCCGATGCCGGCCCGCCGCCGGCGGCCGTGGCGGCGCTGTGGCGGCCGTGGCGGCGGCTGGCGATTGGCTGAGTCAGGAGAGTTGCAATGGCGGATGATCTGGCCGGCCAGTTGGCCGAACGCATCGTGCTGGAAACCTGGCAGCCGGCACGCGACGAATTTGGCGATGATGCCGGGGCCTGGGTCATGCTGGGCAGCAGCTTTGGCGGGGTGATGCCCGATGGCGCCGGCACGCTCCGCGCCGGCGAGGCGCCGCGTTCGGGCCGGCGCTGGCGGGTGCTGCTGCGGCCGCGCGCGGAACTCGCCGGGCCGGCGGCGCTGCTGATCCGGCTGCGCTGGCGCGGGCAGATCTTGCGCGTGCTGGGCGTGGAGGATGATCCGCGTGTGCCCGACCGGGTGGTGCTGCGCTGCGAAGGCCAGACGGCATGACCGCGGCGCAATTTGCGGCGCGGATCAAGGCCCGGGGCCGGGCACTGGCAGCCGCGCGGGCAGCGGCCTTGCGGCAGCGGATCGCGGCGCGCTGGGCCGGGCTTGGTCAGGTGGCAGAGGATGGGAATGGGCTGCGGCTGGCCGCGCCCGATGTGCAGCAGCAGCGTTTTGGCCGGCGGGATCGCCTGGCCGATCCGCGCCTGCTTTGGCCGGGAGAAGGGTGATGGCGGCAGGGCTGGCGGTGCAGCAGGCGTTGGTGGCGGCGCTTGGCGGCATGGCGGGGATCAGCGGCGTCTATGATGGGCCGCCGCCCGATGCGGTGGCGCCCTATCTGGTGATCGGGCCGGATCTGATCGTGGATGCTGGCCACAAGACCGGCGTGGCGCACGAGCATCGCGTGGTGGTGACGGCGTGGGATGATCGGCCGGGTGTGGCGCGGTTGAAGGCGCTGCTGGGCGTGGTGGAAGCCGCCGCCCTGGGCCTTTCGGGCGTGTGGGCCGGGCAGCGCATCGTGTCGGCCCGGTTGATCCGCATGAGCGTGGGCGGTGTGCAGGATGGCTGGCGCCCCGGCCAGATCGATCTGCGCATCGTGACCGAACGGATTTGAGGAAAGGGATAGCGAAATGGCAATCGAAAAAGGCTCCGCCTTCCTGTTGAAGGTGGGCAATGGCGGCGTGCCGCTGGCGTTCACCACCGTGGCAGGCCTGCGCACCACCCAGATGACGGTGAACACCGAAACCGTGGTGGTGACCAATCAGGGATCGGGCGGCTGGCGCGAATTGCTGTCGGGCGCCGGGGTGCGATCCGTGTCGTTGCAGGGTTCGGGCGTGTTCACCGGATCGGCCGCGGAAAGCCGGGTGAAGGCCACGGCGCTGGCCGGCACGCTGGATGATTATCAGGTGCAGTTTGAAAGCGGCGAAACCGTGAGCGGGCGTTTCCTGATCAGCCGGCTGGATTATGCCGGAGATTTCAATGGGGAGCGCACTTACACGCTGCAACTGGAAAGCAGCGGCCCCGTGGTGGCGGCGTGAGCGCGGCCAATGTTGTGCGGGGCGAGGCCAGCCTGGTGCTGGCTGGCACGCCCGTGCTGATCCGGCCGAGCTTTGCCGCGCTGGTGGCAGCCGAAGCCGAACTGGGCCCGTTGTTTGCCCTGTGCGAGCGCGCGGCGGCGGGCCAGCTGACCCTGGCGGAGATGGCGGCCCTGCTGTGGCATTGCGCAGCCGAACCCGGCCTTGAGCGGGCCGAATTTGCCGAGGCGCTGGTGGCCGGCGGGCTGGCACGGGCGACGCCGGCGCTGCGCCTGCTGTTGGGCCAGATTTTGGCCGGCGCGGGGTGAGCGCCTTTGCCGATGGGGCCCGGCGGGCGGCGCATGTGGCGGCCGTGGTGCTGGGGTGGCGGCCGGCGGAATTCTGGGCGGCGACCCCGGCCGAGCTGTTGACCAGCCTGGGCCATGATCAGCCGGCACGCGATGCGCCGGGCACCAGTGATGTTCTGGCCCGCTTGATGGAGCAATTTCCCGATGCAGAGCGAAACTGTGGATGAGCTGGTGGTGAAGGTGCGCGCCGATACCGGCGGGTTCCTGGCCGGTGTCGCCGATATGCAGCGCACGCTGGATGGGCCGTTCGCCGGCGGGGTTGACCGCGCCGGCCAGGGCCTGTCGCGTTCGTTGAGCCGCGCATTGCGTGATGGCAAATTGGGCTTTGACGATCTGCGCAGCATCGCCTTGAAGGCGCTGGGCGATATTGCCCAGAACGCGCTGCGGCTGGATCTTGGTGGCCTGATTGGCGGCGGTGGCGGCGGCCTTGCCGGGCTGGTGGGCGGCCTGTTCGGCCTGCCGGGGCGGGCGACAGGTGGCCCGGTGGCGGCGGGCCGCGCCTATATGGTGGGCGAACGCGGGCCCGAACTGTTTGTGCCCACTGCCGCCGGGCGGGTGGAGGCCAATGGCCAGGGTGCCGGCGCGCCGATCAGCATCATCGTGAATGTGGCCGCCCCGCCCGATGCCAGCCCGCAGATGATGCGCCAGACCGGCGCGCAGGTGGCACGGGCCGTGGCGCGCGCGCTTGATCGGGTGCGGCCATGATGCGCTGGTGGCTGGCCGGGCCACAGGATCAAGGCCGGCAGCGCTGGGTGCGCCGCTTTGATCCGCGCTGGTGGCTGGTGGATTTCCCGCGCCCGATGATGGCCAGCGTGACCACCAGCGGCGACGAGACAGTGGTGGTGGACGTGGAGTTCCAGCGCCGCGCCGATCTGGCCGGCCTGATCTGGGAATCGGCCGATCGCTGGAGCCATCCCCTGTGCGCGCTGGCCACGCGGCGGGATTATCGCGGGCTGGTGTGGCGCTTTCGCTGGCAATCATCGGGCGCGATCCTGCCTTTGGATGCGGTGAACGGCCCGGTGCTCACCATCGAAGGGCGGGATGCTGCGGGCACTGCGCGCAGCTGGTTTGTGCGGCTGTGGAACCATGCCAACGGCAGCCCGACCGATGCCGAGATCACGCTGGATTTTGATGCGCTGGCCGGCGGGTTTCTGCAGCCGGGCGAAGCCGATCCGGTGTGGGCCGGCGATATTGACCGGATGTTCATCAGCCTCGTGCCGCCCGGCCATGATGGCGTGGATGCGCCGCTGCCGGCGGTGGCCAGTGGCCAGGCCCGGCTGACCAATTTGATGGTGGATGGCGATGGCGCGGTGCTGCCGGCCGGCCAGCCCGGCCTGCCGCCGCACGATTGGAAGCTGTGCACGGCCTATGACGATCTGTACAATCAGACGCCGGAACGCGTCCTGGACCAGGCGCTGCTGCTCGGCTGGCGCGGGGCCATCACCCATTATCTGGGCATGAGCCATTTCATGGCGCTGCTGCCCGATGGTGCGGGCGGCTATCGCGTTGATCCGGCGCGGCCCTTGTGTGGCCCGGCGCAGGCCTGGCACGCAGATTTCCTGGCGCGCGCGCAGACGCTGGGCTTTGCGCCGATCCTGTCGCTCTCGATGGAGCTGTTTGCCGCCCATTGCCCGCCGGATTGGGCGCAGCGCGACGGCGATGGCGCGATGGGCCTCACCGGCTGGGTGCCGCCATCGGCGCTGCTGTCGCCCTGCAATCCTCAGGCCCAGGCCTGGTTGCAGGCGGTTATTGCCGCGGTGATGCCGCTGGCACTGGCGGCGGGCTGTGCCCCGGCTTTTCAGGTGGGGGAGCCGTGGTGGTGGGTTGGCCCGGATGATCGGCCCTGCCTTTATGATGCCGCCACGGCGGCGCGCTGGCAGCGGGAAACCGGCAGCGCGCCGCCGCTGATGCTGGATGTGAAGGGCGCCAAGACCGCCGCCGAGCGCGACTATCTCGATTGGTGCGGCGAGCGGCTGGCCGAAGCCACCGCCGGCATGGTGGCAGCCGCGCGCTCGGTGGCCCCCGGCACCGTGTCCCACCTGTTGTTCTATGCGCCGCAGGTGCTGTTGGCCGATCGGCCCGATCTGGCCCGCGCCAACATGCCGGCGGGCTGGGCGCATCCGGCCTTCGATGTGCTGCAATTGGAAGACTATACATTCGTGACCAGCGCCAACCAGGCCGGGCAGGCCCGGGCGCGGGCGGCAGTGGGAGAGGCTTTGGGTTATCCACTGGCGCAGCAGCATTATCTGGCTGGCTTCGTGCTCAATCCCGCCGATGCCGCAGCCCACTGGCCGCTGATTGCCGATGCGGCGGCTTCTGCAAGGGCGCGCGGCGTGCCCCAGGTGTTCATCTGGGCCTGGCCGCAGGTGGCGCGCGATGGCTTCACGCCTTTTGCCTTGGCTGATGATGAGGGAGACACCGGCATGCCGGCCTTTCACGATGTGCGCTTCCCGCTTGAACTTGGCTTTGGCGCCACCGGCGGACCGGGCTTTTCCACCCAGGTGGTGGTGACAGGATCGGGTGCAGAGCAGCGCAACGCCGATTGGTCCGATGCGCGGCTGGAATATGATGCCGGGGTTGGCATCCGTTCAGAGGCTGATCTGGCCGAACTCGTGGCCTTCTTCCGGGCACGGCGTGGCCAGGCCCATGGTTTCCGCTTTCTCGACCCGCTCGACAACAGCAGCGCCGCCGCTGGGGCCACCCCGGCGGCCACCGATCAACAGCTCGGGCTGGGCAGCGGCACCACCACCCGCTTTGCGCTGGTGAAACGTTATGGCGATGCGGCCGACGCCCAGGTTCGGCGCATCAGCCGGCCCTGGGCCGACAGCGTTCGCGTTGCCATCGATGGCGCCGAACAGTGGGACGGCTGGGTCCTGGCCGATGGCGGCTTCATCGATTTTGCCGATCCGCCCGCCGCCGGCGCGTGGGTCACGGCGGGTTATCGCTTTGATGTGCCGGTGCGCTTTGCCAGCGACCGCATATCGGTCTCCATCGCCGGCTGGCGCGCCGGCGAACTGCCGTCGGTGCCGCTGATCGAAATAAGGGAGGGGTGAATGGCCAATCCCATGATCGACGCTGATCTCACCCATCTGGCCCTGTGCTGGCGGCTGGTGCGCCGTGATGGCGTGGCGCTGGGCTTCACCAGCCATGATCGCGATCTGCTGGTGGATGGCCTTGTCCATCTCGCCCGCCCCGGCATGTCGCCATCGGCCATCGTGCTCGGCGATGGTGTGACGGCCGATGATCTGGAGGTGGCCGGCGGCCTGTCGTCCTCGGCACTCACGCGCGGTGATCTGCTCGCCGGGCGCTGGGATGGCGCGCGGCTGCGGCTGTTCTTGGTGGATTGGCAAGATCCCGCCGCCGGCCAGGTCACCCTGGCCATCGGCACGCTGGGCGATGTTTCGGTGGGAGAGGGCGGCGACGCCGGCTTTGTCGCCACGCTGCAAAGCCCGGCGGCAGCGTTGCAGGCCAGCGTGGTGGAATCCTGCTCACCCGAATGCCGGGCCAGCCTGGGCGATGCGCGCTGCCGCGTCAGCCTGCGCGGCCGCAGCCGCATCACCCGCATCAGCGCAGCCCAGCCTGACCGTCTGCAGGCCGACGCCATCACTGTGGCCGATCATGCCGAAGGCAATGTGCTGGTGCTGGATGGCGCGTCGGCCGGGCTGGAGCGCCGGCTGGTGGCGGTTGCCGATGGCTGGCTGCAACTGGATGAGCCCCTGGCGCTGGCGGTGGGGGACCGCGTGCTGCTGGTCGAAGGCTGCGACAAGCGCTTTGCCACCTGCCGAGACCGGTTTGGCAATGCCGCCAATTTCCGCGCCGAACCCATGGTGCCCGGCGGCGATCTGTTGACGAGGATCGGCGCATGATGGCCCGCAAACTCACGCGCCGCCGCCAGCGGGCCATTGCCGCGGCCCGCGCCGGGGTTGGCACAAGGTTCCGCGTGCAGGGCCGCACGGTTGGTCTGGGGCTGGATTGCGTCGGCGTGGCGCTGCTGGCGGCGGCCGGGGCCGGCGTGCGGCTGGGCCCGGTGCCGCCTTATGCGCTGGGCGGGCTGCATGATGATCTGCTGGCGCACACGCTGCGCGCGCTGGGCTTTCGCCGGGTGCGGCGCAGCCGGCCGGGCGATCTGGTGGAATATGCGCTGGCCCCCGGCCATCGCCACCTCGCCCTGATCAGCGAGCATGGCATCATCCACGCCCATGCCGGCCTGGGCCGGGTGGTGGAAGGGCCGGCACCGCCGGACTGGCCGGTGGTGGCACATTGGGCGATGCCCGGCATCCGATAGGGGCAATCAACATGGCAACTCTTGTGTTGGGCGTGGTGGGCCGCGCCCTGCTCGGCCCGTTTGGCGGCATTGCCGGCAGCCTGCTCGGCCTCGGGCTTGATCGCCACCTGATGGGCAATCGCCGCGACGGCGCACGGCTGGCCAATCCGGAACTCCAGGCCGCCAGCTATGGCGAGCCGATCCCGGTGGTGGCCGGGCGCATGCGAGTGACAGGCAATGTCATCTGGTCCTCCGGCATCACCGAAGGCGCCAGCCGCAGCGGCGGCAAGCGCCAGCCGGCCGGCGCCGGCAGCAGTCATGCCGCCAGCCTTGCCGTGCTGCTGTGCGCCGGGCCGATCGATGGCATCGGCCGGGTGTGGGCCGATGGCCGTCTGATCCGCGACGCCGCCGGGCAGTGGACGCTGCCGGTGATGATGCGGCTGCACACCGGCAGCGAGCGCCAGCTGCCCGATCCGCTGATTGCCGCCGCCGAAACCACGGCGCCGGCCTTTCGTGGTTTGGCCTATGTGGTGTTTGAAGATCTGGCGCTGGCCGAATTCGGCAATCGCGTGCCCAATCTGGCGTTCGAGATCAATCCGGATGCCGGCGAACAGGGGCTGGGCGATGCCATGGCGGCTCTGGCGGCGCGGGCCGGCATTCACTTGCCCGCGCATGGCGATTTCCCCGCCGTGACCGGGGTGTATGCCGGATCGGTGGCACCGCTGGCCGATGTGATCGGGCCGGCCCTGCGCGCCAGCGGGGCGATCCTGGCCGCCGGCAGCGCCTTGGTGGGCGATGCAACCGCGGCAACCACGCTGGCGCTGGCCGGGCAGGATCAGGCCCGCGCCACGGGCCGCGAGCGCGCTCAACCCGATCGCCAGCAGCGCACCGGCAACAGCGGCCTCGCCGACGCGGTGGAACTGGCCTATTTCGATGCCAGCCGCGATTTCCAGTCCGGCCTGCAACGCGCCCGGCTGCGCAGCGGCACACGGGTGGACAATGATGTGCTGCCGCTGGCGCTGCTGCCGGCCACGGCCAAGCAACTGGCGCACCGCCGGCTGTTGCGGCAGGCAGCGGCCCGGCGCCGGCGCAGCCTGCGGCTGCCGTGGCGCTTTCTCGGCCTGGCTCCGGGCGACATGATCGCGCTGCCCGATGGCAGTTGGCAGATCACGGAAATCCGCTTCGAAGCCTTTGTGCTGACGCTGGAACTGGTGCAGCGGCCGGGACTGGCGGCGGCTGTCAATCTGGCGGGCGATGGCGGGCGGGCGCTGGAGCAGCGCGTGCAGCCGGCCGGCGCGACCCGGCTGCTGGCGCTGGATGTGCCGCCGTTGCCGGGTGAACTGCCCGATGGGCCGCGGCTGTGGTTGGCCGGCGCATCAGCAGCTGCGGGCTGGCGCCAGGCCGGGGTGGAGATCAGCCTGGATGACGGCGCCAGCTTCATCTTTGCCGGCACGCTGCCCGGCCCCGCGATCATGGGCGCGGCAAGCACGCTGCTGGCCGCTGCCAGCCCGGCCGGTTGGGACCGCCTTGGATCGGTGGAGGTTGAGCTGTTGGCTGAGTCGATGTGGCTGGAAAGCCGGAGCGAAGCCTCCGTCCTGGCCGGGGCCAATCTGGCGCTGCTGGGCCGGGAAATCATCCAGTTCAGCACGGCCGAGGCCATCGGCCCCCGGCGCTTCCGGCTTTCGGGCCTGTTGCGTGGCCGGCGCGGCACCGAATCGGCGGTGGCGGATCATGCTGCGGGGGAGGGCTTTGTGCTGCTCGATCAGTCGCTGCTGCTGCCGCTGACGCTACCGTTGGAGCGTCTGGGCGAAACCCTTCTGCTGCGGGCCATCGGGACGGGCGACTCTGGTGCTGAAGCCTTGTCGCTGCCGATCGGACCGGCTGGCATCCAGCCCCTGGCGCCGGTGCATCTTGGGGCGCGGCGCGTGGATGGCGATCTCCACTGCCACTGGATACCGGCCAGCCGGGCCGGGTTCGGTTGGCCGGATTTCGTTGATGTGCCGCTGGGTGAAGCGCGCGCAGCCTGGCGGGTGCGCCTGGTGAACGGCGCGGGCATCTTGGCACAGGCCGACGTGACCGCGCCGGCCTGGGTCGTCCCGGCGCCGGCGGGCCCGTGCCGGCTGGAGGTGGCGCAATTGGGCCTCACCCTTGGCCAGACAGCCGTCTTGTCAATCAATTGAAGGGAGATCACGCCATGCCGCACTCCACCCGCCTGGCCCTGCCGTTGCTGGCCGCCGGCCAGGCCCAGAAGGATGTGACTCACAATGATGCGCTGCAGCGGCTCGACCGTCTGGTCGCGCTGGCGGTCACGTCGCGCACGGCCGCCGGGCCGCCCCCCAGCCCTGCTGCCGGCGATTGCCAGATCGTGGCCACCTCAGCGGCGGCGGCGTGGGGGCAGCCGGCCGGCACGCTGATGCATTGGCAGGGCAATGGCTGGCTGCCGGAAGCGCCGCTCGATGGCCAGATCGCCCTGATCCGGGATGAGGGCATCATGATCGTGCATCGGGCGGGTTGGCAGCCGCTGTGGCCGGTCGCCGGGTTGGTTGTGGCCGGGCGGACAATGCTGGCAGGGCCGGCTGCCAACATCGCCCCTCCGAATGGCGGCACCATCATCGATGCTGAAGCCCGTGCGGCACTTGCCGCGCTTGTCGCCGCGCTGCAGGCGCATGGCCTGTTGGCCTGAAATGCCGGCATTTGGCGGATTTTTTCCCCCGCATACTGTGTCTCAACCGCAACATTAATGGCGATTCCAGACTTGCCCGACCGCAACGGGGTGCGTTAGAGATGAAGAGGATGCCAGATGGACTGGCACGACCATAAAGGGGATGATGATGCGCAGCTATGCGATCGGTCTGATCCTCGCGGCGACTGCCCTTTCCGGCACCGCCAATGCGAAGGACAAGGCTTGGTACATCGGTCTGGAGGCGGGCGCTGGCCTGCTCCAGAACCAGGATCTGGACATTTCCACCGCCAACGGTGCCAGCACCGTCCGGAATTCGATCAAGCAGGTGTATTTCCCCGGCTATGACGTGGGCAGCAACATCGGTTATGATTTCGGTGGGTTCCGCGCTGAATTCGCGCTGAACTATATCCGCGCCAAGAACCGCACTACGTTCGTGGACAATGCGCCTCCGGCCCTGAACTACACCACGGCTGCTGGTGCCAACGTGCTCGGCGTTCCGCCGGTTGGTACCTATCAGGATGCTGGTGGCTCGGCTTCGGCGCTGACCTTCATGGTCAACGGCCTGGTTGATTTCGGCGGCAAGGACAAGGGCGCTGGCGGTTATGTCGGCGCTGGTGCCGGTATTGCCCGCACCAAGATGTTTGGCCGTCTGCGCGCTCCGGGCCTCGTGTTCGTTGATGATGCCGATACCGGTTTTGCCTGGAACTTCCTGGCTGGCGTGTACAAGCCGGTCAGCGATCATGTCGATATCGGCCTGAAGTATCGCTATCTCAACGTGACCGACGTTGGCGCCTTCTCCAAGAACGCGCTGCCGATCGATACCCGTTTCCGCAGCCACAGCGTGCTGCTGACGCTCACCTACAACTTCTTCGAAGCCGAGCCGCCGCCGCCGCCGCCGGCTCCTCCGGCTCCGCCGCCGCCGCCGCCCCCGCCGCCGCCGCCGCCGCCGTTGCCGCCGTGCCCGCCGGCTGCTGTGACGCCGGGTCCGTTCCTGGTCTTCTTCGATTGGGACAAGTCGGCCATCACGGCTGAAGCCGCCTCGATCCTGGATCGTGCCGCCGAGCAGTTCGCTGCCACGGGCCAGACCAGCGTTGCGCTGGCCGGTCACGCCGACAAGTCGGGCAAGGACGAGTATAACGTGAAGCTCTCGCAGCGTCGCGCCGATGCCGTGAAGGCCTATCTGGCTGGCAAGGGTGTTCCGGCTGCTGCCGTTGGCACCGAAGCCTTCGGTGAAGGTCGTCCGCTGGTTGATACCGCCGATGGTGTGCGTGAACCGCAGAACCGTCGTGTGGAAATCAGCTTCAGCGGCGCTCCGGCGCCGGCGCCGACCGGTCCCTGCCAGCCGCAGTAAGCGGCCGACAGGCGAGCAAGGATTGGGGGGAGTGGCTGCAAGGCCACTCCCCCTTTTCTTTGGGCCTGGCATCGGGCGCGACAAACGGCGTGAAGACACATGGCCGTTGGCGCACACCAGCAGCTCTGATCCGTTGAAGACAGTTATTGATTGGCGGTGGCGGCGCTACTCGGCGCTGGTCACGACCTCTGGTGCGGTGAAGGTCGGGATCCTGATTTCAGGCACAACCAGGCCAGCTGCTGGCGGCACATAACCCAGCGCAGCCCGCACCACAGGCACATAAACATCGGCCATAGCAGCCATGGTGCCGACATTGGCCATGCGCACCGCCTGGCCAGCCTGCCCGGCGGCCCAGCAGAAATTATACTGGGCATCCAGCGTCGAAAAACTGTTGTAGCTGCGGGTGTTGTAGCGATCGAAGGCGGCCAGGCCACCACGCTTCACGGTGCGCATGAAATGCTTGGTCATCATGGTCTGCGCCGCCATCACTTCCGGGCCATGCTTGCGCAGCATCTGGTTGTAACTGTCCACTGATCGCAGGAACGGCGAATATTGGCACTGCAGCGCCGCCACGTTCAAGGCCGCCCGCAACGTCCAGATCGCATGGGCGCGGGCTTCGGCCGGTAGCGGCTTCGTCAGCACCACGGCTTTGGGAATCATGATGCCCGGCGAGACCGGCGGTGCCGGCGGCTTGGGCTTGGCCACCACTTTGGTTGCGGCCTTGCGCACCGGGCGTTTGGCCTTGCGCGGCGCGGCATCAACTGCGCTGCTCAGCAGAACGGCCAGGCCAGCCGTCCACAGGATCAAGCGCGACGTCATCTTCTTCTCACTTTGCAGGGGGCGTGGCACCGGGCCGCCATCGGCCTGCCCGGTGCGCCAGCCGAATGGTTCAGCCCAGGATGCTGCCCAGCGACAGGGCAACAGACATGTCGCCTTCGATCTTCAGCTTGCCCATCATGAACGCCATCTGGGCATTCTGCTTGCCCGTGGCGATGTCCATGAAATCGGCCATCGTCACCTTCACGGTGCAGGCCGTCGGGCCGTCTTCGTTGCTCACGACAACCGGCGAAACCGTGTCGTCAATGCGGACCAGGCCGTCGGCGCCGAAATCGAATTTGACCGATTTCTTGAACTGGCCGCCAGCGCCGATGCGCTGGGTCATCTGTTCGGTGATCTGTTCGAGACTCATTGGTTTTCCTTCCCCAAAGAAAAAGGGCCGCCCCGATCGGGACGGCCCTTCCTAAAGCAATTCGACGAAAAGTCGAACTTACTTGGCAGCCGGAGCGGCTTCAGCGGCCGGAGCAGCTTCAGCGGCCGGAGCAGCGGCGTCAGCAGCCGGAGCAGCGGCGTCAGCAGCCGGAGCCATGGCGTCAGCAGCCGGAGCGGCTTCCGGAGCCGGAGCGGCTTCAGCGGCCGGGGCTTCAGCGGCCGGAGCTTCTTCGGCCTTCTTTTCGCCGCAAGCGACGACGAGCAGAGCGGCGCCAGCGATGATCGAAGCGGTCTTCAGCTTTTCGATGATGGTCATTGTTAGAACTCCTTAGAAAAAGCAATCGCCTGGACCCAGGACGAGTTGGGAACGGCAAGCCTTAATCCCCCAACCGAGGTAGACATTAGCGATGCTGATGGTTTCCTGCAAGTGTCACGTTGCGTTCAGGCGACGCTCATGCGGTGAGGCGATCAAGCATGGCCGGCAGCTGCCGGGCCAACGCCTGGTCCACTGCCGCCATGCTGGCATCGCAGCCCAATGCCCGCAGGCTGGTCACCGGCTCTGCCAGGCCGCAGGGAATTATCCCGCTGAAATCATTCAGATCAGGATCGACATTCAACGATATTCCATGAAAGCTGACCCAGCGCTGAACACGGATGCCGATCGCAGCGATCTTGGCTGGACCCTGCTGGCCGGTGACCCAGACTCCCACTTTGCCGGGGATGATCATGCCGCAAACGCCGAAATCAGCCAGCGTGTCGATCAGCCATTTCTCCAATGCTGCGACAAACATGCGCACATCGCGTCCGCGCGCAGCGAGATCGAGCATCACATACACCACGCGCTGGCCCGGCCCGTGATAGGTGAAACGGCCGCCACGCCCGACATCGAACACCGGAAAGCGTTGGGGATCAACAAGTTCTGCCGGGTCGGCGCTGGTGCCCGCGGTGTAGAGCGGCGGATGCTCGACCAGCCAGATGCGTTCGGATTCGGTGCCGGCGCGAATCGCGGGCGCGATTCCCTGCATCCGGGCCAGCGCGAACGGATAGTCCGTCAGCCCCTCTGCCACCTCCCAGACCGGTGCAATCATCACAGACCTGCGACAAATGTCCTGACATCGGCCAGAAACAGCTCCGGTTCTTCCAAGCTGGCGAAATGGCCACCGCGCGGCATCGTCGTCCAATGTGCGACATTATAGCCACGTTCCACCATGGCGCGCGGCGGGAAGGCGAGCAGATCGCGCGGGAAGGCGGCAACACCCACCGGCACCGCCACCCGGGCGCCGGCCGGCATGGCAAAGCCGCCTTCCAGGAACAGGCCGCGATAAATCCACGTCGCGGTGAGAAAGCTGCGGGTGGTGAGATAGATCATGATGTTGGTGAGCATCTGATCCATGGTGAACGGCGGATCGACATAATCGCCGGCCACATCCGACCAGCCGACAAACTTTTCGGCAAACCAGGCCGCCACGCCCATCGGCGAATCCATCATGGCAAAGCCCAGGCTTTGCGGCTTAGTGCCCTGCAACTGCAGATAGGCGGTTTCCTGCTCGCGCATCGCCACGGCCTTTTGCAGCCAGGCCAGCTCGTCGGGCGACTTCGGCGACATGTCAGCCGGGCGCAGGCCGAAGCCGTTGAGGTGAATGGCGGCCACCCGCGCCGAATCAAGCCCGATCCAGCCGCCGATCACGCAGCCCCAATCGCCGCCCTGATAGATATAGCGATCATAGCCGAGTGCCCCCATGAGCGCGTCATAACGGCGGGCCACTTCGCGCGGGCCGATCGGCGCCGACGGCCGGTCTGACCAGGCATAGCCGGGCAGGGACGGGGCGACGACATGGAAGGCCGGTGCGGCAGGGTCTTCCGGTTCGGCCAGGCGTTCGATGATGGCATCAAATTCCAGGATGGACCCCGGCCAGCCATGGGCGATCAGCAGCGGCTGCGCATCGGGCCGGCTGGAGCGCAGATGCACGCAGTGGAGGTGGAACGGTTGGCCGCCATCCTCGCCCACGGCCACGCGCACATGCGGCAGCCGGTTCAGATGCGCGACGGCGCCGGCCCAATCATAACCGCCCAGCCAGTGCGCTTGCAGCCGCTGCATGTAATCGCGGTTGGCCCCGTGCCGCCAGCCGGCGTTCGGCGGTTCTTCAAACCAGCGATAGGCGGCGACCCGGTCGCGAACCCACGCAACCTCGGCCTCGTTCACCGGGATGGTGAAGGCCGAGGCACTCACGCGGCCAGCCCCAGCTTGCGTTCCAGCTTCACCCGGCTGGCAATGATGTCAGCGGCCTTTTCGGCGATCATGATGGTTGGTGCGTTGGTGTTGCCCGACACAAGATAGGGCATCACGCTGGCATCCACCACGCGCAGGCCTTCCACGCCGTTCACGCGCAACTGGCCATCCACCACGGCATGCTCGTCCACGCCCATCCGGCAGGTGCCAACCGGGTGATAGATGGTTTCGGCCCAGCCGCGCATCATGTCGAGCAGGGTGGCGCGATCGGTCACCGCCGGCCCCGGCCAGGCTTCCCCGTCATTATAGGCTGCAAAGGCCGGCTGGGCACCGATGCGGCGGGCGATCTCCACGCCGGCCACCAGCGTCTGCACATCTTCCGGCGCCGAAAGATAATTGGGATCGATCGCCGGGTGGCTGAGCGGATCAGGCGATTTCAGCCGGACCGTTCCGCGGCTTTCCGGGCGCAGCTGGCACACATGCACCTGATAACCATGGCGACCATCCATCTGCCCGCGCCCGTGCGGATTGCCGCGCACCGGCATGAAGTGCATCTGGATATCGGGCGCGGCCAGGCCCTCGCGGGTGGAGAGGAACGCCCCCACCGGCGTCGGCATATGGGCGCCGTTGCCGGTGCGGGTGAAGGTCCATTTGCCCAGCGCGATCAGCTTGTTGATGAACTTGCTGTTGTTGTTCAGCGTCACCGGTTGGCTGCAATGCCATTGCACGATCACATCCAGGTGATCCTGCAGATTGCCGCCCACATCCGGGCTGTCAGCCACCACGGGGATGCCCATGGCCTGAAGATGCGCGGCCGGCCCGATACCAGACAGCATCAGCAGCTGCGGGCTGTTCACCGCGCCGCCGCACAGGATGATCTCCCGCCCCAGCGCGCGCCCTTCGGCCTTGCCTTGGGTGTAGCTGACGCCGTTGGCGCGCTTGCCCTCAAACAGCACGCGGCGGGCCTGCACCCCGGTGCGGATTTCCAGATTGGCGCGGCCGCGCACTTCGGGCGTGAGATAGGCCTTGGCGGCGGAGAAGCGCTCCCCATCCTTGATGGTGGCATCATATTGGCCGGCGCCTTCGAATTGCGGCCCGTTGAAATCATCGGTGCGGGTGTAGCCGGCCTCGACGGCGGCCTGCATGAAGGCTTCGTTCAACACATTGGGCAGGGCGCCCTTACGGCTGCTGTGCAGCGGGCCACCGCTGCCATGATAGTCGTCGGCGCCGCGTTCCGAATCCTCGGCCTTGCGGAAATAGGGCAGCACATCCTCCCAGCCCCAGCCGGTCAGCCCCAACTGGCTCCAGCGGTTGTAATCGCTGGCATGGCCGCGGATATAGACCATGCCGTTGATGGAAGAGGACCCGCCCAGCGCCTTGCCGCGCGGCCAGAACAGCCGGCGACCATCCAGATGCGTCTGCGGCTCTGTCCAGAATTTCCAGTCGTATGGGCTTTCCTTGTCGGGCGGGATGATGTTGGCGATGCCGGCGGGCATCTGGATCAACATGTTGTTGTCGTTGCCGCCGGCTTCCAGCAGCAGCACGCGGGTGGCGGGATCGGCCGAAAGCCGATTGGCCAGCGCGCAGCCGGCCGAACCGGCGCCGACAATGATGAAATCAAACTGGTCGGCCATCCTCAAACTCCCAACGGCGATTTTGCGCCACGCTAACCCTCAATTGAGTCGCGCGCAAACCGCCAGACTGGTGAGGATGATGATCAGGCCAGATCGACCATGATCTCCGCCGACACGCCTTCCAGCGCGGCCTGCACATCGGCTTCACTCACGCCGGCCGGCAGGCGGGCGACCACTTCGGCGCGGAACAGCCGCGCCCCCGACCAGGCGCCATCTTCGGCCGTGGTTTCCATCTGTTCGATGTTCACCTTCAACGGCACAAGCGCCTGCGCCAGTTCATTCACGATGCCGGGGCGATCCTGCGCCACCAGTTGCAGCGTCAGCCGCGTGCCGGGATCGGGCAGCGCATCGCCGGCATCGACCAGGCTGACATTCAGCCCCTTGGCATCCACATCGGCCACCGCCTTGTGCAACGCCGCCAAGCGATCCGGGGCGATTTCCACCAACACGCTGCCAACATAGCGGCCGGCCAGCCGGGCCAGATGCGATTCGAGCCAGTTGCCCCCCGAATCCAGCACCGCCTGTGCCAGCGCCGCCGTGAGGCCGGGCCGGTCAGAACCAATGACGGTGAGGATCACCTTGCTGGCCATGAACAATCTCCCTTGCTTTTGTTGGCCATTGCATGCGCCGGGCCGTCGCGGCTGGCAAGTCAGGCGCGCACCAGCTCCGGCAGCGCCTTGGCATAGCGTTCCACGTCCGTCAGCCGCCCGGTCGACACCCGTGACCATTCGGGCCAGGCCGGGGTCCACGCCCCGCGCACCAGGATGCCGCGTTGGGCCATGGCGGCGGCAAAGCGGTTGGCATCGGCCACCTTCACGAACAGGAAATTGGTCTGGCTTGACAGGGCGACGGTGCCGGCCTTGGCCACGGCAGTCTGCAACAGCCTGCGTGCCGCGCCGATCTGGGCGCGGCTCTGCGCCTGGAATGCGCCATCATCCCAGGCAGCGATGGCGGCGGCCAGGCCCGGCGCATTCAGGCTGATGGTCAGCCGGTGGCGCTTGAGTTCGGCGGCATTGGCCGGCGAGGCGACAGCATAGCCGATGCGCAGGCCCGCCATGCCGAACAGTTTCGAAAAGGTGCGGGTGACGATGACATTGGCGCCGCTTGCCACCAGCGGCAGCATGGTGGCGGCGGTCGGGTCATCGGCCAGCTCCATATAGGCTTCATCGACCAGCAGGGTGACGCACGGCGGCAGGCTGCGCGCGAATGCCACCAGATCGGCCGGCTTCAGCATCATGCCGGTGGGGTTGTTGGGGTTGCACAGATAGATCATTGCCACATCGGGCGCGGCGGCGGCGCGGGCCAGCGCCCCCAGATCAATGCCCAGATCCGGCGCCATGGCGACGCGGCGATAGTTCAGCCCCTGCGCCATCGGATAGAGCAAGGGCTCATCAAATTGCAGTGCCGGCAGCAGGATGGTGCCGCGCTTGCCCCACGCCAGCGCCGCGCTGGTGATGACTTCGGAACTGCCATGGCCCAGCACGACTTGGGCCCCCGGCACACCCAGCCGCTTGCCGATCATCGCCTTCAACCGCTCCTCGGCATCATCGGCATAATACCAGCTGCTGCGCGCCAGATCGGCCATGGCCTGAATGGCCGACGGCGGCGGCCCCAGCGGATTCTCGTTATATTTCAGATGCGCCACGCCCGGCGCCGGCGCGAAGCCGGTGGGATCGGGCAACATCGGCCGGATGGTGATGGCGCTGGCCTGCGTGCTGGCCGCTGCCGCTCCCGCCAGTCCAAGTGCGCCGCGCCGTGAAATGTCCATATGTCTGCCCCCTCAGGCTGGATGCCAGGCTTTCAGCGGCGTCGCCGTATCGGCCAGTGCATCGGCCGGCACGGCCACGCCCTGTTCCACCAGCGCCTTGCCCTGCACATAGTCGCGCGCCGCGTTCACACAGTCCAGCGCGATCACCTTGCCCTGTTTGAGATAGATCAGGCTGAAACTGCGGGTGGCCGGATCGCCGCGCAGCACGGTCTGATCATGGCCAAGGCTCAGCCCCATGGTTTGCAGCCGCAGATCATATTGGTTGGACCAGAACCACGGCACCGCATTGTAAGCCGCCGGATCGCCGGTGATGCCGCGGGCCACGGTGATGGCCATGTCGGCGGCGTTCTGCACCGATTCCAGCCGTAT
>JAIXQY010000039.1 GCA_027485485.1 Sphingomonadales bacterium | reverse complement strand
AGATAATGTAGCCATGCTACGAAATTCCTGCGGCAATATACTTAACTCTCGTGCTCGCGCTCAGCGGACTTGATTTGCCGCCCTTTGGTTCGCCCCCAAGAGGAAGAGAGCTGGTCCCCGGATCAAGTCTGGGGTGACGGCGGAGAGAGGGACAACGCAAAAAGAGGGTGCCTTCCTCCACCTGACGTGCTGCCGCGGCATTCGCCGGGATTGCCAGCTAGCATCCATTGATGGGCCAGTGCGATTGGCGGGAATGAGAGCTCGGCAGGCGCAATTGATGCTGGTCAGCGATGGAATGCCAGTCGCTTTGTGGTGCAGGGCGACCATGAGTCGAACGGGTCCAGGGTCTGAGACCCTGGCCGCCGGAGGCTTTCTTTGTCTGGCCGCCTTACCTCCCCGCCCCGCCCCCTCTCCCCGCTCGCCTTTGGCGGGTCGACCCTCTCCCGCGCGGGAGAGAGCAAGGGGTGCGGCGTTCAGCGCTGGGCACACGTGCGACAATATCAAGTTTGTTTCGCGGCAGCTAAGGGGCTAACAGCATCACTTCGAAAAAGGCGGGTATGGACAAGATGGCACGGCGCAAGGCGGTTGTGATTGGGGCGGGCATTGGTGGCATTTCGTGCGCCATGCGGTTGCAGAGCCTGGGGTTTGATACCGAGATTGTTGAGGCGTTGGATGCGCCGGGTGGGCGGGCTTATGTGCGCCGGGCGGATGGTTTCGTGTTTGACATGGGGCCGACGGTGTTGACGGTGCCGCATTTCATCGAGGAGCTGTTCAGCCTTGAGCAGGACCATGCGATGTTGGGCGAGCCGGATTTTCCCGCCCATGTGCTGGATGAGAACAACCGCATCCGCGAGGGCATTTCGGGCGGGCCGAACACCAGCAAATATCTGGAGGTGATGCCGATTTTGCCATTTTATCGCATCTATTTCGATGATGGCACCTTCTTTGATTATGATGGCGATCCGGTGAGCACGCGGGAGCAGATCAAGCGGTTGGCGCCGGAGGATCTGGAGGGCTATGAGGCGTTTCACGAGCAGGCGCGGGCCATTTTCCAGCGTGGGTTCTTGCAGCTGGGCTATACCTATTTCGGCAGCCTGGGATCGATGCTGGGGGTGGTGCCCGATCTGTTGAAGCTGGGCGCGGTGCAGCCGTTGTTCAGCCTGATCAGCAAATATTTCAAATCCGACAAGATGCGCCAGGTGTTCAGCTTTGAACCGTTGCTGGTGGGCGGCAACCCGATGAAGGTGCCGGCGATCTATGCGATGATCCATTTTGTCGAGAAGACCTGGGGCATTCACTTTGCCAAGGGCGGCACCGGCGCTCTGGTCCAGGCGATGATCACCAAGTTCGAGGAAATGGGCGGCCGGCTGCGGGTGAATGCGCCGGTGGACAAGATCCTGGTGGAAAAGCGCGTCGCCAAGGGCGTGCGGCTGGTGGGCGGTGAGGAGATTGCCGCCGATGTTGTGGTGTCCAACGCCGATTATGCCACCACCTACATGAAGCTGGTGGACAAGGCGCAACGCCGCATCAACCGCGATGCGCTGGTGAAGTTCCGCAAGCAATCCATGTCGTTGATGGTGATCTATTTCGGCTATGAGCGCCGCGATGATGATCCCGATCTGCGCCACCACAATATCATCCTGGGCCCGCGGTATGAGGCGTTGCTGGACGAGATTTTCGAGAAGAAGGTGATGAGCCCGGACTTCTCGCAATATCTGCACATCCCGACGCTGACCGATCCCAGCCTGGCGCCCGCCGGCCATCACGCGGCCTATACGTTGATCCCGGTGCCCAACAATGCCAGCGGGCTGGATTGGGCTGTGGAAGGGCCCAAGCTGTGTGACAAGGTGCTGACGTTCCTGGAAGAGCGGGGCTATATCCCCGATCTGGCCGCCCGCCTGAAGCACAAGAGCTTCATCACGCCGGATTATTTTGCCGAGACGTTGGGATCCTATCTGGGCAATGGCTTTGGCGTGGAGCCGGTGTTGACGCAGACCGCCTTCTTCCGCCCGCACAACAAATCCGAAGATGTGCACAATCTCTATCTGGTGGGCCAGGGCACGCAGCCGGGCGGCGGCACGCCTTCGGTGATGATGTCGGCCAAGATGACGGCGCGGGAGATTGCGCGCGATCTGGGCGTGGCCGAGCATGTGGTGAACGGCGTGCCGCGGGAGAAGAAGGCGGCGGCGTGAACCAAGGCCGCCGGTTGCGTTGATGGGGTTGATCCCCATCGCTTGCATCCCGGCCCCTTATCCCGCACGGGGCGGCGCATGACCTCGTTTTATCTAATCCTGGCGCTGGGCCTGGCGGTGGGCCTGAACCATCGGGCCTGGGCGTGGCGGGTGGTGGCGCAAGTCACCGCGGTGGCGGCGCTGGCCATGATGGGCTGGTCAATCTGGTTGGCCAATGGCGATGGCACGTTCGCGGCGCGACCGGCGGCGGATGCGCGGCCGTTGTTGCTGAATGTGATGGCATTGGTGGCAGTGGTGGTGATTGGCCTGTTGCTGGCGTTGTTGCCGGCACAAGCACGGCGCAGCGTGGAGGCGGTGCCGATGTGGAACCGGCGGTTGCAATGGGGGCAGATTGGCCGGTTGCTGCATTGGGGCAGTGCGGTGCTGATGCTGGCAGCGTTGCCGATGGGGTTGTTTGTGGCGGCGCTGACGCCGTCACCAGAGCGGGCGGAATTTGCCGGGGCGCACAATGGCATTGGCGTGACGGTGCTGGCGCTGTTGCTGCTCAGGGTGCTGGCCCAGGCCGCCTCCCCCGGCCCGGCCAGCCCGAATGGCGCGGCGCGTTTGAACAAGCTGGCGCTGTATCTGCTGTTGCTGGCGCTGCCGGTTTCGGGGCTGGCGCTGGCCGGGGCGACGGGGTCGCCGGTGCTGGGGTTGCACCTGCCCGAAGCCGTGCCGATGCCGACGGCGCGGGCGCTGCACCAACTGCTGTCGGCGCTGTTTGCGCTGGCGTTTGCGGCCCATGCCGGGGCGGTGGTGTGGCATCACTTTGTGCTGCGGGATCGGCAGTTGGTGCGGCGGATGTTGCGCTAGAACAAATCACGCACATGGTGCAATGATCGCGGCCATGGCCATCCAGATTCGCACCAATCTCGCCGAAACGGAGCTGACCGAGTTCACCCCGCACCGCCCGGCACGGCCGGAGAAATCGGAGGGCGGGCGGCCCTTTGTGCTGAACACCGAATATACCCCGGCCGGTGACCAGCCCGCCGCCATCGCCGAACTGGTGGGCCAGGCCAATGAAGGCGAGCGCGATCAGGTGCTGCTGGGCGTGACCGGTTCGGGCAAGACCTTCACCATGGCCAAGGTGATCGAGGCGGTGCAGCGCCCGGCCCTGATCCTGGCGCCCAACAAGATTTTGGCGGCGCAATTATACGGCGAATTCAAGAGCTTCTTCCCCGACAACGCGGTGGAATATTTCGTTTCCTATTACGATTATTACCAGCCCGAAGCCTATGTGGCGCGCACCGATACCTATATCGAGAAGGAATCGAGCGTGAACGAGGCCATCGACCGGATGCGCCATTCGGCCACCCGGGCGCTGCTGGAACGCGATGATGTGATCATCGTCGCCTCGGTGTCGTGCCTTTATGGCATTGGTTCGGTCGAAACCTATTCGGCGATGACCTTTGCCCTGAAAAAGGGTGGCTCGGCCGATCTGAAGGAGGTCGTGCGCAAGCTGGTCGCCATGCAATATAAGCGGGGCGATCTTTCCTTCGCGCGGGGCAATTTCCGGGTGCGTGGGGACAGTCTGGAGATTTTCCCGTCGCATTATGAGGATTCGGCGTGGCGCATCAGCTTTTTCGGCGATGAGATCGAGCAGATCAGCGAGTTTGACCCGCTGACCGGCGAGACGGTGGCCAAGCTTGAGCACATCAAGATTTACGCCAACAGCCATTATGTGACGCCGGGCCCCACGCTGAAACAGGCGGCCGAGGCCATTCGTTTCGAGATGACCGAGCGGTTGAAGGAGCTGAACGCCGAAGGCAAGTTGCTGGAGGCGCAGCGGTTGGAACAGCGCACCAATTTCGATCTGGAAATGATCGCTGCCACCGGCGCCTGTTCGGGCATCGAGAATTACAGCCGCTTCCTCACCGGCCGCCTGCCCGGCGAACCGCCGCCCACCCTGTTTGAATATCTGCCGGAAAACGCCCTGCTGTTCATCGATGAAAGCCATGTGACGGTGCCGCAGATCGGCGCCATGGCCAAGGGCGACCACCGCCGCAAGGTGACGCTGGCCGAATATGGCTTCCGCCTGCCCAGTTGCATCGACAACCGCCCGCTGCGCTTTGCCGAGTGGGAAGCCATGCGGCCGCAGACGGTGTTTGTGTCGGCCACCCCCGGCCCGTGGGAGATGGACAAGACCGGCGGCGTGTTTGTGGAGCAGGTGATCCGCCCCACCGGGCTGATCGATCCGCCGGTGGAGATCAAGCCGGTGGAGGATCAGGTGGAAGATCTGATCCAGGAGGCCAAGAAGGTCGCCGCCGCCGGTTTCCGCACGCTGGTCACCACGCTGACCAAGCGCATGGCCGAGGATCTGACCGAGTTTCTGCACGAGGCGGGCTTGCGCGTGCGCTACATGCACTCGGACGTGGAAACGCTTGAGCGCATCGAGCTGATCCGCGATCTGCGCCTGGGCGTCTATGATGTGCTGGTGGGCATCAACCTGCTGCGCGAGGGCCTGGATATCCCGGAATGCGGGCTGGTGGCGATCCTGGATGCCGACAAGGAAGGCTTTTTGCGATCGGAAACCAGCCTGATCCAGACGATCGGGCGGGCGGCGCGCAATGTGGAGGGCCGGGTGATCCTCTATGCCGATCGCATCACCGGCAGCATGGAACGCGCCATGGCCGAAACCGACCGGCGCCGCGCCAAGCAGACCGAGTATAATGTCGAGCACGGCATCACGCCCACCACCATCAAGCGCAACATCGGCGATGTGTTGTCAGACGTGTCGATGAAAGATGGCCTGGTGGTGGACACCGGCGATGACGAGACCCAGCATCTGGTGGGCCACAATCTGAAAGCCTATATCGCCGATCTGGAAGAACAGATGAAGAAGGCGGCATCGGACCTGGAGTTCGAGACGGCCGCCGCCATCCGCGACCAGATCCGCCGGCTGGAAATGGACGAACTGGGCGTGCCGGTGGACAGCCGCACCGCGCCGGTGAAAGGCCGGGCGACCGGTGGTGCGGCGGGGACGCGGACGACGCGCTTTTCCAAGATGCAGAAGAAGGGGTTTTCGGGCAAGCGGCGCGGGGCGGGGCGGTAGGCCTGAAACTTGAGAAGGTAAAAAGTGGATATCGGGGACAATTGTCGCTTCCGGACATATCTCCTTTGCCCAGCAAGTACACTGGCCTTATGACTCCAATTATTCGATTGGAGCGTCAAGTTGATCCGGACTTTTGACAACAAAGGCACCGAAGCCCTGTTTGCCGGCCTGCGCGTTAGCAGCTTCCCACCGGATGTGGCCCGCACCGCGCAGCGCAAGCTGATCCTGCTCAGCAAAGCCAAAACCCTCGACGATCTGCGCAACCCGCCGGGCAATCGCTTGAAGCCCTTGCAGGGTGGCCGCGCGGGCACATATAGCATTCGCATCAACGACCAGTGGCGTGTTACATTCCGCTGGGTTGATGGAGCAGCCGAAGATGTGCGCGTCGAGGATTATCATTGAGGCCGATCCCCTGCCCCCGGTGCATCCGGGCGAATTCCTACGCGAGGAGTTTCAGATTGGCGGCGACTTGAACCTGGAAGATGTGGCAGCAGCAACCGGCATTGACGCCACCCATCTGGCGGACATTGTGGCGGAACGCGCCGGCGTCGACGGCACGACAGACCTACGTCTAGCCCGCTATTTCAGCGTGTCCGAAGGTCTGTTCCTTGGCCTCCAACATCAATTTGAACTGGATCTCGCCCGCCGCACCGCCGGCCCGGCATTGGATGCCATCACGCCGCTGCAAACCGCGGCGGAATGATCACACCGCGCCGGTGATGGCAGAGCGGCGGCGCAGCAGGGCGCCGGTCAGGCCGAAGCCGGCGAGCAACAGCACCCACGCATCTGGCTCTGGAACGGCGCCGGCAAAGCCGCTGCTGCCAAAATCGCTGCGGCCCGACGCATAATCATTGGTGGCGCAGTTGTTGGACACCGTGTTGCCATCCATGGTCACCGCGCCAACCAGGGCGATGGCCCGGCCGCACAGGATGCGGGCGCCGCTGTTCAGCGTCACGCTTTGATCCGCAAGGATGTTCCCGACAAAATCGGTGGAGCTGCCCAGCGTGGCGGAACTGCCGACCAGCCAGAAGATGCTGCTATCGGCCAGACCATTGAGCACATTGACCGCCGATCCCGATGCCGTGGTGAGCGTTGACCCAATCTGGAACACGAACATGCCGCCTGCGGTGCCACCGAAATCGAGCGTGAGACCGCCCGTCAACTGGGCCGAATTGTCGAACCGGTACACGCCGGGGGCCAGGGCCAGCCCGCCAAGATCAGTCCCGGTGAGGTTGAAGCCGGGCACAAGATTGCCCAACGTCACAAAGCCGGAGCTGGCATCGCTGCGCGCCAGACTGGCCACGCCATCGGCGGCATGGACGGCACCATTCAGGCTGACCGTCCCCAGACCGGTGATGGCCGCACCGGGCGAAACGCCGATGTTGCCGGTGATTGACGTTGAACCAGTGTTGGTAACCGTGCTGGCGCCCAGAACGGCAAATTCACCGGCACTGTTCAAAGGCGAAACCGCCAGGGCTGGAACATGAATGCACAGCATCAGAGATGCCATGGCCACAGTCTTCGGCACATTTGCGCCGGAAAAATTGCTCACGATATTCATGGTCGCACCTCCTGCTTACACAATATTTGCTCCGGATTTCCCATGTTTGGAAAATCGCTGCGCAGGCATATGGTGGAGGACACCAGGATTTTGGAAAGCTTCGGAATTTACGGACACAGGATCATTGATCACTGCGATCGGCGCTGAACATGGTGCCTGCAACGAATATTGCGCCGCCACATCAGCGGTTTGGCCTTCAGCAGGGTGCGGGGCGTTTTCGGCGGCGAAGAACACGGGTCAGCGGGAGACGGCGCGGGGCGGGGCGTTGCGGCCGCGCTCCGCCTATTGCCTGCCGCTGACCCGGTTCAGATGCTGACCGCCAAGATCCGGCGGCGGCGCAGCATTGCGCCCACCAGCCCGAATCCGGCCATCAGCATGGCCCAGCTTGTCGGTTCAGGAACACCGACATTGGTAGAAAAGGCCAACAGGTCCTGGCTGCCAACGGACAGGCCGGGCGTGCCGTTGCGCAGCAGCACCAAGCCCCTGGCCAACCGGCCAGTGCCATCCAGTTGCGCCAGCCAGGCTTGCGCCGT
>JAIXQY010000177.1 GCA_027485485.1 Sphingomonadales bacterium | reverse complement strand
CCGGTGGTGCAGCACGCCAAGACCCGTGCCATCCCTGGCCTGTATTTCACCAACCTCATCTCGGCCCGGCCGCTGATGGGCCCGGCTGGCGCTGGCAGCCTGGCGCAGGTGATCAATGGCGCCTTGGGCAACAAGGGCCGGTTTGACATGATGAAAGGCTTCTTCAACGGCGTTGGCGAGGGCTTTGCCGCTGGCATCTGGGAAGATGTTCCGGTTGACCGGCCGGAGTTCAAGAAGAAGTTCGCTGGCAAGATGATCGCCGCCGCCAAGGCGAGCGAAGCAATAGGTAACTGAGCCATGCTGGTTTTGGACCATGATCGCGCAGGCGGCTATTGGGGCGCTGTGTACAGCTTCACCTCGATCAAGGGCCTGCAGGTGGTGATCGATGGCCCGGTGGGCTGCGAGAATCTGCCCGTCACCTCGGTGCTGCACTATACCGATGGCCTGCCGCCGCACGAACTGCCCATCGTTGTCACGGGCCTTGGCGAAGAAGAACTGGGCAAGACCGGCACCGAAGGCGCCATGAAGCGGGCGTGGAAAACGCTCGATCCGGCGCTGCCGTCGGTGGTGGTCACCGGCTCCATTGCCGAGATGATCGGTGGCGGTGTGACGCCAGAAGGCACCAGCATCGTGCGCTTCCTGCCGCGCACCATCGATGAGGATCAATGGCAATCGGCTGACCGCGCGCTGACCTGGCTGTGGAAGGAGTTCGGCCCCAAGAAGATGCCGAATCCGAAGGTTCGGAAAGAGGGTGAGAAGCCGCTCGTCAACATCATCGGGCCGCAATATGGCACCTTCAACATGCCATCGGATCTGGCGGAAATCCGCCGCCTGATCGAAGGCATCGGCTGCGAAGTGAACATGGTGTTCCCGCTGGGCACCCATCTGGCCGATATCCGCCGGCTGGCCGATGCCTCGGTGAACGTGTGCATGTATCGCGAATGGGGCCGCAACCTGTGCGAGACGCTGGAGCGCCCCTATCTGCAGGCGCCGATCGGCCTGGCCAGCACCACCGCCTTCCTCGAGAAGCTGGGCGAGTTGACCGGGGTGGACCCGCAGCCGTTCATCGAGAAGGAAAAGCACACCACATTGAAACCCCTGTGGGATTTGTGGCGCTCGGTCACCCAGGATTTCTTCGCCACGGCCAGCTTTGGCATCGTGGCGACCGAAACCTACACGCGTGGCATGAAGGTGTTCCTGGAAGACGATATGGGCATGCCCTGCGTGTTCGCCTATCAGCGCAACGCGGGCGTGAAGCCCGACAATGAGGCGGTGCGCGAATCCATCCGCACATCCAGCCCGCTGATCGTGTTCGGCAGTTACAACGAACGCATGTACATGGCGGAAACCAACAGCCGCTCCATCTATCTGAACGCGAGCTTCCCGGGGGCTGCCATCCGCCGCCACACCGGCACGCCGTTCATGGGCTATGGCGGCTGCACCTGGATCATGCAGGAAGTGTGCAACGCCCTGTTCGATGCGCTGTTCTTCATCCTGCCGCTGTCCACCCAGATGGACAAGGCCGATGCCACCCCGTCGCGCCTGCTGGAAGCGGTGATGTGGGCCGATGATGCCCGCTCCGAGCTGGATCGCATGGTGGACAAGGAACCGGTGCTGGTGCGCATTTCCGCGGCCAAGCGCCTGCGTGATGCGGCAGAGCGTGTGACGCGCGATGCCGGGGACAAATTGGTGACGATGGAACGGCTGCACGCGGCTGTCCGGCTTTATGAAGCACAGGCAGCGTGATGGCCGAATTTTCCCTCTTTTCTTGCCATTACAAACTTGCCATGAAGGTGGCAGAGGAATTTGCTTGACGGACGGGGTGTCCAGAGAGCTTGACAGTCTTTGCGGCGGAATCATCCTACGTCGCGAAGCCGCCGGTCGGGCGGGGCTATAACGGCCTCGTGCGGCGGAACCATCGGAGGAAAAGGCATGAGTGACAACAAGATTGGTCCGGGTACGTACCTGACCGACGCCGAAGCGAAGGAGTTCCACCGGGGCTTCGTCGTCTCGATGGCGTTCTTCGTGATCGTGGCTGTGATTGCCCACTGGCTCGTTTGGGTTTGGCGCCCGTGGTTTGGTTCCAAGCGCCCGTATGCGGCGGTTGAAATCCACCAGATCCAGCAGGCGGACGCTGCCAGCGTCGCTGCGCCCCAGGCCTAAGGAGCGACGACAATGTGGAAGATCTGGCAGACCTTCAACCCCCAGCGCATCTGCACGGCCCTGGCGGTTTTCCTGTTCACCCTGGCCATCCTGATTCACTTCATCCTGCTCGGTTCCAGCCGCTACAACTGGCTGGACGGCGCAGAGCCGAAGGAAGCTGCGGCCATCACCGAAACCAGCCAGGCCGCCTGATTTATCAGGCTGCCCGGGCTTTTCCGGTCAAGCGCGTGATGGGCGGGCAGGTTCCGCCGCCCGCCCATCCGCACACACCAACTGGCCCGTTCCGCTGGCGTAAAGCCACTTGCGGTAATCTCGGGGAGGTGCGCCATGGCAGTGTTGAGTTTTGAACGCAAATATCGAGTTCGCGGGGGCACGCTGATTGGCGGCGACCTCTTCGACTTCTGGATTGGTCCTTTTTACGTCGGCTTTTTCGGCGTCACGACGATTTTCTTCGCTGCCCTGGGCACGGCGCTGATCATGTACGGCGCGGCCATCGGCCCCACCTGGAATCCGTGGCTGATCAATATCGCTCCGCCCGACATTTCCTATGGTCTCAGCTTCGCGCCGCTGCGCGAAGGCGGGCTCTGGCAGATCATCACCATCTGCGCCATCGGGGCGTTCTGCAGCTGGGCGCTGCGTGAAGTCGAAATCTGCCGCAAGCTCGGCATGGGGTATCATGTGCCGGCGGCGTTCGGCATGGCGATCTTTGCCTATGTCACGCTGGTCGTGTTCCGCCCGATGCTGATGGGCGCCTGGGGTTATGGTTTCCCCTATGGCATCTTCCCCCACCTCGATTGGGTGTCGAACACCGGCTATCAGTATCTGCACTTCCACTACAACCCGGCCCACATGCTGGCGGTGAGCTTCTTCTTCACCACCACGCTGGCGCTTGGCCTGCACGGCGCTCTGGTGCTGTCGGCGGTCAATCCGGCTCCGGGTGAAACGGTGAAGTCGCCGGAATATGAAGACACGTTCTTCCGCGATCTGATCGGCTACTCGGTCGGCACGCTGGGCATCCACCGCGTCGGCCTGCTGCTGGCGATGAATGCCGGCTTCTGGAGCGCGGTGTGCATCATCATCTCGGGTCCCTTCTGGTCGCGTGGCTGGCCGGAATGGTGGACCTGGTGGCTCAATCTGCCGGTCTGGGGCTGAGGATAAGGACGCACCATGGCTTATCAGAATATCTTCACGCAGGTTCAGCTCCGTGGTGAGCTGGAAGCCGGCGTTCCGCTCGGCCCGCACAACGACAGCCGCATTGGTCCCTTCGGCACCTCGTGGCTGATGGGCAAGCTGGGCGGCGCCCAGCTCGGCCCGATCTATCTCGGCACGCTCGGTGTGGCGTCGCTGATGTGCGGCTTCATCGCCATCGAGATCATGGGTCTCAACATGCTGGCGTCGGTGAACTGGGATCCTGTCCAGTTCGTCCGCCAGCTGTTCTGGCTCAGCCTTGAACCGCCGTCGGCCAAATATGGCTTCACCTTCAACGTGCCGCTGGCCGAAGGCGGCTGGTGGATTGGTGCCGGCTTCTTCCTCACCGCCTCCATCCTGCTGTGGTGGGCCCGCACCTATACCCGCGCCAAGGAACTGGGCATGGGCACGCACGTGGCCTGGGCCTTTGCCTCGGCGATCTGGCTCTATCTGGTGCTCGGCTTCATCCGCCCGATGATGATGGGCAGCTGGGCCGAAGCGGTGCCGTTCGGCATCTTCCCGCACCTGGATTGGACGGCCGCCTTCTCGATCCGCTACGGCAACCTGTTCTACAACCCGTTCCACGCGCTCAGCATCGTGTTCCTTTATGGCTCCACCCTGCTGTTCGCCATGCACGGCGCCACCATCCTGGCCGTCGGCCGTTATGGCGGTGAACGCGAAATCGAACAGATCACCGATCGCGGCACGGCGTCCGAACGCGCCGCGCTGTTCTGGCGCTGGACGATGGGCTGGAACGCCACGATGGAATCGATCCACCGCTGGGCCTGGTGGTTTGCGGTGCTGACGACGCTCACGGGCGGCATCGGCATCCTGCTCACCGGCACGGTTGTCGATAACTGGTATCTCTGGGCTGTTCAGCACGGCTTCGCGCTGGAATATCCGGCCACCGGCGTCGTCGATCCGGCCACTCTTCCGGGAGCACCGCAATGAACATGGTGAACAGGCTTGTTGCCATCGCCCTGCCGGCCCTGCTGCTGGCTGGCTGCGAACTGGGTACGAAAGAGCAGGAACAGGTCGGGCCGCGCGGCACCGCCCTGGTGCTGATCTCCGATCCCGACACCAAGGCGAAGGTTGGGGACATCCCCGCCCCGCCCTACGAACTGACCGCCGAGATGGTGGCTGGCGACAAGGCGAGCACGGCCTATGAGAACGTCCAGGTGCTGGGCGACACCTCGGTGGACGAGTTCAACTATCTGATGCAGGCGATGACCACCTGGGTTGCCCCGGATGGCGCGCCGATCAAGGATGCCGGTTGCACCTATTGCCACAACCCGGAAAACATGGCCTCGGATGAGAAATACACCAAGGTCGTGGCGCGCAAGATGTTGCAGATGACGCGCAACATCAACGCCACCTGGGTTCCGCACTTCGCGGGGCAGGAAAATGCCGGCGTCACCTGCTGGACCTGCCATCGCGGCAACCCGGTGCCGGTGAACAACTGGTCCACCGCCAAGCCCGATCCGGCGACGATCAACGGCAACAAGCGTGGTGGCAACACCCCGGCGCCGTCGGTCGCCTATGCCAGCCTGAACTATGATCCGTTCACGGATTATCTGGCCGGCAAGGAAAATATCCGCGTCGGCGGCAAGGCCTTCCCGACGGCGGCCAGCAAGGCGGCGATCCAGACCACCGAGAAAACCTATGGCCTCATGATGCACATGAGCCAGGGCCTGGGCGTCAACTGCAGCTTCTGCCACAACTCGAACAACTTCGCGAAGTGGGAAGACAGCCGGCCGCAGCGCGTGGTTGCCTGGTATGGCATCCGCATGGTGCGGGACATCAACAACAACTATATCACCGCGCTGGGTGATGTGTGGCCGGCCAATGGCAAGGGCGCTTATGGCAACCGCCGTGGCCCGCATGGTGATCCGCTCAAGGTGAACTGCGCGACCTGCCACCAGGGCGTCAACAAGCCGCTGGGCGGATACAAGATGCTGAAGGATTATCCGACGCTGAAGGGCGCTGCACCGGCTCCGACCGTTGCCGCGGCTCCTGCCCCGGCTCCGGCCGAAACCGCAGCGGTGGATCCGGAAGCCCTGCTGGCTGCAGAGCCGGCGGCTGCTGGTGCCATGATGGTTGCCGCCACCCGTCGCGGGAAAACCAGCGGCGGCTGATCGCACCGCGCAAAGCATGAGAAAGGCCCGGCATCCCCGTGATGCCGGGCCTTCTTCATTTTGGTCGCACCCAATAATCCCAGCTTCCCACCACCGCTGGCCATGTTAGCGTCCACCCCACAGATCCTGAAATCAGGGCGTTGGGAGAGGGCGAAGCCATGGCAGAACGACTGGATGTGCTGATTGTCGGCGCCGGATTTTCCGGCATGTACATGGCGCTGAAAGCCCGCGAACAGGGCCTGAAATTCCAGGTGATCGAGGCCGGCAGCGGCGTTGGCGGCACCTGGTATTGGAACCGCTATCCCGGCGCCCGGGTCGATATCCAGAGCCTGGAATATAGCTTCGGCTTTGACGAGAAACTGGAGCAGGACTGGCGCTGGACCGAGCGCTATGCGCCGCAGCCCGAATTGCTCGCCTATGCCAATCACGTCGCCGACCGGTTCGACATCAAGCGGCATGTGCGCTTCAACACCCGCGTGACCGCCGCGCATTGGGACGCCGCCGCCGACGGCTGGATCGTCACGATCGACAGCGGTGAGACCATCCCGGCCCGTTTTGTCGTGCTGGCCACCGGCTGCCTGTCCGTCCCCACCGATGTCACCTTCCCCGGCATTGCGGACTATCAGGGCACCATCCACCGCACCTCGCGCTGGCCGCATGAAGGTGTGGACTTCAGCGGGCAACGCGTCGGCATCATCGGCACCGGATCGTCGGCCATCCAGTCGATCCCGATCATCGCCCAGAGCGCCGCGCATCTCACCGTGTTCCAGCGCACGCCCAATTACTCGATGCCGGCCCACAATGGCCCGATTCCGGACGATGATTGGCAGGAATGGCTGGCCGATCCCCGCGCCTATCGCGCCCGCAGCCGCGCCACCGTTGGCGGCTTCTGGAATGAAGCGCGCGAAGACGCCATTGCCATCCACACCCCGCCGGAGGAGATCAAGGCCGAGCTGGAACGGCGCTGGGCCTGGGGCGGGTTCCGCATCCTGAGTGGTTTTGCCGATCAGGCGATTGATCCGGCCGCCAACAAGATCATCGCCGATTTCGTCGCCGCCAAGATCCGCGAACAGGTGAAAGACCCCAAGGTCGCCGAACTGCTCACACCCAAGGATCACCCGTTCGGCACCAAGCGCCCGTGCGTCGATACCGGCTACTACGCCACCTATAACCGCGACAATGTCGAACTGGTCGATCTGCGCGCCGATCCGCTGGAGACGTTCACCGCCTCCGGCATCAGGACCACGGCACGCAGCTTTGATTTCGATGCCGTGGTGCTCGCCACCGGGTTTGATGCGATGACCGGCGCCATTGAACGCATCGACATCCGGGGCATCGGCGGCGAGACCATCACGGAGCATTGGGCCGCCGGCCCCGAAACCTATCTGGGCCTGATGGTGGCGGGTTTCCCCAACCTGTTCCTGATCACCGGCCCCGGCAGCCCATCGGTGCTGACCAACATGATCCACAGCATCGAACAGCATGTCGAATATGTCGCCAGCATCATCGGGTCACTCAACGCCAGCCAGGCCGGCCGCATCGAAGCCAGCCGCGAAGCCGAACAGGCCTGGACCGACCATTGCGACCAGACCGCCGCGATGACCCTGCTGCCCCAGGCCAACAGCTGGTATATGGGCGCCAACGTGCCGGGCAAGCCACGCCGCTTCATGGCCTATGCCGGCGGGCTGCATGTCTATACCGATATCTGCAACGCGGTGCGCGACAAGGGCTGGCAGGGCTTTGTGATCGCGCGCGGCGACCAGCTGCTCAGCGAAAGCCGGGTGTTTGACAGCCTGCCGCCACCGCCGGAAAACATGGCCCCGCACCTGGTGGACATGGCCACCGGGCGGGTGATGGCCTGGATGCAGGAACACGGGCGGATCTGAATAATCCTCCCGATTCTTTGAATGGGGAGGTGCCGAGCACCGCGAGGCGGAGGGGACCCTGCCCCCGCTGCCCCTCCGTCGCCTTCGGCGCCACCTCCCCAAACAAGTTTGGGGAGGAACTTCAGGCCCGCGCGGTGCCGGCGCTGGCCCACAGCCGGGCGATGACGCCGGCCAGCGTGGGGTGGTTGCCGCCGTGATAGGCATTGCCCTGCGGCAGCTCAGCCGCCAGGCGGCGATGGGCTTCGGGCAGGGCGTGATAGGGCAGGCCGGGCAGCAGATGGTGCAGCGCATGGTAACGCAGGCCAACCGGCGCCCAGAGTTCGGGCAGCAGCGCCGGGGGCGGCACGTTCACACTATCGAGATACTGGCCGGTGATGGTCATCACCTTGCCGTCATTCTCCCACAGATGCGCGGCCAGGGTGCGGATCTGGTTGATCACCATGCTGGCCGACAGCACCGCCAGCCAGATGCCGAACGCCCGCAGCGGGATGATGCCAGTGGCGACCGCGGCCAGCACGGCGATCACCATCACCGATGTTGCGACCTCCATGATGTTCCAACGGGTGCGGTGCGGCCCGGCCGGCGGATCGCGGCGGAAATCGGGGTTGATCGACAGCGCCGACAGCCGGGCCCGCACGAACTCGCGCACCGGCGGCAGCAATGACAAGGGCGCCAGCAGGCTCCAGCGGATGATCAGGCCGATCGGCCCCAGCGCGGCCACCAGCACGAACAGCGGCAGGCTGTGCTTGGGCTTGAGGGCCAGCGCCATATATTCGGGATCGCGCGCCGTGCCATAACGGTTGCGGGCATGGTGGAGATTGTGGACGCCTTCATACATGAAGCTGGGGATCATCAGCGGGATGCCGGCCAGCAGATTCCAGCCCAGGCGATAGCCCGGCACGCTGTCATCCTTCATGTGGGTGATCTCGTGGATGAAGCTGCCCAGCCGGTAGAGCGCCAGCACGGCGACCACGGCCAATGCGGCGGTGGCGGCCACGGGCAGGCCCGGCATCAGGATCAGCGCCGCCAGCGCGCCCCACCCCAGCGCGGCCGAGGCCAGCGTGTCGGTCCAATAAATGGCGGGCTTGTAGGCGGCCAACTCGCGGCCAAGCGTGGCCGCCAGCTTGATCATTGCCACATCTTCCCCGGCCAGCGCGCCATTGTTGACAGGCGGCGGGGCGGATTCAGGCAGGCGGGCGGCAGCGGCAATCATCATGGCACCGGTTATGGCAGAAGATTGCGACCGGTTAAGGGCAGAAACCCGGCCGCGCCATGCCGGAAAATGCCGCATTTGGCCGGCTCACACCGTCCAGCCGCCGTTCACCAGCGCATCCTCGAACGCATCGGCGTTGGCGGCGATCAGATCGGCCTTGTCCTTGCCGTTGATGATCGCCCGCATCCGCACATAGATGGCGCGATCGAGCCGACCGGACTCGCGCGGCGCATAATGGTCGAGCCGGCGGGTGGTGAACCAGCCCTGTTCCATGCCCCGCACCATGATCCGCGCCGAAAGATCGGGGCGCAGGGCCAGATCGGGATTGGCCACCAATGGCTCGCCCAGTTGGTCCTGCGCGCGCTGATAATTTTTCTTCCAGGTCAACTGCACATCGCCGCGCCCGGCATAGCGCACGCCATCACCGGGTTGGGTGTTGCCCATCCGCCGGGCCTCATCCGGCCGCCGGCCGGTGATGTCATAGTTGCGGCGCAGATATTCCTCGCCGCCCCATTCCTTGATCGGCTGCATGGTGTGGCCGGTTTCGTGGTAACTGGTGGCCAGGCCATAGGCCGCCCAGCCAATGCCCCAGCCGGCCGGCCCAAAGGCGGCCAGCTTGTGGGAACAGCCGTCCACCTCCGACTGGGTCAACACCGGGCCCAACAGATCAAGCGCCCGCACCCGATCGAAAAACGCCGCCGGATTGGTCAACATGGTTCAGCCTCCGCCCATTTTATGGGCGGAAGTATCACCTCGGATCACAACAAAGGCAATCGGGCCAGAATGCACGGCACCAATGCCGGCGCGAAGGCAGTTGTTCCCACCAAAGGCCGCGTCATGCTGAACTTGTTTCAGCATCCATGGCCCAAATGCCCCAGCGAGCACCCTTTACCAGGCTGGCGTCCCATGGATGCTGAAACAAGTTCAGCATGACGAGCGCTTGTTGAGAAACTGGTCCTCAGATCGTGCGGCTCACCACCAGCTTCATGATCTCGCTGGTGCCGCCATAGATCCGCTGCACGCGCGCATCGCGCCACAGGCGGGCGATGGGATATTCGTTCATGTAACCGGCGCCGCCATGAAGCTGCAGCGCCTCATCGCACACGCGGCCCTGCAGTTCGGTGTGCCACAGCTTGGCGGCGCTGGCTTCGGCGTCGGTCAGCTTGCCTTCGATCAGCTTCTGCAAGCCCCAATCGATATGGGCCCAGCCCACCTGCAATTCGGTCTTCAGGCCAGCCAGGGTGAATTGGGTGTTCTGGAAATCCCACACCGTCTTGCCGAAGGCCTTGCGTTCCTTCACGAACTTCACCGCTTCATCGAACGCGCGCTGCGCGCCGGCCTGGGCGGAGATGGCAATCGACAGACGCTCCTGCGGCAGCTGGCTCATCAGATAGATGAAGCCCTTGTTTTCCTCGCCCAGGCAGTTGGTCATCGGCACGCGGACATCGTTGAAAAACAATTCCGACGTGTCGGCGCTGTTCTGGCCAATCTTGTCGAGGTTGCGGCCGCGGGCGAAGCCGGGGGTATCGGCATCCACCAGGATCAGGCTGGT
>JAIXQY010000069.1 GCA_027485485.1 Sphingomonadales bacterium | reverse complement strand
CGCTGCACCAGCGCGGTGGGCATGGTGCCGATATCGACCTGGCCGGTGACGTTGGATTGCACCACGCGCTGGCCATCAAACAGCACCAGCGTGCGGGTGACGCCCAGGTTCCTGAGGTTCACCGTATCAAGCCCGGTGATGCCCGCCACGATATTGCCGGCACCCGACGTGTTGTTCGGCGACGCAGACGAGCCCACCGCCGGCAGTTCGCGGATGGCGTCGCCAATGGTCGGCTTGGCATCGCGCAGGATCAGCTCCTCGCTCACCACCGTCACCGGCGTGGGCGCGGTATAGCCGGACACCGCGATGCGCGACCCGGTCACCACGATGGTTTCTTCGGCCGGTTCATCGGCGGCCGGTTCGGCCTTGGCCGGGGCGGGTGCGGTCTGGGCCGCCGCTGGCAGCGCCATGGCTGCCATCAGGGCCGCCGCCATCACACGGTGCGAAACGCCCAACTGCTGTGAAACGCCAAAGCGATGCGAAAAAAGCGGAATGGCCATATGATCCCCCTCACGGGTTCGGCCTGCTGGTGGACGTTCGTTGTGCCCGACCCGGCCGAAACGTTGCTCCCCAAACGCGCGCCAGAGCCCACTCTTCCGGTGGTCACATCTGTACACAATCCACAGGCTATCATGGGCCAGACTGGCCAGCAACGGGGGGCGGGGTGCGCGGTGAGCCGCTCTCACTAACGTGAGGGCTGCTCCGGGCACACCAAGGTGAACGCTGCCGGCGTGCGTTGCCAGCTGATGCTGGCGCAAGCGCCCAGCACATCATGGCCCAGCTTGATGTTGCGCCAGGCGCCCTGGCGGCCACGCTTGCCCACCACCGCCAGCCCGTCCTCGGCCTGGGCCTGTGCATCCGGCGGCAGCTCGGTGCGGCCCGCCCAGTCATACAGGCGCACCACGCCGCCGCGCAGCACCAGATTGGCAATCGTCACCGGCCGGCCCAGTTCCAGCCGGCGCACCGGGCGAATGGCACCAAAGCTGATCAGCACACGGCTCACCGGGCCCACCAGCCGGCCATCGCCCACCTCGGCCAGCGCGCTGGCGGCGGCCGCGCTGATCACGCTGGTGGTGCGCAGCGGGTGCAGTTCCACATCCAGCTCGCCCGCCCCGCCGGGCAGCCGCCAATCAAGGCCCCAGGCATCGCTGCGGCCGATGCGGGCCGGTATGGTCTGGCTGCGATCGCTGGCGGTGGCCGGCCGCAGGATCAACGTCACCCGATCATGCGGCAACAGTGGCAGGCCGATCACGCCATCGCTGCCGGCGCGCTGGCCGGGCGGGGCGGCGGCCGGTTGCAACACCCGCGCCCGCACCGGCCGCCCGGCAATCAGCATGGTTTCGCGGCTGAACGGGATGGCCAGCGATATCTGTCCCACGGCGACGCGATATTGCCCGCGGTCCACGGCCTGGCCATCGGGCCGTGTGGCGGCGGCCAGCACGGCGCGCAGCGGGCTTTCGGGGTTGATCTGCACGATATCATCGCCGCCCGGATCAACCGTCAGCCGCACGCGCTGCCCGGCAATCTCCGCATCGATCAGGGGGGCGGCAGCCGGCAGTTCCAGCGGCGGCAGCGGCGGCAAGGGCGGGCGCTTCTTCGCCGCCAGTGCCGGGCCCCCCGCATGAGCCGCGGCCAGCAGCAGCACCAGCAGCAGATCAGGCCGTGCGGAAATCATTGCTGATCGGATAGCGGCGATCCCGGCCGAAATTGCGGCGGCCGATCTTCACCCCCGGTGGGGCCTGCCGGCGCTTGTATTCGGCGATATAGAGCAGCCGCTCGATGCGGGCCACGGTGGCGGCATCCAGTCCCTGCGCCACCAGTTCCGGTGCGGATTTCTCCTGCTCCACCAGGCCGTGCAGGATGGCATCGAGCAGCTCATAGGGCGGCAGACTGTCCTGATCGGTCTGGTTCTCGCGCAGTTCGGCGGATGGCGGCTTGGTGATGACGCGCGTGGGCATCACCGGGCCGGCCGGGCCCAGGCCCAGGCGTGGGCAGTGCGCGTTGCGCCATTCGCACACCCGGAACACGGTGGTTTTATACAGATCCTTCAGCACCGAATAACCGCCGGCCATGTCGCCATAAATGGTGGCATAGCCCACGCTCATCTCGCTCTTGTTGCCGGTTGTGAGCAGCATCGGCCCGAACTTGTTGGAAATGCCCATCAGCGTCAGGCCGCGGATGCGGGACTGGATATTCTCCTCCGCCGTGTCGCGCGGCCGGCCTTCGAACAGCGGGTCCAGCATGGCATCAAACGCCGTCATCGCCGGTTCGATCCGCACCGTGTCCAGCCGGCAGCCGAGCAGGCGGGCGCATTCGGCGGCATCATCCAGGCTGTCCTGGCTGGTGAATGGGCTGGGCAGCATCACGCACCACACGCGGTCTGCGCCGAGCGCATCGACGGCAACGGCGGCTGACAACGCCGAATCAATGCCGCCGGAAAGCCCCAGCACCACGCCGGGAAAGCCATTGCGGTTCACATAGTCACGCAGGCCCACCAGCATGGCGTGATAGATATCGGCCGGGTCTTCATCCTGCGGGCTGATGGTGCCGCCGTCACACAACCAGCCTGCGTCGGTGCGGGTCCAATGGGTCAGGCGGATGGTCTCATCCCAATCGGGAAGCTGATGGGCCAGGGTGCGATCCGCGTTCAGCACAAAGGACGCGCCATCGAACACCAGCTCATCCTGCCCGCCGACCCGGTTGAGATAGACCAACGGCAACCCGGTTTCCGTGACGCGGGTGACGGCGAGTGACATGCGGCGATCATCCTTGCCCACTTCATAGGGGCTGCCGTTGGGCACGATCAGCAGTTCGGCGCCGGTTTCGGCCAGGCATTCGCACACATCGGGCCACCACATATCCTCGCACACCGGCACGCCGATGCGCACGCCGCGAAAGGCCAGCGGCCCCGGCAGCGGCCCGGCGGTGAACAGGCGCTTTTCATCGAAGGTGCCATAATTGGGCAGATCATGCTTGCGGGTGATGCCGGCGATGCGCCCGCCATCCAGCAGCAGCATGGCGTTATACAGCGCGTCGCCCTCTGCCCAGGGCGCGCCAACCAGCAGGGCCGGGCCGCCATCCGCCGTGGCCGCCGCCAGCCGCTCCACCTGCGCGCGCGCGGCGGCCACCAGCGCGGGTTTCAGCACCAGATCTTCGGGCGGATAGCCAACGATGGACAGTTCGGGCGTGACCAGCAGATCGGCGTCCGGCGCTTCGGCCCGCGCCCGCAGAATCGCATCGGCATTGGCGACAAGCCCGCCGACGCGGGCGTTGAGCTGGGCAAGGGCGATGGTGAGCCGATCGGTCATGCTGGCGCGATACAGCGGAATTGCCGGTCAGGCCAGCCGGGTGCGACCGGTGAGCGCCATGGCGGTTTCCAGTTCGGCCTGCAGCAGGGCCAGCACATGCGCCACCCCGGCCTCGCCGCCGGCGCCCAGCGCCCACACCCAGGGCCGGCCGATCATCACCGCCGCCGCCCCCAGGCTGTGATAGCGCAGCACATCCAGGCCGGAGCGCACTCCGCCATCGGCCAGCACGGGGATGCAGCCGCCCAGCCGGTCCATGATCGCCGGCAGCGCCTTCACGGCCGACAGCGCGCCATCCAGCTGCCGCCCGCCGTGGTTGGAGACCACGATGGCATCGGCGCCATGGCTCACCGCCAGCGCGGCATCATCGGGGTGGAGGATGCCCTTGACGATCAGTGGCCCCGGCCACAGCGACCGCACCCAGGCCAGCCGATCCCAATCGGCGCTGGCATCGAAATTGCGCGCGATCCAGCCGAGATAATCCGATAGCGGGGCCTTGGCGCCAACCAGCTGGGTGAGATTGCCCATCGCCACCGGGCCGCCCAACAGGCCGACATCCAACGCCCAGCCTGGCCGCGCCGCCACCTGCGCCGCCCGGTGCAACTGCCCGGCCAGCCCCGGCGCGCCGGTGAGGCTGGAGCGCACATCGCGATAGCGCGCGCCGGGCGTGGGCAGATCGACGGTCAGCACCAGTGCCGGCGCGCCCTGTGCTTTCGCCTCGGCAATCATCGCCTCGTTCGCGGCGCGGTCGCGTACCAGATAGAGTTGAAACCACGGCGCCCCGCCGCCGCCAGCCGCCACCTCCGCCAGGCTGCAAACGGACACGGTGGACAGCGCCATGCCAACCCCCGCCGCCCGCGCCGCCGCCCACGCCTGCACCTCGCCGCGCCTTGCGTGCAGACCGCCCAGCCCAACGGGCGCGAGGATCACCGGCATGGCCAGATCCTGCCCGAAAAGCCTTGTACCAGCGTTCACCCGCGAAACGTCCACCAACACCCGTTGATCGAGCACCACATCGGCCAGATCGGCCACATTCCGGGCCAATGTGACTTCGTTGTTGGCACCGCCGTCGGTATAATCGAATAGGAATCGCGGCACCCGCCGCCGGCTGAGCGCGCGGTAGTCGCCGATGCTGGCCGGCTTCATTGCGGCGGATTGGCCTTGGCCGCGGCCACCTGATCGGTGACGCTTTTCAGGATCGCCGGCACGTCGTGCACGATGCCATCGCGGATGGTCCAGCGGATGCCGCCCTTCACCACCGTGGTCTGCGTCGCCTCATCAAGCCGAGCAAATCCAGTGCCATAGAGGGTTTTCAGGTTCGCCAGCGGGTTCTCCGGCACCACGATCAGATCGGCGCGCATGCCCACCCGCACCAGGCCAAAGTCCGGTTCGCGGCCCTTTGGTTCCTCCAAGGTGCGGGCGCCGTTGATGGTGGCGGCCTGGATCACCTCCAGCGGCGCAAAACCGGCCTCGCGCAGCAGTTCCAGCTCGAGGATATAGCCGAAGCCCCAGGTCTGCCAGATGAAGCCTGGGTCGCTGCCCGTTGTCACGCGGCCGCCCATATTCTTGTAATCATTCACCAATTGCATGTAGCGCGTGTAGAATCGCCGCCATTCATATTCGCGCTCGCTGGTCCAATCGAAGAAATAGCTGCCGTGATTGTCCCGGTTGGATTCAAAGAATCGCGTCAGGCTGGGCAGGGTGTAGCGGTCGTGCCATTCGGCCCGCTGTGCCCGCATCAGATCGCGGCTGGCGCTGTAGATGTTGAAGGTGGGATCGAAGTTCACCCCGGTTTTCTTCTGTGTTTTCAGATAGTCCACCCACTCCGGGCTGCCCGGCGGGTGGATCTGGTCCCAGATTTCGGCAATGCCGCCAAAGCGCTTCTGCTCATCGTTGAAGTTGTAGTCCGCCGGCGTGTCCTGCACGGTGCGGCCATCCATAAGGCTTTCAAAATGCCCGTAAAAATGGGTGATGGTGCCCAGCCCGGCGGCGGCGGCATCGCGGGCGTTGAATTCGGCGATGTTGGGTTGCGACAGGTGCGCCACCGTGCCCAGGCCCAGCTTCTTCGCCTCATCGATGGCGGCGCGGTCAATCTCCGGGGTTTCATCGCCCCGGTTGAAGAATTTTATCCCATCAATCCCGGCACTTGCGGCCCAGCGCACCCACTCGCGCGCCTTTTCCGGCGTCAGCACCCGGCCACCCTTCCAGCCGGCGTTGGCACCACTCCCAAGTGTTTGATAAACATAGAGTCTCGGGCTCATGATCTCACCCGCCGCCGCGCGCTTCTTGTCCGAAAGCGCCCGCGCCGCATCGCCGCCATAAAGCGGGATTCCGCGCAGCGTCGTCACCCCATGCGCCAGCCACAGCTTCCACGCATAATCGGGATCGTTCATCTTGAAGATGTCGCCCTGGTGCCCGTGCATGTCCACAAAACCCGGCAGAATGTACATTCCGGTGGCATCCAGTTCCCGCGTTGCGTCCGCCGGTGGCCGGCCGCTGGGGATTTTGAGGCCTGGGGTGCCGGCACTGCGGATATCGGCAATCCGCCCGCCCTTGATGATGATATCGGCCGGGCCATAGGGTGGCCCGCCATTGCCGGTCACAATCGTCGCGCCGCGAATCACCAGCGTTTCATACGGCCCCGCCGCCAGGGCCGGGTCGCGCGGCGCACTGGTTTTCATCTGCCCGGCCATCTGGGCCTGAGCGGTTCCGGCCACCAGGGCCAACGCAACGGCAAGCGCAAACTTCATCATCCATTCCCCTCGCCGCCAGCATAGACGGGCCGCCCGCGCGCCGCTAGGCTGGCCAACATGACAATGGACTGGATCGCCGCCGCCATCGGCTATGTGCTGGGCTCCATCCCCTTTGGCCTGCTGCTCACCCGCCTGATCGGGATCGACATTCGCCAGGTGGGCAGCGGCAACATCGGCACCACCAACGTGCTGCGCACCGGCAACAAGGGGCTGGCTGCCGCCACCCTGCTGCTCGATGCCGGCAAGGG
>JAIXQY010000009.1 GCA_027485485.1 Sphingomonadales bacterium | reverse complement strand
GGCGCCGACGGCGCCAAGGGCGGTGCCCAGCGCACTGTATTGGCCCCTGCCTCTCGGCGCGGTGAGGGCGCTGAGCAGCCGGTCGGTGAGCGCCTGCGGGTTGTCGATCCGGGCGGCGACGGCGGCGAGGGCGGTGCCCAGCGCCCGGCATTGGCCGGGGTCTGTCGTCGCGGTGAGGGCGCTGAGCAGTGGCTCGGTGAGCGCCTGCGGTTTGTCGATCCGGGGGGCGACGGCGGCGAGGGCGGTGCCCAGCGCCGCGCGTTGGTCCGGGTCTCTCGTCGCGGTGAGGGCGCTGAGCAGTTGGTCGGCGAGCGCCTGCGGGTTGTCAATCCGGGTTGCGACGGCGGCAAGGGCGGTGCCCAGCGCCCGGCATTGGCCCGGGTCTATCGTCGCGGTGAGGGCGCTGAGCAGTTGGTCGGCGAGCGCCTTCGGGTTGTCAATCCGGGTTGCGACGGCGGCAAGGGCGGTGCCCAGCGCACTGTATTGGCCCCGGTCTCTCGTTGCGGTGAGTGCGCTGACCAGTTGTTCTGGCTTCAGTGCCAGCCCCAGTCGGACACCAAACAGAACCGCGGCCAGCCGCCGCTGATCACCCTGACGCGTCGTCACAAACACACTGTTGATCGCGTCTGCCACGTCAAACGCCCGCGATGGGCAGAGGCCGACAAGCGGGAACTCAATTGGCATATCTCGAGCAAGATAGGCTTCGGCGCAGCGCTTGTCGTCAAACAGCTTGCGCAACGTGGCCTTGCGGCTCGCTTCATCGGCGCGGGCCAGTTGATCAAGCCCCATGGACCTGGCGCTCGGTGATTTCAGATTTTCCCAAATGTCCGCCGCGCTGCTGCGGCCCAGCATGTCATCCACAAAGCCCGCCACCTCAGCCGGCTGATCAAGCTGGGTCCGCAGGCGCCGGGCGCGCGTGCATTTTTCAGCACTCCAAACCCCGTCACCAGCCCCTTGCGAGCGTGCAATCTCGTCGCGCACCTCCTGATCCCACACCCGGGCTTCACGCACGCCATCAAGCCAGTCTTTCAGCCTCGGCCAGCTTCGGATCAGGGCTTCATGGGTCATTTCCATCACGGCATCGCTGCTGTTCTGACCGGCGCCAATAGGTGCATCCTGTTGCACTGTCAGCAGCCACACACCTTCGGCGGCAAAGGCGAGCCCGGCTTGCCACACGTCTGCTGCCACCTCGCCGCGCCGCACCTGCGCCTTGGTGTCATGATCAATCCCCTTTTTCGAGACATTGATCAGATGATTGACAAACAACCGCTGCGCCGCCGCCTGCCCGTCGGCATCCAGTGCCGCTAGGATTTCATCGGCCTTTCGGCCCAGCACCTGATCAAACCCGCCAAGATCGGCAAAGGCCTGATCAGTGAGCCGGCCCTCGTGCTGATGCAGCCACACTTCTTTCAGGGCATATTGTGCCAGCGGCAGCATCGCGTCATTGGCTGCAACCTGGTTGATCAGTTCCCATTCCCGCCCGGATTCAAAGCTGACCCCAAGTGTTCGGGCGGGCGCGGTGATGGCTTGTTCCAGCTCGGTGCGGTTCATTTTTGTCAGCCGGATCTGGCCTTCGTTCAGCAACCGGCGCCCGCAGTCCAGTTGAGAAACCGGGTCTGCATAATCGGACCGCAGGGTGATGATCAGGCGAAGCGGCGTGTCGCGGGGCGCTGCCGCCAGATGCATCAACGACTGGTCGAACACCGCCAATTCGGACTTGGGGCTGCGCGTGATGATCTCCTCGAACTGGTCAACGACCACCAGGAAATTGCCGGTGATTTTCGCCATGCGGTGCAAGTCACCGGCGAACCCGGCTGGGTTTTCCCGCATCTTCTGCTTGGTTTGGCTTTCCAGAGCGATGATCTCCGCAGGTGCTTGCAATGATGGGTTAAGGATGGGAACCAGGGCGTGGGCCAGATTGCCGATCGGATCGTCTCCCGGCCGGCATGTGGCAATCTTCCAGCCCTCGCGCCGCAGCCGGCGGACAACACCAGCGCGGACCACGGATGATTTGCCGCTGCCTGATGCGCCGATCACTGCAACGACCGGTTCCCGCTCCAGCCGTTCAATGATTTTCTGGATGAATTCGTCGCGGCCGTGAAACCACAAGGCCGATGTTTCATCGAACGCCCGCAAACCCTGATAGGGGGAGGCCAGCGGCGGCCATGCCTGCCACAACTGCGTGGCCGGGATGATGTAACCGGCCCGTTCGTCGGTATCAGCGGCTGAGATCATGCCGATGAGCACATCGCCCTGCGCTCTGGCCGTGATCACCGGTCCGCCGCTGAAGCCGCCGCGCAGCGACATGCCGCTTGGTCCACTGGAGCGTGCTTCGATCCAATTGCTCGCATCCTCAAACAGGGCTTCCACTTGCGCAAATGTGCTGTTGGGGTAACGAGACGGAAAGCCATAGGCCGTGGAGGATTGGCCCGTCCAATCGGGAAGCCACAGCGTGTCCGCCGGGCCAATGCCCCAGTTTTTGTTGGTGACCGTATCACGCACAGGGGCGGGCAGCGCCAGAACCGCGATGTCAGACGGTTGGTCTGCCACCCGTAACTCAGGCGCACATTGATCAAAGCATCTCACCACATCTGCCATGATCGGACCATGATGGCGGCTGGTGATTTGCGGCAGGAACGGGAGCGTGATCTCTACACGCTGCGCATCGCGCAAAACATGATGGCAGGTGAGGATACGCCCATCACGCAGCAGAATGCCGGCCCCGGCATTGATGCGGACCAATGATTTTTCATGCAGGCGCATGTGATGTCATCTGTTCTTCTGGCCGTTTCCACTTGAGTTTCACCACGCAATGCGCCTCGCTCGCCGCTGATGCCAGCACCACCCCAGCTTCAACCGAAACCTTGATGCCGAATTCAATCTCGGCCTCTTCAGGTGCCAGGCCCTGTATGGCGTCAAACAGCGCCGAGGCGATTGGCCGAATGCCGGAGACTGTGTCTTCAAAGGATTGCTTGGCCTTGACCATGGCGTCACCGGCACGCGATGCCGGTTGCATTCCGCTGCGCTGGTCTTCGACTTCGACAATGATCTTTGCTTCGCCCTCGCCGAATGCCGCCAGATATCGCCCTGACATTGTTTTCTCCTATACCTCGATAACTGCATGCCTGTTCGGGTCATGGACAATTCGTGGAGGGTGCTCAGCTATAGTCAAGCAATGCGCGAGATACCATGCCCTGTCACTATCCTGCTGGGGGAGGTTCAGGCTCTTAAGTGGTTTGAACCGGTTGACTACCCGGAGCGATGGCGAAGTCAACGTGCCGAAATGGTCAGTTGAGCCGCTCGGTTTTGGTCCTGAGCTTTCGTTCGCTGCGGCTGACGAGAAAGACCCGTACGAGGGCGTACTCCGGCCACCCAGCGCCGCCCGAAAACCCACGGGTCAAGGGTCCTCGACCCTTGCCGCCGGAGGCTATTCTTCTCGTCCTGCCCTGTCCTACACCCCGGCTGATGGGGTATGAATCCAGACGCAACAATCGGGGTGTTCCCGGTCAGGCAGCCGAAAAATCACAGGGAAAACAATCGCCGTTCCCGCCAGAATCGTCAATTGTGTCAAAACTGGCGGGGGGCGTCCGGCTCACAGATCGACGGCCAACAGATCCCGCCCCACGATGATTCGGCCTGAGTATGCCTTGGCCGCTGCGCCGTGCCAGTCTTCGTCGCGGATGGAGGGGTCGCCGCCGGGGACGAAGTGGGTGAGGACGAGGGTTTTGACGCCGGCGGCGGCGGCGATTTCGCCGGCCTGTTGCGCGGTGGTGTGGCTGGCGAGCAGGTGGGCGCGCAGGGTGGGGGCGTTGGATTCAGAAGCGATCAGGCGGTCGAGCGCGGGGAGGTACATGGCTTCCTGCACCAGTGTGTCGGCGCCCTTGGCCAGGGCGATGAGGGCGGGGCAGGGGGCGGTGTCGCCGGAGTAGACGAGGGATTTGGCGACGCCGTTCCGGGTCCAATCGAAGCGGAAGGCGAAGCTGTTGGTGAGGGGTGGGTGTTCGACGCGGGCGGCGGTGACTTTGAGGCCGGCGCTGTCGAGCTGCACGCCGGGGCTGATTTCGGAGACGGCGAGCAGCCGGCGCAGATCGGGGCGGCCTTCATCGGCCATGCGGGTTTCGATGTCGGTGCGGGCGAAGGCTTCCCAGCCGGTGCGCATGGCGGCCAGGCCGGGCGGGCCGTGGACGGTGACCGGGGTGGTGAGTGCGCCGCTCCACGCCAGCCAGGGCAGGGTGAAGGCATCGGCGACATGATCATTGTGCAGATGGCTGATCCAGATGTGGGCGAGGTTCTTGAGCGGCAGCCCGGCCAGCACCGCCTGGCGGGCCGCGCCGTTGCCGGCATCGAGCATGTGGAGGCGCCCGCCGATCATCAGGGCGGCGGCGGGGGCGGCGCGCAGGGCCTTGGGCGTGGGGCCGCCGCCGGTGCCGAGCAGCACGAGGCGATCGGCCGGGGCGGGGCTTTGTGTTTGTGCTGGCAGCCGGGTGGGCAGGCCAAGCATGGCGGCAACGGCAAGAAGCTGGCGGCGGGAGACCATGGCGGAACCTTTCGCGCCATGGATGCGCCGGCCGCCGCGGGCTGGCAAGTGGGGCGCTTACGGGCCGCCGGTGATGCGGGCGCGGATGCGGGCCTGTTCGGCCTGGGCACGGGCCAGCGCGCCGAACCAGGCGATGTTGAGCATGGCCATGGCGCCGAGCAGCACGGCCAGGCCATGCAGCTTGACCTGGGCCAGGGTGGCATCGGCCCCGACCGGCAGTGCCTGGGCTTCGTGGTTCAGGCGCAGCACCAGGGTGAGCAGCAGGGCGCTGAGCCCCAGCAGGCACAGGCTGGTGAAGCGGCGGGCCGCGGCGGAGGCGGGAAGCGGGAGGTCGATGCCGTTCATGGGCGCGTCCATGGCAGGGAAGGGGTGAGGAATCGCAGCTAAACCGCGGCGCGCCGATGCTCAACGTGAAGGATTGTCACAGCTTTGCAATATGGCGGGCTTCAATCGGCAAGCATCTGGAATGAAAGGACGATATCATTCGTATTGATGGATAATCTTCCGTATTGGCGCCAATTGCCGGCGTCAGGCCAGCGCCATCATCGCCGCTTCGAACAGGCGGCGGCCATCGGTGCCGCCCTGCTCGGCTTCGATCAGCCGTTCCGGGTGGGGCATCATGCCCAGCACATTGCCTTCGGCGTTCAGGATGCCGGCAATATCGCGCGCCGATCCGTTCACCGCTTCGGCATAGCGGAAGGCCACCCGGCCTTCGCCCTCCAGCCGATCCAGCGTGGCGGCATCGGCAACATAATTGCCATCATGGTGGGCCACCGGGATAATGATCTGTTCGCCGGCGGCATAGTGGCTGGTGAACACCGATTGGGTGTTGGCCACCGACAGCTGCACGTTGCGGCAGACGAAGTTCAGGCCGGCATTGCGCATCAGGGCGCCGGGCAGCAGGCCGGCTTCGGTGAGCACCTGAAAGCCGTTGCAGATGCCGAGGACGGCGCGGCCCTGGCCAGCGGCCTCGATCACCGCCTGCATCACGGGTGAGCGCGCCGCCATCGCGCCGGAGCGCAGATAATCGCCATAGGAAAAGCCGCCGGGGACGCCGATGAAATCAAGGCCTTCGGGCAGGCTGGTTTCGCGGTGCCAGATCATCGCCGGGGTGCGGCCGGTCACCTTGGTGATGGCATCGGCCAGATCCCGATCGCAGTTGGAACCGGGAAAAACGATGACCGCGGCCTTCACGGCATTTCGATCCGGAAATTCTCGATCACCGTGTTGGCGAGCAGTTGCTTGGCCATGGCTTCGATGGTCTCGCGGGCCGTGCCCTCGGCCACCTCCAGCTCGATCAGCTTGCCAACGCGGGCGCCGGCCACGCCATCAAACCCCAGGCCCTTCAGAGCCGATTCGATGGCCCGGCCCTGCGGGTCGAGCACGCCATTTTTCAGGGTGACGGTGACTTTGACGATCATGGCCGGCGGCATAGGCGCAAGCCGGGCGCGGTGCAAGCGGGACGGGTGCAATTCCCACCTCCAACCCCTCCCGATTGCGGGATGGGTTGGGGGTGGGATTAGCCGAGCAGCACCACCACGGCCGCACCCAGCCCGGCCGCCAGCAGCAGCCAAGGCGTGGACCAGCCGCCGGCCGCCTTTCCCGGCAGTGCCGGCAGCGGTGGCTGCGGCGGTGCGGCGCCGGGCATCGGATTTTCGGCAACCCACTGGCGGAACAGGCGCGGCAACTGGGCCAGCGCGCGGGCGTTCAGCACCAGCTGGTCGGCAATCACCGCCTCTGGCCCCATTTCATCGCGCACCCAATCACGCACATAGGGTTCCGCCACTTCCCACATGTTGACATGGGGATCGATGGTCAGCGCCACGCCTTCCACCATCACCATGGTCTTTTGCAGCAGCAGCAGGTGGGGCTGCACCGGCATGTCGAAGCTGCGGGTGATGCCGAACAGGCCCTCCAGCATGTCGGTGATGCTGATGTCGCGCGCCTTGCGGCCGCGGATGGGCTCGCCCACAGCCCGCAGCGCGGTGGCAAAGGCCGCCGGATTGTGATGCGGCGGCACATAGCCGGCCTCGAAATGAATCTCGGCGACCCGCGCATAGTTGCCGGTGACGAGGCCATGCAGGATTTCGGCCAGATACAGGCGCGCGCGCCGGTTGATGCGGCCCATGATGCCGAAATCGATCACGCCGATGCGGGCATGATCGCACGCGTCGCTGGCCGGCACGATGAACAAATTGCCCTGGTGCATGTCGGCATGGAAAAAGCCCTTGGCGATGGCCTGGGCCAGGAACCCGCCCACCAGCACCTTGGCCAGATGCGCGCGATCGATGGGCAGGGCGGCAATCGCCGCCGTGTCCGACAATTTCACCCCGTCGATCCAGTCGATCACCAGCACGCGCCGGGTGGAGCGTTCCCAATCCACGCCCGGCACCACGAAATCCGGTTCGCCGGCCAATATCTCCGCCAGTTCCGAGGCGTTGGCGGCTTCGCGGCGCAGGTCCAGCTCGGTTTCGATCCAGCTGCGGAAGGTGGCGATCACGGCGCGCGGGCGCAGCCGGGCAAATTCACCGCCCAGCGTTTCCAGATGGCCGGCACCCCATTCATAGGTGGCCAGCGCCGAGGCAACATCGGCTTCGATGCCGGGGCGCAGCAGCTTGATGGCCACGGTGCGGCCGTCGCTGGTCACGCCCTTGTGCACCTGCGCGATGGACGCAGCGCCAATGGCTTCGGCCTGGATGGACTGGAATTTGCTCTTCCAGTCCCCGCCATAGGCTGCGTTCAACTGGGCTTCGATGGCGCTGAACGGCACCGGCGGCAATTGATCCTGCAACCGCGCCAGATCGGTGGCAGCGGCCACGCCGATCAGATCGGGGCGGGTGGCCAGCGCCTGGCCCAGCTTGATGGCGGCGGGGCCAACCGCGCCCAGCCCGCCGGCAAAATCCGGCGTTTTGGGCGCGCCGCTGCCCAGCCGGGCGACGCGCGCCACCAGCCGGATCGCCAGCGGCAGGCGCTTGTCTTCAAACGGGCGCAGGGCCCCAAAGCGCGCCATGCACCGGCCCCACACCAGCAGCCGCCACAAATGCACCAGGGCAAACAAGTTCAGATCTTCCAGCCCGAATGAATGGCGACAGCGCCGCCCAATATGGGCCGGTGGCGCACCTGGGTGAAGCCGGCGGCGCTGATCATCGCGGCAAATTCCGGCATCTTGGGGAAGCGCCGGATCGATTCGATCAGATAGCGATAGGAATCGGCATCCTTGGCCACCAGCTCGCCAATCTTGGGCACCAGCTTCTCGGAATAGAGATCATAGACTTCGGCAAAGCCGGGCCAGGTGGTGGTGGAAAATTCCAGACAGAAAAACCGCCCGCCATAACGCAGCACCCGGTGCGCCTCGCGCAGCGCCGCCGTTATGTCGGTGACGTTCCTGATGCCAAAGGCGATGGTATAGGCATCGAAGCTGCGATCCGGAAAGCTGAGCACTTCGGCATTTTCCTCGCGCCAGATCAGGCTGGTGAGGCCGCGTTCGGCGGCGCGTTCCATCCCCACTTCCAGCATCGCCGGGTTTATATCGGCCACGGTGACATTGGCGCCGGATTTTTCGAGGCGGAAGGCGATGTCGCCGGTGCCGCCGGCCATGTCGAGAATATCCTCACCGGGGCGCGGGTGGACGAGGCGGACGAAATCATCCTTCCACACCCGGTGCATGCCGGCGGACATCAGATCATTCATGATGTCATATCGCTTGGCCACCGAACGGAACACCTCACCCACGCGGCGGGTCTTGTCTTCCGGGGCCACCTCTTCGTAACCGAAGCTGACGGTTTCGCTCATGCCATGATCCTTCATTGCCGCGCGGCTTAGCCGAGGCTTGGCGGCCATGCAAACGCCCCCTATGTCGCGGTGCATGCCTGAGCTTCCTGAAGTCGAAACCGTGATGCGTGGCCTGGCCCCGGTGTGGGAGGGGCAGCGCTTCACGCGCGTGGTGGCCAACCGGCCCGATCTGCGCCGGCCGCTGCCGCAGGATCTGGGCCAGCGGCTGACCGGGGCCCATGTGCTGCGGCTGGGCCGGCGCGCCAAATATGGGCTGGTGGAGACGGACCGGGGGGACACGCTGATCATCCATCTCGGCATGTCCGGCCGGATGCGGGTCGATCCTGATGCGAAGCTGAAACATGATCATGTCGTGTTTGAAACAGGGAATGGCCGGGTGGTGGCTTTCAACGATGCCAGGCGCTTTGGCAGCCTTGATCTGGTGGCCACCGCCGACGTGGCAACGCACCCGCTGATCGCCGGCATCGGCCCGGAACCGCTGGGGCCGGACTATGGCGCGGCGCTGCTGAAACGGATGTTCAGCGATCGGCTGGCCCCGGCCAAGGCGATCCTGCTGGATCAGCGGCTGATTGCCGGCCTGGGCAATATCTATGTGTGCGAGGCGCTGTTCCGCGCCGGCATCCACCCCGAAACCCCGGGCGGGCAGGTGACGGCGGCGCAGATCGGGCGATTGCTGCCGGCCATTCCGGCAGTGCTGCTGGAAGCGATTGCGGCGGGCGGTTCGACTTTGCGCGATCATGCAGCGCCCGATGGCACGCTGGGCTATTTCCAGAAGGATTTTGCCGTCTACGGCCGGGAGGGGGAGGGGTGTTCCGCTTGCGGGGTGCCGGTGGCGCGGATCGTGCAGTCGGGCCGGTCGAGCTTCTTTTGCCCGGCCTGCCAGGCGTTGCCTCCGGCCAAGGCTTGACCGGCGCGCAGCGCTCCACTATGGCGCTCGTCTTCCGGCACCGGCCCCCAAGGCGCGGGCTGATTCCATTTTGACCGATTGATTGCAGGAACCACATGGCCAACACGCCCCAGGCTGAAAAGCGCATTCGTCGCAACGCTCGCCGCGCCGCTGTCAACAAGGCGCGGGTCAGCCGCATCCGCACCTTTGTGAAGAAGGTGGAAGCCAGCTTGGCCGCCGGCGATGCCGCAGCTGCTGCCGAAGCGTTGAAGGCCGCTCAGCCGGAAATGATGCGCGGCGTGTCGAAGGGCGTGCTGCACAAGAACACCGTGTCCCGCAAGATCAGCCGCCTGGCCAGCCGGGTGAAGGCGCTCACCGCCTGATCTGGTTGTGCTGGCCAGCGGCCAGCGCGTGACCTGTTGAAAAGGGCCCTGCCGGTTGGCGGGGCCCTTTTTCGTGGCTGGATGCTTGCGGGCCACCCCGCCCGGCGTTTGTGCCACCCGCCGGCCACTATTGGCCACCGCGGTCCATTTTTTGGCCACCAGCCTGGCCACTGCGCCGGAAAATCCGGGCTTTTCCGCCGCCCGGTGGCGCTGCGAATCCGGCAAATTTGTCGCCAACGGCACCAGCGCGCTCGTTTGCTTGGAAGAAATTCCATTAAGATCAATATGATAAACTGTAGCCTGTCCTACAACCCGGCGATTGCGCTACCATCAGGCGTTCTTTGACAATTTGGCGTTGTTGGCCGGGAAGGCCTCTCCGAACTGGCAGGCGCCGCAGCGGACCCCAGATTGCCGTTTGTGCCCGATACATCCGCCCGCAGCCAAGGTATCGCGAACCAACATGGCGGCCCGGGCTGTGGACTGATTCGCACTGTTGCAGCGATTCGGCTGGTCTGGGCGGGGATCGCGGCAGCGACCGGTTGGCAAGCGGCCGGTTGCTGGGCCGCAGCGGCGATTTTTTTGGCGGGGCAGGAAAAATTTCTGTCATCACTCTGTCATCGCAGTGACACAAAAAATCCAAGCACTTGGCTCGATTGCGGCTGTGGAGAATCGTCGGGCACATCGGGAAAAACATATTGAAATCAATGATTTGATATGGCTTCGAAGGAAGGTGGGGAACAACGCTGTCAACCGAAATATTTGCTGTGGATGGAATTTGTCTGCTTGCCGGTAGGGGCTGCGCTTGCTTATCTGACCTTCGGTTTGGGCCAGCCGGCGCGCTCGCGCGCCACATGGCACCAGTCGAGAGAATGAAACTGTCTGACGCGCCTCCGTTTGGCGTGACCGCTGTCTTGCGGCCACGTCACGGGCGGATGGTCTGGCGGATTGTGGATGAATTTGCCCTTTGGGGAGGGCCGCACCGGCTGTTGCCGGGGGCGAGGGAAGGATCAGTTTTTCGTGTCGAGCGCGGTTGCAACTTTATCGACAGGCGCGTCTCCGGCTTCGCTGGCTGTCAGCCATGCTTCGGGTGGTGATCGGGACATGTGGCACAAGGTGCGCATGGCCCTGCGGCAGGACACGGGTGATCACAGCTTTGATGCCTGGCTGGCGCCGCTCGCGCTGGTGTCTCTGGATGGCGACACGGCCCGCCTGTCGGCCCCGTCGGCCTTCATCGCGGATTGGGTGCAGGGCCATTATCAGGACCTGCTGCGCCGGCATTTTGCCAACCAGTGCCCCGGCATCCGCCGGGTGGTGCTGGCGGTGGCCGCCAATGGCCAGGTGACGGCCGCAAGCCGCCCGCTGGCCCCCAGTGCGCAAGCCGTGCAGTCGCTGCCGGTCGATGCCCGCTACAGCTTTGACAATTTCGTCGTCGGCAAGGCCAATGAACTGGCCTACACCGCTGCGCTGACCATGGCCGAGCCGGGCGCGCCGGGCTTCAATCCGCTATTCTTGCACGGTGCCACTGGCCTGGGCAAAACCCACCTGATGCACGCCATCGGCAATGCCTATCTTGCGCGGCACCCACAGGCCCGGGTGGCCTATCTCTCGGCCGAGAAGTTCATGGTGGAATTCATGGCCGCCATGCGCGCCAAGGATACGATCAGCTTCAAGCACCGGCTGCGGTCGGTTGATCTGCTGATGATCGATGATGTGCAGTTCATCGCGGGCAAGGAATCCACCCAGGAAGAATTTTTCCACACGATGAACGAGATCATCGGCGCCGGAAAGCGCCTGGTGCTCACCGCGGATCGTTCGCCGCAGAATCTGGAAGGCATCCAGGAACGCATCCTGTCGCGCATGGCCTGGGGCCTGGTGGCCGATATCAACCCGGCCGATTATGAGCTGCGGCTCAACATCCTGCAGGCCAAGGTGGCTACCCTGGCCAATCGGGTACAAGTGCCTGATGATGTTGTGGAATTTCTGGCCCGCAAGATCACCGCCAATGTGCGCGAGCTGGAAGGCGCCTTGAACCGAGTCACCGCGTTTGCCCTGCTGGTTGGCAAGCCGATCAGCCTTGAATTCACGCGTGAAACGCTGGCCGATCTGTTGCGCGCGCACGAGAAGAAGCTGACCATCGACGAGATCCAGCGCAAGGTGGCGGATTATTATGGCCTGAAACTGTCTGACCTGCTGTCGGAACGCCGTGCCCGTGAAGTGGCGCGTCCCCGCCAGATCGCCATGTATCTCGCCAAGAAGATGACCCCGCGCTCCCTGCCGGAAATCGGCCGCCGCTTTGGCAACCGCGATCACACCACGGTGATGCATGCCGTTAAAAAGGTTGAAGAATTGCGCGGCCAGGATCGCGAGATCGACAGCGACGTGGCCACGCTCGCCCGCCTGCTCGACGGTTGAGCCTTCCCAGCGGCGGGCAAGGCGCGTAACCCCAACGGGTGCACCGCCTCACCCGCTCTGGCCCGTTCTGGTTCATCGTTTCCGCCTTCGCCTTTGCGGCCATGTGGGTGATGATCCGCTATGCCGCGCGCCATCTGCACAGTTTCGAGATTGTTTTCTTTCGCAATTTCATTGGGTTGATCTTCCTGATGCCGATGATGCTGGGCAATCCCGGCCTGATCCGGCGGGATCGCATCAAGGTGCATCTGGGCCGCGCCACCTCGGGCTTCATCGCCACCATGGGCACCTTCTATGCCGTGGCCAATGCGCCGCTCGCCGATGTGCTGGCGATCAACTACACGGCGCCGCTGTTCGGCACGCTGGGGGCGGTTCTGGTGCTGGGGGAGCGCATCAGGGCGCGGCGCCTGGTGGCGCTGGCGGTGGGCTTTGCCGGCATGCTGCTGGTGTTGCGGCCCGGCAGTGTGCCGATTTCGGCCGGAATCGTGGCCGCGATCGTGTCGGCGGTGGCCACGGGCTATTCGATTGTGGCCATGCGCAGCCTGGTTGGGGTGGATGATGCCCGCGCGGTGGCGGCATGGACGTTCATCCTCACCTGCCTGCCCAGCCTGGCGGTCGCGCTGTTCGTCTGGGCCGCGCCGCCGCCCGCCGTGTGGGGCCTGTTGGCCGGGATTGGCGCGGCGGCTGCCATCGGGCAGCTCAGCCTCACCCGCGCCTTTTCCTTTTCCGAAGCCTCGGCCGTGCTGCCGCTGGACTTCGTGCGCTTTGGCCTGGTCACCGCAGCCGGGGTGCTGTTGTTCGGGGAGCGTTATGATGCGCTCACCCTGGCCGGTGGCGGGCTGATCCTGGCATCGACCATCTATCTGGCGGTGCGTGAGGCCCAGATCAGGCGGCAGCGGCCGCCGGGCTGACGCTTTGGAAAGGTTGCGGGCCGGCGAGTGCCTGCCCATAACCGGCCATCATTTCCACAGGAGGATCAGATGAATCTGGAAGGCATGTCGGCAGTCGTCACGGGCGGCGCATCGGGCTTGGGCGCGGCAACCGCGCGGCTGCTCGCCAGTCACGGCGTCAAGGTCGCCATTTTCGACATGAACGCCGACAAGGGCGAAGCCGTGGCGGCCGAGATCGGCGGCGTGTTCTGCAATGTGAATGTGACCGACAATGATTCGGTGGATGCCGGTTTCGCCAAAGCGCGCGCCGCGATCGGTCAGGAGCGCATCCTGATCAACTGCGCCGGCACCGGCAACGCGGTGAAGACCGCCAGCCGGTCCAAGGAAGATGGCAGCATCAAGCATTTCCCGCTCGATGCCTTTGACCGCATCATCCAGATCAACCTGGTCGGCACTTTCCGCTGCATCGCCAAGTCGGCCGCCGGCATGCTCAGCCTGCCGCCGCTCGACAATGGCGAGCGCGGCGCCATCGTCAACACGGCGTCGGTCGCCGCGGAAGACGGCCAGATCGGCCAGGCGGCCTACTCGGCGTCCAAGGGCGGTGTGGTGGGCATGACCCTGCCGATCGCCCGCGATCTTTCGAGCGAAGGCATCCGCGTCAACACCATCCTGCCCGGCATCTTCAACACCCCGCTGCTGCAGGGCGCGCCGGACAATGTGAAGGCCGCCCTGGGCGCCACCGTGCTGTTTCCGAAGCGGCTGGGCATGCCGGAGGAATATGCGAGCCTGGCGGTGGAGATGTGCCGGAACAGCTATTTCAACGGCGAGGATGTGCGGTTGGACGGTGGTATCCGGATGGCGCCACGTTGAGCCGGCTGCGAATAGCGGAGCTATTCGCAGACTCGGCGAAACGCGGACGGCGAGCGAAAGGGGCGGCCCCAACAGGCCGCCCCTTTTGACTCGTCCGACGGCGCGGCTTTGCCGCGCTTTTTCTCCCCTATTTCTTCCTTCATTCCACCAAGCGGACTCGGCGGCTCTGCCGCCGGCCGCGCCCGCACGGCCAATGCGCAGCCTTCGCCCGCCCCCTCCGCCTCGCGATGCTCGGCACCTCCCCCAAAGGGGGAGGATCAATTCTCCCCATTCATCAAAGCGCAACCATCCCTGCGCCACACTGCGCTTCATGAAGCACAGCCTGATCCTCATCGCCGCCCTCACCGCCACCGCCGCTGCGGCGCAAACCCCGCCGGCCACCATCGGCCAGCCCTACATCCCCGCGCCTTGGTGGATGAAGGATCCGGTGATCGCCGCCATGGGCCATGTCCGCACCGAGGTGCCGGCCAACCGGGCCGGCTTTGCCGTGCGCTTTTCGGTGGTGAGCAAGACCGCGGCCGAAGCGACGACGGCCGCCACCGCCAAGGCCAGGGAACTGGATGCGGCGCTTGCCGCATCGGGCAAGGACAAGTTGCGGCTCACCACCACGCTCGTCACCCGGCCACTGTATGACCAGTATCGCACCAAGGATGGCCAGATGGTTGAGAACAACCGGGCCGATCAGATCGAATCCTATGAGGTGACGGCGGTGCTGCAGGTTGAGGTGCGCGACGTCAGCGTGTTGGAACGCGCCTATCGGTTGAGCGTGGCGGCGCGGCCATCCGCCATCGATCAGGTGCGGTACAGTCTTGATGCAGGCAATGAGCTGAAAACCTGGCTGTACGAGGCAGCGGTGAAGGATGCCGTGCGCCGTGCCCGGCTGGCCACGGCGGCGGCCGGGGCGCGGTTGGGCATGGCCAAGGTGATCGATCCCAGCGGCGGCGTGTGCGAGACGCAGGTGCTGGCCGGCTGGCCCAGTTACAGCGGGGCGGTTGCCGCGCAGGATGTGGCGGCACCGGCGTATGAATCGCGTGCCATGGACATGCCGGCACCCGCCGTGATGGCCGCGCCGCCGCCGCCCGGCCTCGAGAAACTGGCCGAAGCGGTGCAGGTCACGCTCACCCCGCCGCTCTATCCGCTCAGCGCCCAGGCCTGCGTGATTTACGGCCTGTTGCCCGGCCAGTGAGACCCCGTTGACGCTGGCCGAATGACGTATTAGCTTGCGATTCGTTAGGGGAGGGAGAGACGCAATGGGCCATAAGTTCGAACTTTATAAGGACAAGGCCGGCGAGTATCGCGTGCGTTTCATGTACAACAGCGAGGTGATGTTTTCGACCCAGGGCTATTCATCAAAAGCCTCGGCCGTGAACGCCATCGAGTCGATCAAGAAGAACGGGCCCGACGCCCCGACCGTCGAGGCCGAAGGCTGAACCAACAGCCAGGTTGCGGGCAGAGGCGGCATCCCAGCGGGTGCCGCCTTTTCCTTGTCTGGTTTATGCCAGCGCGTCGATGGCCTTGGCCAGCTTCACATCGCGCGCCGAAAGCCCGCCGGCATCATGGGTGGTAAGCGCGATCTCGACCCGGTTATAGACATTGAACCATTCCGGGTGATGATCCTGGGCTTCGGCGAGCAGTGCCACGCGGGCCATGAAGCCCCAGGCCTGATTGAAATCCTTGAACCGATAGCTGCGCTTCAGATGCTCGCCATCCAGCGTCCAGTCCGGCAGTGCATCGGCCAGCGCGGTGCGGGCAGCTTCATCCAGTTTCTCGACCATGGCGGGGGTTCGTCCTATCAGGGGGGATGATCTATGCGCCGACCCTTGCCGATATCGAAGCCCTTGCACAAGCCGCCGTGGAGCGCTTGCCCGATCTGTTCCGCCAGCATCTCGCCGATGTGATCCTGAAGGTGGAGGATTTCCCCGATGCGGAAGTGATGGCCGAGATGGGGCTGGAAACGCCGTGGGACCTGCTCGGCCTCTATTGGGGTCGCCATGTCGGCATGAAGGGCGATCTGCCGTCAGGCGCATTGCCCGACATGATTTTCCTCTATCGCCGGCCGCTGCTGGATCTGTGGGCGGAAGGGGAGGAGACGCTGGCGGGGCTGGTCACCCATGTTCTGGTGCACGAAGTGGGGCATCATTTCGGGCTTTCGGACGAAGCGATGGAGGCGATTGAGCGGGGGGTGGGGTAGGCTTGGAATTTCCCACCCCCCGGCCCCTCCCGCAAGCGGGAGGGGAGTACTATGAGCTGGTGGTGCTGTCTGTGCTTCAGGACCAATCTGCTCCCCTCCCGCTTGCGGGAGGGGCTGGGGGTGGGTTGTGCCGCTGGATTTGACTTCGGTGCGGGCAGCCGCAGCCGGCGGCAGAGCCGCCGAGTCTGCTGGTGGTGAATGGCAGGAAGGAAGAAGGAAAGAGCGTGGCGGAGCCACGCCGTCAGACGACACAAAGAAAGGGCGGCCTGTTGGGGCCGCCCTTTTTTGGTCGCTGGCCGATCTTGCTGGAGTCGGTGGATAGTGCTGGGCACTATCCACGCGCCCAGCTGCGATCAGAAGTTCACGCGGCCTTGCACGCCGAAGTAACGATCGGCTTCACGCGGGATCAGATAACGCAGGCCGATCAGCTGGTTGCCGCCCAAGCCGGAGTTGGTGATCTGGGCCGGGAAGCTCTGATCGAACAGATTCTTCACCAGGAAGGTCACGCGATACTTGTCTTCCTTCTGAACGATGCCGAACTGCAGATCGACCAAGCTGTAGGGCCGGATGATGCCAGCGGTGCGCAGGGCGGCGTTGGCATCGAACAGGCTCAGCTGGCTCGACTGGGTCGAGACATTGCCGGCAAAGGTGAAATCCACCGCCATGTCGGTGCGATAGCGATAATCAAGCCCAACGCTGCCCTTCCAGCGCGGCGCGAAGCCGAGCGGCGTGCCGGCCGGGATCACCGCAGCGCCCGCCGGGGCGTTGAAGCGGTCAACCTGGGCATCGGTGAAGGCCAGGCCGCCAGCGATGTTGAGGTCCTTCACCGGGCGCAGCAGGAAGTCCATTTCGATGCCGCGGGTCGACACGTCACCAGCGTTGGTGAAGCGGGTCACCGGTACGCCGGAGACCAGATCCGGGTTGTTGGCCTGGAAATTCTTGTACTTGGCATAGAAGGCCGCGAGGTTCAGCGTCAGCTTGCCGCCGAACAGCGTGTTCTTCAGGCCGAGTTCGAACGAGTCGGCGATTTCCGGCGCAATGACATTGGTGCCGGTCGCGTTCAGGTTGAAGAAGGTGTTGTAGGCTGGGCCCTTGTAGCCACGGGTGTAGCTGCTGTAGCCCATCACGTCGTCGCTCAGATCATATTGCAGACCGATCTTGCCCGACAGGTTGGTGGCGCTGGTGCCGGTGGTGAAGGCTGCGCCGTTGGTGGACGTGAACGTGCCATTGTTGGCACCGTTGCTGGAGGTGGCGAACACGCCCTGATCGAAGTTGGGCTGAATGCCCGGCAGGCCGGCGATATTCGGCGTGGCGCGGCGGCTGTGATAGATGTTCAGATCATCCTTGGTGAAGCGCAGGCCAACGATGGCGCGCAGGCGATCGTTGAAGCTGTAGGTGCCCTGACCGAAGGCGGCATAGTTGTCGAACTTCGAGCCGAAGGTGGCGGTGCCGCTGACATTTTCCGCCACAGCGCCGGGGCTGCCGCAGGTGAGGATCACCGCCGGGGTGGGCGCGCCGCCGCAACGGGTGACGTTGCGGGTGAAGGTGCGATCCGTATCGGCATGGCTGTAGAACAGGCCGAGCACATAGGTGAAGGGCTTGTCGGACGGCGAGGTCAGGCGCAGTTCCTGGCTGAAGGTCGTGCCGGTTTGCGGGCCGACGTCGTGCAGCTGGGCCTGGCCGGCCAGCGCCAGCTGGTTCCAGTCACCGTCGCGGATTTCGTTGTTGTCATACCGGCGCCAGGCGGTGATGCTGGTCAGCGTGAAGCCGTCCTTTTCCACATCGAACTGGGCGGAGACGCCATAGCTTTTTTCCTCGGTGCGGGTGACGAGGTTCTGGCGGACGGTGCGGGTCTTGTCGCCCTGGAAGTTGATGCCGGCCAGTGCCAGCGCCGCAACCCCGGCGGGCTGATCACCGATCACTTCGGCGCAGCAATCATCATTGGCTTCGCGGTAGTCGGCGATCAGGGTCATCTTCACGCTGTCGGACAGGTCGGCCTCGAGGATGCCGCGCACGCCGTAACGCTCATAACCGTTGACGCGGCGGTTCACGCCCGGCGCATCGTTGAAGATGTTGCCATCATAGGTGCCATAGAAACCGGTGATGCGGGTGCGAACCGTGTCGCTCAGCGGCAGATCCATGCTGCCACGCACGCGATATTCGGTGCCGTTGCCGAAGAAATAACCGCCTTCGACATAGCCGCCGATCACGTCGCCCGGGCGCTTGGTGACGATGTTGACCACACCGGCCGAAGCGTTCTTGCCGAACAGCGTGCCCTGCGGGCCGCGCAGCACTTCGATCCGCTCGATATCCACCAGATCGGAGAAGGCTTCACCAGCGCGGGCCAGCACAACGCCATCGAGAACGGTGGAGATCGACGGTTCGCCGGCGAGGCTGAAGGTGGCGGTGCCGACGCCGCGAATATAGAGCGACTGGTTGATGGTGGTGCCTGATTTGCGGAAGTTCAGGCTGGGCACGAGATATTGGGCGTTTTCCAAGTTGAGCACGGCCTGGCGCGACAGGGCATCGGCACCGACCACGGTGACGGCCAGCGGAATATCCTGCAGCTTTTCGGTGCGCTTTTGCGCGGTCACCACGATTTCGGCGGGTTCATCGCTGGCTTCGGCGGTTTGCGCGAAGGCCGGGGCGGCGGCAACGGCCAGAATGGCGACAGAGCTCATCAGAAATTGGCGGATCATGGGACTCCCCTGGGTTTGTCCGGACAAGGCCGGGGCTGCCTCCCGCATTATCGGCAGGCGCATTGCGTCGCAAAGACAGGCTTTCTTGACCCTCGTCAATCTGGTCTTGTGCAGTTGCGGCAACGCTGTGGCAGCGTTGCAACAGCTTTACAGGCCCAGTTCCGCCATGGTGACGGCGCGATGTTCCTTGGCGGAAATCTCGGCCGCCAGGCCAATGGCCACGGCACGCAGGCCATCATCGGCCGTGACGATCACTGGCCCGGTCCCGCGCACCGCGGCGGCGAAATGCCGGTGCTGGAAGAAGGTGGAGCCATGATGCTGGCCGGCGGCCAGCGCATCGGCCGGGGTTTCGACATGCCAGCGGCTGGCCTGCTTGGGGTTCATGAAGCCGACGCGCGGGGAATGGATGATGTCACCCGCCGGGATCAGCACATCCAGCCGGGCCTGATCCCCGGTGGCGATGATCTCCTCCTGCTGTTCGGCGCCATCGGCGAACATGCACAGATCAAGGCAGGCACGCATGCCGTTGGCGAAATCCACCACGGTATAGCTGTTGTCGATGATGTCGGGCGTCTTGCCGTCGTAACGCTCGTCCTTGTGGTTCACGTCCATCGCGCCGGAGCAATAGACACGCACCGGTTCAGACTGGACGACATGGCGCATCAGGTCAAAGAAATGGCAGCATTTTTCCACCATGGTGCCGCCGCTGTTGATCGAAAAACGGTTCCAGTCGCCCACCTTCACCAGGAACGGGAAGCGATGCTCGCGGATGGAGAGCATCTGCAGCCTGCCGACCTTGCCGCCATGCACATGAGCGACGAATTCCGAAACCGGCGGCATGAAGCGATATTCCATCGCGGTCCAGAAGGTGCGGTCATAGCCTTGCACGGCAGCGGCGACGGCCTTTGCATCCTCAAGCGTGGTCGCCAACGGCTTTTCACACAGGATATGCAGGCCGGCGTCCATCAGCGGGCCCAGCACGGCGCGGTGAGTGAAATTGGGCGAGGCGACCACAACGGCATCGCACAGACCCGAAGCCGCCAGCGCGGCCGCATCGGGGAAACGGGCCACATCGTGGCCGATGGCCCGTTCGGCGCGATCAAGGCAGGCTGGCACCGGATCGGCGATGGCGGTGATGGTGCCGCCGCCCAGCAGCTGGATATTGGCGACATGCTCCAACGCCATCATGCCGGTGCCCACAATGCCCCAACGGATCGTATCGGTGCTTCCCATCTGCCATATCCTCGCGCTATCAGACCAAAATGTCGCAGATCGCTCTAAGCCCCAATCGCCGCCCGCTGGGCAAGTCCGAATTTCAGGTCTCACCGCTCGCGTGGGGGATGTGGCGCTTTGCCGGCGGTGATGTCGCTGCAGCGCAAGCCCGCTGCGAAGCCGCCTTGGCTGCCGGCATCAATTTCTTTGACACCGCCGATATTTATGGCCCCGACAATGACGAGCCGTTCGGCGCGTCGGAGGCCTTGCTCGGCCGCGTGTTCCAGGCGGCGCCGGCCCTGCGCGGGCAGATCGTGCTGGCGTCCAAGGGCGGCATCCGCATGGGCGTGCCTTATGATTCGTCGCCCGAATATCTGGTCGATGCCGTCGATGCCTCGCTCAGCCGGCTGGGCGTGGAGCGCATTGATCTGTGGCAGATCCATCGGCCCGACATGCTGGCCCATTGGGCCGATGTGGCGGGGACGCTGGATGGGCTGGTGGCGGCTGGCAAGATCGGCGCGATTGGCGTGTCCAACTTCACGCCGGCGCAAACGCGGGCGCTGGCCGCCCATCTGAAGGCGCCGCTGGTGTCCACCCAGCCGGAGTTTTCACCGCTGGCGCTGGCACCGATCTTTGATGGCACGCTCGATCTGGCGATGGAGATGGGCCAGGCCGTGCTGGGTTGGTCCCCGCTGGGGCAGGGCCGGCTGGGCGATGGTGATCCACGGCCGGGCCGGAAGCAAGCTGAGGACGAGCGTTTGATTCGGGTCAAGGCGGCGCTTGCCGCGCACGGCCAGAGCTTTGGCGTGGGCATCGCTGCCACCGCTTATGCCTGGGTGCTGGCCCACCCGGCCGGCATCACGCCGATCGTGGGCAGCCAGAATCCGGCCCGCATTGCGGAGGCGGCGGACGCCTTCAAGGTGCGTTTCACGCGGGCGGAATGGTACGCCATTCTGGTCGCTTCGCTTGGGGAAAATCTGCCATGACCAATGGCCCTGAAATCAGCTGGTTCTCGGCGCTGTGCGATGATGATTATGAATTTCTGGGCGTGCCCGATCCGGGCCTGCGCTCCAGTTGGGAGCATTGCCGCAACATTGTCATGACCGCCGAAAAGGGCGGGTTTGACAATATATTGCTGCCCTCGGGCTATCAGTTGGGCATCGACACCCAGATGTTTGCCGGCGCCATCGCCGCGCTCACCCATCGCATCCGCCTGCTGATGGCCATTCGCGTTGGCGAGACCTGGCCGCCGCAGCTGGCCCGGCAGATCGCCACGCTGGATCAGATCCTTGGCGGGCGTCTCACCGTCAACATCATCTCGTCCGACATGCCGGGCGAGGTGCTGGCCTCCAAGCCGCGCTATGACCGCACGGTGGAGGTGATGAAGATCCTCAAGGCCCTGCTCAACGGCAACGCGCTCGACCACCAAGGCGAGTTCTACAAGCTGCAACTGCCGCCGCCCAACGTGAAGACCGTCTCCGGCAAATGCCCGCCGCTCTATTTCGGCGGGCTTTCGGAAGACGCGCGCGAAGCCGCTGCGGAGGCCGCCGATGTGTATCTGATGTGGCCCGACACGATGGACAAGGTGAAAGAGGTCGTCGCCGACATGACCGCCCGCGCCGCCAAACGCGGCCGCACGCTCAAGTTCGGCTATCGCGTCCACGTCATCGTGCGCGAAACCGAAGAACAGGCGCGTGCCGCCGCCGACCATCTGCTTTCCAAGCTCGATGCGGCCACCGGGGACGCCATCCGCGCCAAGTCGCTGGACAGCCAGTCGGTCGGCGTGCTGCGCCAGGCCGAGCTGCGCGACAAGGCCAGCGACGGCTATGTCGAGGACAATCTGTGGACCGGTATCGGCCGTGCCCGTTCCGGTTGCGGCGCTGCGCTGGTGGGTGATCCCGATCAGATCGTCGCCAAGCTCAAGGCCTATCAGGATGCTGGCATGCAAGCCTTCATCCTTTCCGGTTACCCCCACGCCCGCGAAGCCGATCTGTTCAGCCGGCATGTGTTGCCGAAATTGCAGCACGGCCCGCTGGTGATGTGAGGCCGCGGCCCGGCGACGGGCCAAGCTTTGCGCCGGGTGCAGACCGTGGGTGCGACGAAAATCGGCAATGACCAGTCCGGTTTCCATTGCAGCTGGCCGAATCCTCCCTAAATATTGCGTCAGGTTCATTCTGATTCTGGCGCAACCACCATGCTTGGTCTTTTCCAGCCTGCTCTGCTGCCCTTCACGGCTGCACTTGGCCTGTTGCTGCTGCTGTTGTTGTTGCAATTGATCGGCCTTGATGGCGATCTGCCCGGCGGCGGCGAAGACGGCATTGGCGCCGCGCTGGATTGGCTGAACGCAGGCCGATTACCGCTGTTGATATTGGCCGTCGTGATGCTGGCGCTGTTCGCCAGCGCCGGCTTTGGCCTTCAATTCGCGGCCGCTGCTGTGGCCGGCCCGCTGCCTTGGCCGCTGGCCGCCGGTCTGGCGACGGCGCTGGCTATTCCCGTCACCCGCGCGCTGTCGCGCCCGCTGGCCCGCATCCTGCCGTTGGATGAAACCACCGCAGTGGATATCGACAGTTTGCTGGGCCGGCGTGCCCGCATCCTGGCGGGCACCGCCCGGGCCGGTCATGCCGCACGGGCCGAGGTGATTGATGCCCATGGCCAGCGCCATTTCGTGATGGTGGAGCCGGCCGGCACGGCCGAACTCACCGCCCAGACCCTGTTGCTGCTCGTCAGCCGCGACGGCCCGGCCTTTCAGGCGGTGGCCATTCCCGAAGACGTGTTTTCCGAACTGAAGGTGTAACCATGAACGAACTCGTTCCTGCCGGCAGCTTTGGCATGCTGGCCACATTTGGCAGCATCGGCCTGGTGCTGATCATTTCGTTGCTGGCGATTGGGCTGGTCATCGCCCGGCTGTACAAGCGCGCGTCGAAGGAAACCGGTTTTGTGCGCACCGGTTTTGGCGGCGAAAAGGTGGTGATCAACGGCGGCGCGCTGGT
>JAIXQY010000035.1 GCA_027485485.1 Sphingomonadales bacterium | reverse complement strand
TGACGGGCATGCCCTTTGGTTTCAACGCGATCCTGGGCCTGATCGGGCTGGCCGGCATATTGATGCGCAACACGCTGATCCTGGTGGACCAGATCGATGCCGAACAGGCGCGCGGCCTGTCGGGCGAGGCTGCGGTGATCGAGGCCACGGTGCGGCGTGCCCGGCCAGTCGTGCTCACCGCGCTGGCCGCGGTGCTGGCCTTCCTGCCGCTCACCCTGTCCAGCTTCTGGGGCCCGCTGGCCGTGGTGCTGATCGGCGGCACGCTGGTCGGCACTGCCCTCACCCTCTTCTTCCTGCCGGCGCTTTATGCGCTGTGGATCCTTGGTCGCCGCCCGCAGGAGGCGGCGACCGCCTGAACCTGTCCTGATTCTGAGATGGGAGACTGATGATGAACACGCGTTGGGGTCGCCTCGCGGCCTGGCTGAACCGACTGGTCGATGTGCTCGATCCGCCAACGCCGCTGGAACTGATGGAAGCCAGAGTGCGCCGGCTGGAGGCTCAGCTCGCCGCTCAGGCTGAAGCCAAGGTGGAATAACGTTGATGCGCAAACCGATCATTTTGGTCACAGGTGCGTCGGGCAACACTGGCAGCGCCGTCGCCACAGAGCTTCTGACCCAAGGCATGGCGGTGCGCATCCTGGTGCGCCGATTTGATGACCGGGCCCAGGCGCTGCGCCGGCAAGGCGCCGAGGTCGCCATTGCTGATCTGAACGATCGGCAGCAGGTGGACGACGCGATGGCCGGCGTGCAGCGGGCCTGGTTCGTGCCGCCCTATGCCCCCACCATGGCGAAAAGCGCGCGCATCTTTGCCGAACTGGCCGCGGAGCGCCGGCTGGAGGCGGTGGCCGTCATGAGCCAGTGGATCGCCAGTCCTGATCATCCAGCGCTGCTCACCCGCCTCCATGCCGAGGTGGACGCGATCTTCGCACAGCGGCCCGAGGCATTCATCTCGATTGCGCCGGGCTATTTTGCCGACAATTATCTGCGGCTGATCGACTTTGCATCCCTGCTCGGCATCCTGCCCAACCTCACGGGAACCAGCAGCAACGCGCCGCCGTCCAATGAGGATATCGCCCGCGTGGCCGCGGCCACCCTGATCGACCCAACGTCCCACATCGGCAAGCGCTGGCGTCCAACCGGTCCCGAATTGCTCAATGTACCCGGTATGGCCGCCATCCTGTCGACCGTGCTGGGCCGCAGGGTGCGCGCGGTGCCGATGCCCTTCTGGCTGTTCCTGAAGGCCGCTCGGCAGCAGGGCGTGCCGGCGTTCGATCTCAACAGCCTGTCCCATTATGTGCGCGATCACGTGGAGGGCGCCTTTGCCCTGGGCGCGCCCAACGATCATGTGGAGCGCGTGACTGGCCGGCCGGCCGAGCCCTTTGCCGTGACGGCGGCCCGCTATGCCCGGCTGCCCAAGGCCCAGCGCTCCCCGGCACGGGTGCTCGGGGCATGGCTGGATTTCATGCGCACGCCGTTCAGCCCGGGCCTTGATCTCGCCCGCTATGAGCAGCAGGCGGGCTTTTCGAAACCGGCCGCCGTACGCCATGCGATGGACAACAGCGCCTGGCGCTCGCTGGTGGGGGCTGGCTGATCCAGACCCGCTCAGCCCACGACCTGCAGCCGGCCGTTGCGCAAGCTGCCGGGGGTGTAGCCGAAATGTTGCCGGAAGGCGTTGGCCAGGTGGGCCTCGCTGGCAAAGCCATGATCCGCTGCGATGGCCAGCAGCGGCAGCCGGGTGCGCAAGACCGCCCTGCGCGCCTGGTCAAGCCTGATCCTGAGCACATATTGATAGGGGGACAGGCCGGTCGCCTTGCGGAACTGGCGACTGAAATGCGGCACGCTCTGGCCCAGAAGATCGGCCAGCCCCTGCACCGACAGGCTGTCACCATGGCACGCCAGGACATGTGCCTCCACTTTCCGCAACTGGGCGCGGGTGAGGCCATAATTCCACCTGAGGCCGCTCTCGCCGACATCGGAATGATGACGCAGAAGGTGGCGGGCAATGGCCAGGCCCAGTGCCTCGGCCCTGAGATCGGCAAGGCCGCCGTCTTCGAGCAGGGCAGCGTGGACCTCGCGCATCAGGCCTGTCAGCACAGGATCGATCTGGTCCATGAATGTCGGATGCAGCCGCGGTACCGGACCATGCCGATCGGGCAATTCGGCCAGGAAATCCGGATCGAGCACCACGTTCATGAAATGAAGATGGGAGTCCGACCTGGTGGACAATGCAACGCCAGCGGGCACGACGGCCACGAGGCCATCGGCCAGCCGTTCCTGCCGATGTTCCCGATCAAGCCAGCGCTCATTTGAACCGGCGGACAAGGCGAGTGAAACCACATGATGGCGGTGGCTCACCTTGTGCACGTCGAGGAAGGGCTGTGTCTCCAGGTCGGCTTGCATCGCGCCCCAGCGCCTTCCGGCGCTACTGACCGCCGGGGCACGGTTGGAGAACAACCTGGAACGGGCCCTTTCATCGCGCAGGTCTATGCCAGCGGCAGGGTCGACGACCTTGTTGGCAATGGATGCGACCATGGCCACACTCCCTTCGAAGAATGGGATTACATCATGCCGGTCAGGCGAACTCAAGCTCGGCGGCCACGCCGGCCACATTCAGTGCCACCAGTCCCTTGAGCGCATAGTCTGGAAAACGGGCATTTATCGCGCCCACCAGATTTGCTGACAGGTCAGGCGTCAGGCTTGACCGGCGAAGGGCCGTGGCCACCAGGCCGCGCAGCGTTTCGATATAGTCCCGCTGGGCCTCGATCAACGCTGGACCGCCCGCTGGGCCATGGCCAGGGTAGATGCGACGCACATCGCCGTGCAGGGCCCCCAGTCGTGCCAGCTGGTGCAGCCATTCAAACGAGCGCCCTTCCGCCAGCCATGGGTGACAAAAGGCATAGACAAGGTCCGACACGATCAGCGCATCGGTCTGCGGCAGCCGGATTATGCAGTCGTTGCTGGATTCACCGGCGCCCAGCTCGTCGACCACCAGTTCGATGTCGTCGATGCGGAGCCGCTCGCCCGGTTCTAGCACGCCATCGGGCAGCCAGGTCGTTGCAGGATAGTCGGCTCCGTGGATCGGCGCCCAATAGTCCCGCTTGTCGGCTTCGACCTCAGCGATGCCGGCTGCCGTACGCCGCGTTGCCAGCACCGGGGCCTTGATCCCGGCAAGCAGGGTGCCCGTTCCGTTGAAATGGTCGGGATGGGGATGGGTGATTAAGACCGCCGCGACCGGCTTGCCGATCCCAGCCACCCGCCGCTTGAGCGCAAGGGCCGACGAGACCAGGAACTGGGTGTCGACAACAACGAGCGAGCGAGCGCCCTCGATGATGAAGCTGTTGACCAGAAACGCGGTCTCGGGGGCACTGTGAATATGGATCTGCACGACACGATCTCCTGGCACGTGATGGAGTGACAGGGTTCAAGCTAGTGCCATCACGGCGCTGCAGCCTTGCAGAATCCAATCATTTTGAGTGTGTGACGCCGATCAAGCGTTGGCCTGCTGACGGGCCATGCAGTTATTCACGGCCTCCAGATAGCGGGCAACCACCGCGCGCTCCTCTTCCGTCATCGCAGCGGCCACTTTGGTCATCGCTTCTGAGACGGGCAGCAGATCAAGACTGGCCTTCTGCATGGCCACGGGCGTCAATGAGACCAGCAGGCTGCGGCGATCCCGGGCGTTGGGCTTTCGGGTGATCATCTTCTTGCCCTCCAGCCGATCGAGCAAGGCCGTCACCGATGCAGACGGCATGGACAAGATGACGCCCAGTGCACCCGGTGACAGTTCGCCCGACACCTGGATCTGTTCGAGCGCCGCGACTTCCGCGAGTCCGATCTTTATCCGACGGCCGGCAAAGGAGGTGAAGCTGAACAACAGCGCGGCGTGGCGTTGCCAGGTCATGGTCAGATCGGGCGGAGAAGGCATTTGTCTCGCTTTCCGAGATTATAGACAAACTTTGGTTCTTGGCGGAGCGCACAGATAATAAAGGCCTCAGGCATGGGAACAACCGCTTCTTGTCATGCCATCGCAAGCGATTGCCATTGCCAGCTGCCATTCTGGCGGCCTGACCGCTACGGGTACTGGCGATCATGAAGGCTTGGCTGCCGGCCTGGGTGCGCGCGCCATGGTTGCGAGGTGCAGGCCTTGGCATCGGCATCGGCTTTGTCGTCAACCTGGCCATCATCGTCACCGGTGTGGGCGAAGAGGCGCCGGACGCCGCAGATCCCGGCCCTGTCAACAGCGTCATCTATGCCATCGTGCCCTTTGTCTGGTTAGGGCTGTTCGCGGCAATGGCCACGGCCATCCTGATGCTGCGCGCGCTGGGACGTGAAGCTGCCCTGCCGACAGTTGCGGCGGTGGTGCTGCTGGTCAATTGCGCGCTTTATCCCGTCTACACGCTCGGCTTCCAGTCGATGCCGCTGGGCCTGGCCGGCAATGTACTCACCGCCATCCTGGCCGCCTTTGCCGCCGGGGCCGCGGCCCGCCTGTCGTCCGTGGCCGCCGCTCTGCTGCTGCCCGTGACCATCTGGGTGTTATTGGCCTCTATCGGGCTGGTGGCCGTGATGACCGGTGGCCAGTTCTGATCAGGTTTGGATTGCACAAGGAAGGGAACGCGCCATGCTTTCATCAAGGGTCCGGCAAGTGGCCGTGGTGGCCACGCTGCTGCTGATGTTATTCCTGAACTTGGGGCTTGACGCCCATGCCACAGATCTCGCAGCGGCGGGCCAGCGCGGCATGTATGCGCAAAATCCCAACGCCTTTGCGCCGCATCCCTTCAGCTTCGCCATCTGGCTGCCCATCTTCTTGGGCGCCATTGCCTTCGCCCTGTTCCAGGCGCTGCCGCGCAATCGTGCCCATGTGGCGCTCGACAGGGTCGGAACCAGGCTTGTCGCCGGCTATGGACTGGTCGCGCTCACGGCGGTGGTGGGCCTGCCCATCAGCAACATCGTGGTCACGCTGGCGCTGGTGGCGATGGCGGCGGCGCTTTATGCGGCAAGGACCTTAGATGACGGCGCTGGCCGCTGGCTGGTGCGAGCCCCCCTTGGCCTGTTCACCGGCTGGCTGGTTGTGGCGACAACGCTCAACCTTTGTCAACTGCTGACCAACCAGGGCCTGACGATTGACGCCCGGCCTGCGGCTCTCCTGATGCTGGGCGCTGCTTTGGCCGGGCAGGATATCGTGCGGCGCAGCGGCGAACCGGCCGTCGCAATCGCCATCATTTGGGCGTTCGGCGGGATCATCGCTGCCCACCCCGGCGATGGCCTGTTATGGGCGGCGGCCGGCAGCGGCCTTCTGGTTCTGGCCACCCGCCTGCGTGCCGATCTGCCGCCTGTGCCGGCCGCTGCGGACAGGCATATCAGTTATCGATGAAGAGGAGCAAAATGGCCAAGTTCCTGCCGCGACTGACGCATCTGGCCCCCTTGCTGTTGGCCGCGGCCGGCGCGCCTGCCGCCCTGGCGCAGCCCGCTGCCCCGGCCGCCGCGCCCGCCGCCGCCACTGCGTTGCCGATTTACACGCTTTCCGCCAAGCCCAGCGTGGTAATTGCCGATGCCGCCGGGCTTGCCGTGCTGGCGGCCCGCGTGAAGCAGGACACCGATGCCGCCCTGGCCAATCCGGCCCTGCCGCCGGCACAGCGTGCGCTGTTCGAAGCCGCCGGGATCCAGGCCGCGCTGCTGCTGGGCGATTACGACACGGCGCTGGCCCTGGCCCGCCAGTCGGCCGCGCGCGCCCGGGATGGCGCGTCGCTGCCGTTGGCCGGGCTGCTGACCAAGGCGCTGATGGCAGCGCGTGATGCCGGCCCTGACACCGGCGCCCGGCAAGCCGCGTTCGCGGCGGCTTTGCGCGCCAGCCTGGCACCGGTTCCCGTCGCTCTCGCCGGGGACAGGGTGCGGGCCCAGCGGGCCAGCTTTGCCGCCTTCGATCCGGCCGTGGTCGTCAAGGCCTTTGCCGCCCAGCTCGATCCCGTCTATGCCCGCCGCAACGGGCTGGAACTGCCGCTGGCCACCGAATTGATGGGCACCGGCTTTGCGATGCAGGTGCTGTCGGTCTACCGCACCGTGTTGCTGGAGGCGATCGACGCCTATCTGGCCAGCGCCGGCACTCCGCCTGCATCGATCTGGCCCGAGCGATCCTTCGCACTGCCCCCCGGCACCGGAACGCCCATTGCCGTCGCCATCTGGGACAATGGCTTTGATCCGGCCGATTATCCGGGCCAGCGGCTGGATGCGGCCGGCTGCGGCACGCTGGCCTTCGACCAGAAGCTGGCACCGGCCAGCGGCGACCTGCTGGCCGTGCCGGGCCAGTGGCGGGGCCGCGAGGCCGAGCTGATCAGCCTGCAACAAGGCGCCAGCGACGCCAATCGTGGCCTCGACACCGAAGAGGCGCGCCACTATCGTGAACGCTTTGCCGGCACCCCGGCCAAAGACCTGCGCGCCTTCATCGATGCCGTCGCCTTTGCACAGCGTTATGTGCACGGCAGCCGCGTGGCCGCCATCGCGGCGGCTGGCAATCCGGCCATCCGCCTGCAGAATATCCGCATGGAAACCCGGTTCTCGATGGACGAGGACAGGCTGGCGGCCTTTCCCGCTGCGGTGCGCAGCGGCATCGATCACATGAAGCGCTGCGGCGTGCGCATCGCCAATCTGAGCTGGGGCATCTCGCGCAACAGCATCGAAGGCGTCTTCATCGCCAACGGGCTGGAGCCTGACCCGTTTCGTCGCCGCCAGAAGGTGGAGCGGCTCTATGCCATCGTGGCCGATGCGCTGCGGGCCGGCATCGCCTCTGCCCCCGACATCCTGTTCGTGGCGGCCGCCGGCAACGACGCCGCCGATCTGGACAGCGATGAAGCCGCGCCGGCCAGCCTGTCTCTGCCCAACCTGATCACCGTGGGCGCCGTTGACGAGGCGGGCCGCGCCACCGGCTTTTCGCGCAGCGGCGCGGCGGTGGCCGTGCATGCCAACGGCGTGAACGTGGCGGCGACCCTGCCGGGTGCGGCGCGGGCAACATTTTCCGGCACATCGGCTGCGGCCCCCTATGTCACCAACCTTGCGGCCAAGCTGCTAGCGCTGAACCCCCGGCTGACAACGGGCGAGCTGGTGTCGCTGATCCGGTCGAGCGCCGATGCCCGCACCGCGGCCGGCATCTCGCTCGTCAATCCGGCGCGCGCACGCCAGGCCCTTGCGGCCACCGGCGGCACGGCCCGTTGAACCGGACCCGGTGCAGGACGACATATTCAACCGCAAGTTCCGGAGCGTTTTTAAGAAGATCGTGGCTTAAGTCATGAAGGCCAACAAGAAGGAGGCCAGACATGAAGACCACGATCACCCGCATTGCCAGGCTTTCGGAATTCGCGCTGCTGATCACCAGCAGCATCATTCCGGGCATCTTGTTCAGCGACGTGCTGGGCAGGCTGATTTGATCAGCATGAACGATCCATCAACATCAACCGATATGGCATCGGGCGATGTTGATGGACTGGGCCGTGCAAAAACTGCGGGGCGAACAATGGCCCGGCATTGCTGGCCAGATGCAGCGACGATTGCGGCTCAGCGGGCAATGATGGGCGGGCGGGACAGCACCGGCTTCAACGGGGCGTCGGCCAGCACGGCGGGCGCGTCATCGAAATCGGCCACCACGCTGATCACGGGCCGCGGGTCCACCAGGCCCTTTGCCACCCAGTCAAGCGGCTCGGCAATGCCAGGGCCACCACGGCCACGCCCGGTATAAAAATGCACACCGCGCCGGTACATTTCAAACAAAGGCAGGGCGACATCGGCAAAATGGCCGCCGACCGAATTGACCTGGCCTTCCGGATCGACCGAGCGGATGCCGCACAGCAGGGACTGCGCGTTGGCGCTTGCGTCCACCACCAGAGGAAAGCGGCCAAGCTGGCGGGGTGGCGGGCCTTCGATCAGGGTCGCGCCATAATGGCCGGCAAGGGCCAACCGGGCCGGATCCGTATCGCAATAGGTGACGCTGCCCGCACCGGCCGCCATGGCAAACATCACCGCATACAGCGCGATAGAGCCGCAGCCGCCCATCACCAGCACCGGCGCACCGGGCCTGGCCAGGAGATGGGGCACGGTCATCTCGAAGGCTAAAGGAAGATTGTCGGCGGCGCTGGCCACCAGAACCGGATCAAGGCCGGCCGGTACCGGCGTGAGCGACGTGTCGGCCGCGATCACGCGCAACCAGTCGGAAAAGGTGCCGCCCCAATCCCCCAGGCCGGGCAGGCCATACATGGCGCCGGGCTGGAAGGTCTCGCAGCTGTTGGGCCGGCCGTCATCGCAATGACCGCAGTGGCCGCAGGATATGTGCCAGTGCACCACCACGATGTCGCCGGGGCGGAAGCGGGTGACGCCCTCGCCCACCTCGGCCACTTCGGCGATGCATTCATGGCCGATGGCGAACGGCCCGCGGAACGGGGCTTCACCGCGCACGATCAACCGGTCGAGATCGCAAGTGGTGGCCGCGATCGGCCGCACGATGGCATCGGTGGGCGATTGCAGGCGAGGGCGCGGCGCCGCCTGCCAGGCCAGCCGGCCCGGCGCGAGGAAGGTGAGTGCGCGCATCTGGTCATCACTGATCGTCATGGCGAGTCCTTTCCTGGCCGTGGGATGGGGAGGCGTGACACGGATCACACCGGACCGGTGGGGGGCTATTCGGCAGCAACCTTTGCGGCGGCGGCCGCAGCAGCAGCCTTCATCTGGGCCAGGGTGATGGCGTTGCCGGCCATCCCCCAGCCGCCATCGGGCACTTCGTTGATGTGCACCCAGGTGTAGGCGCGGGCGGCGGGAATACCCTCGGCGGTGACGGCGGCATCGGTGACGAGCCGGATCATCTCCGCCTTGCGGGCGGCATCGAGGGAACCTTCGGGAACCGAGATCTGAATGAGAGGCATGGCCGAGCTCCTTTGCTATGGCGATTACCATACTATGGTGATTGCCCTATGATGTCAAGTGGGATTTCTGCTTTGCCGCTGATGCTGATTTCCCAATTGCTTGCAGATACATGGCCTGATAGACCCCAAGTGTCGCAGCAGCGTTTAAAGGTGCGGATCTGAGATGAAACCGACTCAAGCTGCGGCCTTCGACAGCCCAATTGCCCTGTTCCGGGCGCTGCGACCCCTCTGGTCCGCTGAAACCGCCAGCCCGCCTGATGGCTGGACGCCCGACAATCCGGCCAGGAACCACTGCAGCGTCACCGCGTTGATCGTGCAGGACCATTTCGGCGGCGAGATCATGACGACAGCCACGGTTGGCGGCACCCATTTCTACAACATGATCAACGGCACGCGCTGGGACCTGACGATCAGCCAGTTCGCCGAGCCCATCCCCTTCGAGGACCGCCCGGCCAGCCGCGAACAGGCCATGCGTGACACGTCGCCCGAGAAATTTTGCAAGATATCCGAGCGGTTGCGCGCAGTGCTTGAGGCGACGCCAACCTGACGTCTGATCACTCGTTCCGCGATGCATGTTGACTACATCTGTAATCATAATTACAAATGTAGTCGTCACAGTATCCGGAGGTTGCGTTGTCCCGATTCTCCAAATTTGTCAGCCACCTCATGGTCGCCGTCGGCGCTTTTGCCTGGAGCCTTGAGGCAGCCGCCGCATCGCCATCGCTGTGCGCGCAGGCCGGCGCCATTGTTGGCCCGCTCGTCTGTGTTGAAACCGCGCATGGCGTGGCCCTGGCCGGCGATGCGGCGCGCGCGCAGATGTTGTCCGATCTGGCCGAAGGCGGCGTCGCCCGCTTCACGGCCAATTTCGGGCAGCGTCCGGCACCCTATGCGATTGTTGAAGGCGCCAATGCACTTATCCCCGCCGAAAAAATGGAGGCCTTGCGCACGGGAGGCTTTCCGGCGGCACTGCCCTGGTTGTCTGAAACCGTGTTCCGCCAGCAGCAGGAACAGTCCATCCGCCGCGCAGTCACCGCCCAGCTTGCCGGCCGGCCGCCTGAATTGATCGAAACCGCGGTGCAGGCTGGGCTGGCCCAGATCAAGCCGGAACGCCGCGACAGCATCGAGCGGGCGGCGGTTCCGCACGAGCTGGGCCATATGTGGTTCCGGGTCGCCTATTGGCCCGCGGCACCGCTGGACGGTAACCAGCATTATGGCGGCCCCAGTCCGGATTGGCTGGACGAAATGGCGGCGGTGCTGATGGAAGCCCCCGACATGTTTGATCAGCGTCTTAAACAGTTTTCCGAACGCTACGCCAGTTGGCGCGCCAACCCGGATGCGGCAGATGCAAATGTGAAGCTGCTGCTGGATATCGGCAATTTCTTCGCCGAGGAACATCCGGCAGCGGCCCCGGTGAAGAAACTGCTGGCGGCCCGCTCCGCCGTGGAGAAGCAGGGGACAGTGGTGATGCTGACTGGTGACGAGGCCAGCAAGATCGCCGACGGCAGCGTCCGCTTCTACCAGCAGTCAGCCATGGTATCCCGCTATCTGGCGGAGCGCAGTGGCGACCCCAAGGTCCTCAACCGTATCGCCCAAGCCTTCGCGCGCGGCGAAACGCTGGACCAGTGGCTGGCCAATGCCGAGCGCAAGGGCACCCTGCCGCGCGACCTGAAGGCGGTGCAGGCCGACTGGCTGGCCTGGCTCGAAAAGCGGATCCTGGCAGAACGGCCCGCCTGAAAAGCCGAGCCGGGGGCAGGACATCGCCAGGCAGCGGCCGGCACCGGGCCGCCTACCATCGTGCCATGCTGGCCGCCAGCCGCGGGGCCAGAAAGTCGATCCAGGCCCGGGTCTTGGCGGCAGGTCGGCGGCTGGGATGGGTGACGGCATGAATGGCGCCAGGGTCCATCAGCGGCGCGTCGAGGGTGACAGCCACCAGCCGGCCGTCATCCAGCGCGTCTGCGGTAAGAAATCGCGGCAGATACACCAGGCCCTGCCCGGCAATGGCGGCCTGCACCAGAAGCTCCCCGCTGTTCACCCGCAGCACGCAGCGGATCGGCGCGCGGATGCCGCCGTCACGCCCGAAGCTCCAGTGGGTGACGCCGGTGTGCGGTGACAGTGTGTAGCCCAGGCAATCGACGCGGGCGAGATCGGCCAGGCTGCGCGGGGTGCCATTGGCGGCCAGCCAAGCCGGCGCCGCACATAGGCTGAGCCGCACCGGCGCCAGACGGCGGGCGATCAGCCCTGAATCGGGCAGGCGCCCGATGCGGATCGCCATGTCCCAGCCCTCTTCAATCAGGTCGACATAACGGTCGTTGAGGCCCAGCTCGATGGTCAGGGCCGGGTGGAGCCGGGCAAAAGCGGTGACCAGCCCGGCAAGATGGCGGGCACCAAAGGCGGCCGGCGCGCTGATCCGCAGCAAGCCCTCCACCGCCACAGTGCGCGCCGCCATGCCGGCTTCGGCCTCGGCCAGCTCGGCCAGCAACGGTTCGGCCCGTTCCAGATAGTCAGCACCGGCCTCGCTCAGGGCCAGCCTGCGGGTGGTGCGGTGCACCAGCGTGACCCCCAGCCGATCTTCCAGCAGGGTGAGGTGACGCGCCGCCATCGCCGGCGACATGCCCATCGTCCGCGCTGCGGCTGACAGACTGCCCAATCGGCTGGCCTTCACGAACACCTCGATACCGGTCAGGCGGTCGCTCATGATTTGATACCATTAGTTGAAGCTGATTCTCAGAATAGGCCCATTATCAAATCAAGTGAAGAGGTGCATATCTGCAGGCAGGCGGAACTGCTCAGGACCCACCGCCTGATTTCGTCGTGCTGGACCCGTGAAAGGAAGTGCTCATGTCTCTCGACATCGCCGTGATCGTCGGCTCCCTGCGCCGCGATAGCTTCAACCGCCGCATCGGCGAAGCCCTGGCGCGCATGGCCCCGGCCGACCTGGCGCTTTTCGACGTGCCGATCGGCGACCTGCCGCTCTACAACCAGGATGATGACGGCCATCCGGTGCCGGCGGTGACCGCCTTCAAGACGGCGGTGGCGCGCGCCAGCGGCGTGATCTTCCTGACGCCGGAATATAATCGCTCGATCCCCGGCGTGCTCAAGAATGCCATCGACCATGGCTCGCGCCCCTATGGCGAAGGCGTGTGGGCGGGCAAGCCGGCCGGCATCATCGGCGTGTCGCTGGGCAGCACCGGGGCGGCGATGGCGCAGGCGCATCTGCGCCCGGTGCTGGCCTTCCTCGACATGCCCACGCTGGGCCAGCCCGAGGCCTATCTGCACTGGCATGATGATCTGATCGACGCCGATGGCGGCCTTGGCCCGCGCAGCCGCGACTATCTGGCCGGCTGGATGGCGCGCTTTGCCGACCATGTCCGCCTGCACGCCGGGCGCTGACAGCGCGGCGAGTCATGGGGGCGGCGCTGGCTACTGAAGTCGCCGCAGCCTGTTGCACAATGCGGCCGCAGGTTTATATGGCAATCAACATATAAACCTGCGAAGGCCGCCACCCGTGCCCAGAAAGACCGATTCCCGTGCCAGGGCTCTCGCCACTGCCGAGCAGCTGTTCCGCACCCAGGGCTATGCCGCCACCGGCCTCGCCCAGATCATTGCCGAAAGCGGATCGCCCAAGGGCTCCTTCTATTTTCATTTTCCGGACGGCAAGCTGCAGATGGCGCAGGAGGCGCTGGCCGCCTATGCTGGCCGCGTGGCCATGTTCATCCAGACGCTGCCGGCCGGCACGCCGCCCAATGCCGCCACGCTGATCCGCCGGCTGTTTGGCGCCATCGCGGCGGAGATGCAGTCGGGCGAGCATCGCATCGGTTGCCTGGTGCAGAACCTCGCCAACGAGCATGTCGAGCCGGAAGGGGTGCTGGCCGCGCCATTGGCCGAGGCCATCGCCCTGTGGGAAGCGCAGCTGGCGGCCCGGCTGGTGGACTGCGGCCTGGAGCCGCCGGCCGCCCATGATCGCGCCCGTGCCATCATCCTGCTGCTGGAAGGCGCCCGCACCATCGCTCGCATCGAGCGCAGCGGCGAGGCCTTTGCCCTGGCCGCGCGGCTGGCCTGTGTCGATCTGGCCGTGGCGGGCTGAACGCGTCGGCCAATTGAACCGCAAGAAACGGAGCGTCGCGGCGCGTGCCCCTGCCGCATGATCAGTCTGTCGAAACGAAAGGACAGCGATCATGATCGTCAGAAGCGAACCCGCGATCCTCTATCTGGGCACGCCCGTCGTGCTGCTCAGCACCGAAAATGCCGATGGCAGCGCCAATCTGGCGCCGATCTCGTCGGTCTTCTGGCTGGGCTGGCGGGCGGTGCTGGGCATATCGGCCGCATCGCAGACTGCCCGCAACCTGCAGGCCCGGCCCGAACTGGTGATCAACCTGCCCAGCGCCGCCATGGCCGCGCACGTGGATGTGCTGGCGCTGACCACCGGCGCCAGCCCGGTGCCCGATTACAAGGCGCAGCGCGGCTATGCCCATGTCGCTGACAAGTTCGCCGCGGCCGGCCTGACTGCACTGGCAAGCGAGGTGGTAACCCCGCCGCGCGTGGCGGAGGCGCCGGTGCAACTGGAGGCGCGCATCGAGGCCATGCACAGCCTGGCCGCCGATGATCCCGCTCAGGCCGGCAAGCTGCTCACCTTCGAAGCGCGCATCCTGCGCGTGCATGTGGACGACACGATCCTGGTGCCCGGTCAGCCCAACCGCATCGATCCCGATCGCTGGGAACCGCTGATCATGAGCTTTCAGAAATTCTATGGCCTGTCGGGCCAGCGCCACCCCTCCCGCCTCTCCAGCATTGACGAGGCGGTCTATCGCAGCCCGGATGTCGAGCACGCCCGCGCCGCTTGAACCGGCTGCCCAGCCGCGAGACTATGGAGCCTGTCATGACCAATATGATCGATCCCGATGCCGAACGCTGGGCCCGCGTGCTGGCCCACGACAAGAGCGCTGACGGTGTCTTCTTCTATTCGGTGCGCACCACCGGCGTGTTCTGTCGGCCGTCCTGCCCGGCACGTCCCGCCCGGCGCGAGAATGTGGCATTCCACGACAGCGCCGCCGCCGCCGAGGCTGCCGGCTTCCGCCCATGCCGCCGCTGCCACCCGCTGGCACTTGATGGGCGTGATCCGCACAGCTCGCTGATGCAGGCCATGGCCGATTACATCACCGCCCACGCTGACGAGCCGCTGCCGCTTGCCCGCCTGGCCGACGAGGCCGGCATGAGCAGCTTCCACTTTCAGCGCACGTTCAAGGCCATGATCGGCGTGAGCCCGCGCGATTTCCAGGCCGCCGCCCGCCTGCGCCGCTTCAAGTCAAGCCTGCGCGAAGGCGAGGCGGTGCTGGCTGCAACGTTCGACGCCGGCTACGGCTCGGCCAGCCGGGTGTATGAGCAGGTCGGCGGCCAGCTGGGCATGACGCCTTCGGCCTATCGCGCCGGTGGTGCAGGCGAAACCATCGTCCATGCGGTGCGCGACACCGCGCTGGGCCCGCTGATGATGGCGGCGACGGTGCGCGGCGTGTGTTTCGTGCAGTTCGGCGCCGATGCCGGCGCGCTTGAGCGGCAACTCGCCGCCGAGTTTCCGCGCGCCGTGCTGGAGCCGGCCGGGCCTGGCAGCGGTCCGGCGCTTGATGCCTGGATGCAAGCGCTGGCCGAGCACTTGGCAGGTGTTGCACCCCGTCCCGATCTGCCGCTCGATCTGCGCGGCACGGCTTTCCAGGTGAGCGTCTGGCGCTTCCTGTTGAGCGTGAAGGCGGGCGATGTCGTCAGCTATTCCGAACTGGCCGCCGGGGTCGGAGCACCGCGCGCGGTGCGGGCCGCGGCCAGCGCATGTGCGGCCAATCGGGTTGCGGTGCTGGTTCCGTGCCACCGCGCCCTGCGGGCCGATGGCAGCATGGGCGGCTATCGCTGGGGGCTGGAGCGCAAGCGAGCCCTTCTGGACGTCGAACGGCGGCAGCGGAGCGCGGCATGATCGGCGCAATTCCCACCGTGCCGGCCCTGCTGGCTGCGCTTGATTCCGATGGTCATGCCGTTATCCCCGGTCTGCTGGATGCCGAGGCCTGTGCCGCCACGGCGGCGCTGTTTGACGATCCGGGCACGCCATATCGTTCAACGGTGGACATGGCGCGCCATGGTTTTGGTCGCGGCCAGTATCGCTATTTCGCCCGGCCTTTGCCGCCGCTGGTGCAGAGCTTGCGCACCGGCCTCTATCCGGCGCTCGCCGAGATCGCCAATATCTGGTCGGAACGGCTGGGCGAGGAGCGGCGTTGGCCTGAAGACCATGCAGCCCTGGCTGAACACTGCGCCGCTGCCGGCCAATCCCGGCCGACACCGCTGCTGCTGCAATATGGCCCTGGCGATTTCAACCGCCTGCACCAGGATCTTTACGGCCCGCTCGTCTTTCCCTTGCAGTTGGTCGTCCTGCTCGATGTGCCGGGGCGCGATTTCAGCGGGGGCGAGCTGATGCTGGTGGAAGGCCGCCCCCGCCAGCAGTCCCAAGGCCGGGTGGTAACGCTGCGCCAGGGTGATGCCGCCCTGTTTCCCGTGCGGGACCGCCCGGTGCCCAGCGCTCGCGGCTGGTCGCGTGCCACCATGCGGCACGGGGTGGCGACCATCCATCATGGCCAGCGCCGGACCTTGGGCATCATCTTCCACGACGCGGCCTGACGATCCGCGCGCTGGCCGTGGAGGCCAGCCGTACCCGAGACCAGCGGGGCGCTGGCCAGGCCTCACCGGCCTTCGATCGATGCCCGGCGGGCGATCAGGCCTTCGCCCACGATATCCAGAAATGCCCGGATGCGGGCCGTGGTGCGCAAATCGCCGTGGGTGACGAGCCAGAGTTCCAGCACCATTTCGGTCACCGGCGGGCCGACGCGGCGCAAGCCGGCTTCGGGGTCCGCCAGGTAACAGGGCATCAGCGCTGCCCCCATGCCCGACCTGACGGCGATCAGTTGGTTGACCATGCTCGACGTGCGATACACCAGCCGTTCCGGCACGACATGACTGGCCACCCAGTCGGCAGCGCGCACGCCGGTCGTGGCCTCGCTCCAGCCAATCACCGGTAGGCCGCCGAACGGATCATCGGCATCTTCGATGTCCAGATGCTCCGCAGCATAGACCGCCCAGGCAACATCACACAGCTTCCGGCCCCACAGGTCGCTCTCGCGCGGGCGCATCGGCCGCAATGCCACATCGGACTCCCGGCGGGACAGCGACAGCACGCGGTTGTCGACCGCCAGCTCGATCAGGATCCCTGGATGCACACTGCGGAACCGGGCAATTTCGGGCGTAAGCAGGCGATACGCGAGCGTTTCCGACGAGGTCACGCGCAGCCGCCCGGTCAAGCGCTGGTCGCGGCCAGCCACCTCCCGGTCGAGGGCCTGGGTCTCGGCCTCGATCCGCTCGGCCGTGGCCGCCACCCGTTCACCCGCAGAGGTCAGCCGATAGGCCCCACCCGGCGTGCGGTCGAACAGCCTGGTGCCCAGCTGATCCTCGATGACCTTCAAGCGGCGGTAGACTGTGGAATGATCCACCCGCATCCTCGTGGCGGCCCGCGTCAATGCGCCTTCTCGGGCGATCGCCAGCACCAGCTTCAAGTCGTTCCAATCCTCCAGCATGCCGACATGTCTGCGCCATTACTTGCATGAACGCAAGACAGATTGGCTAAATCGCAATTAGCATTGAAATCATGCAAACCTTATGATGGGCCCCTCATGCAAGCGAAAGGATTGTTGCAATGTCGAACCCATCAGCCGCTGCCTATGGCACCGCCCTGCTGCGGATCAGCCTTGGCATCATGTTTCTTGCCCATTCGGTGCTGCTGAAGCTGCTCACATACGGGCTTGCCGGCACCGTCGGCTTCTTCGAATCCGTCGGCCTGCCTGGTTCGCTTGCCCATCTCACGATTGCGGCGGAGCTGCTGGGTGGAATGTTGCTCATTCTTGGCATCCGCACACGCGCCGTGGCCCTGGCCCTTACGCCGTTCCTGGCCGGCGCCATCGTTTTCGTGCACCTGCCCAATGGCTGGGTGTTCACCGCGCCGGGGGGCGGCTGGGAATATCCGGCTTTCCTTCTGGTGGCATTGTTCGCGCAAGCCCTGCTTGGTGAAGGAGCGCTGGCGCGTGCGCGCCCCGCCGCCGGCCGCTCTCGCCTGCCGATTGCCGGCTGAAGCTGGGCGTCATGGTTTCCCTCACCCTCGTCAGCCATCAGCTGTGTCCCTACGTCCAGCGCGCCGTCATCGTCGCCACAGAAAAGTCACTGGCCTTCAGGCGGATCGACATTGATCTTGCCAATAAGCCGGATTGGTTTCTGGCAGTCTCCCCAACCGGCAAGACCCCTCTGCTTATGGTGCGCGATGCGGCGGGCGGCGAACACATAATCTTCGAAAGCGCCGTGATTGCTGAGTATCTCGATGAAATCGCCCCGCATCGCCTGCTGCCCGACGAGCCGCTGGCCCGCGCCCATCATCGGGCCTGGGTGGACTTTGCCTCTGGCACACTGGCAGATATCGCAGCGCTTTATGGAGCAGCCGATCCGGCGGCGTTCGATACGCGGGCCACCGCCCTTCGCCGGCGCCTTGTGCTGCTGGATGCTGTTCTGGCCGGCAGCTGGTTTGGCGGGCCGCAGTTCGGCCTGGTCGATGCCGCCTTTGCGCCGGTGTTCCGTTATCTTGATGCGTTCGAAGGGCTGATCGGCCTAGATTTGTGCTCCGGGCTGCCAAAGCTTGCCTCGTGGCGGCTGCGACTGGCTGAGCGCCCATCGGTGGTGGCGGCCGTGGCACCGGATTATCCGCAGCGGCTGGCGGATTTCCTGCGGTCGCGCAACGGGCATCTGGCACGGCGGCTGTCCGGCGGCGGAACCGGGCGACGGACCGGCGGTGATCAGCGCCATGCCGCAGATGCATTGTCCGCGGTTAATCGAAAAGCCGAAGCAGGCAAATGACCTGAATGCGGGCGCCCGGCAGACAAGGGATCACGGTTTCGGATTCGGCCAACGGAGCCAAGAATAGCCATCTGGCGATTGACCGACTGCCAAGGTTGCCATCTCCAAGGTGCCATGCCGCTCACCGACACGGTGCCGGCCAATGATTCCATTGACTGGCCCAAGAGCATCATGAAGCGGATAGAGCAGCGTCAGGTTCGAACAGTCATAGATCTTAGCGTAGGCCATCATCTGATAGACGTCCGATTGGGAAACGCCTTGCTTGGGGTCGTCTATCCGGGTTCCGATGCGCTTCCACTTGGTGTCGATGATCTGCAGAACGGCACCGCCTCGCTTGATCAGGATATCAGGCCGCGTCTGAAACGTGCGGCGGCCGTCAGAAAGCGATTCAAGGCAATAGAGCCCGCCGCCCTGCAGGTGAACGGTCATGTCACTCCCTCGCAGTGCCCGCTTGACCAACTGGCCCACATACTCCTCGAAAAGCGTGTTCATCTCGAACAGTAGGGAAAAGCCGGCCTGGGCGCCCATTGAGCTTGTCTGGAAACGATCACCCAGCAGGAAACGAGCCAACGACAGCAGGTGACGCCAGCGAGCGTTGGTCCGATCGATGCGAGCAGCGTCCCAGCGCAGAGAACGCGTCGGGATCGAACTGACGTCGGCATAGGTGAATTCAAGCTCGGCCAGCCGCCGCCGGTTGTCAGGACTGCGGGCAAGGCCACGCAGCTTGTGAACGGCGGCCTTCATGATCTGATTGAGCGGGATATCGGTCGACAGTTCATCGAACCGGCATGCCAGGCGTGACGGGTTGGCCGCGTGGATCGAGAATTGGCGGCCCACATCCAGCCGGCCGAACAGTGCCCGCAAATCATCGGCTTGATCCAGATAATGGCGGGGCATGCCTTCCCGGACTGCTGCGGCTAGCTTGCGCGTGAACAGGCCGATCAAAATCTCCAGCAGATGATCTCGCTGCCAGCTGAGTTCGGTCATCCTGCCGCCGTCGATGTCCAGATCGAGGGCGACAGCCAACATGTGCACCAGCTTCTCGCGGATCTGGCCCGTAGCCGCGCCATCCTGGCCCGGCACATCGATCTTTGGCAGGATTTCCAGTTCAACGCCTTCAGCGGCAAGGATCCCGACCACCTGGCCGGCGCGCAGCGCCTTGCGCCCGAGGGTGACTATGCGCCCGCCATGCGCACCGCCCAGCGGGGAGCGGCTGGCGACGGCCGCCAAGCGATCGGCGGCCCATTCCGGGATCTCGTCCTCGCCTTCCCCGTAAGGCAAGGACTGCCATTCAAGGACAGTGCGCCGGATCACATCAGTCCGATGTATGCGTCCTGGGAAAACAGGGAACGCACCGTCCAGCGCACAATTTCGGGGCCATCATCTTCAAACCCTGGCGGGGGCTGAAGTTTCTTGCGTTCCAGGAAGCGCTTGCCATCTGCATCCCCGAGAACGGCGGCGACCTTGGCCATATCCTCGTGGAAATATTCGGCCAGCAGCGGAATCACCCGGTGGCGCATCCGATCATCAAGATCGGCACGGCTCGTGCAGCCTATGAAATAGGCATGGCCGATCTGGTGCTCACGATCGAAAAGATACTCGACCCGTTCGTTCAGCGTGCGCAGCATCGTGGGCAGCTCAACACCGGTTGCGGCGGCTTCCTTGGCCAGCACCTCGGGCTCAGGCATCACCTCGCGAAACTCGAAGCGGCGCCGCAACGCCGTGTCGAGCAGCGCAATGGAGCGGTCTGCCGTGTTCATCGTGCCCAAGATGTGGAGATTGGCGGGCACGCCGAAGCGATCCCCCGAATAGGGCAACTGCACCCGCAGCTCGTTTGGCTGGCCGATCCGCTTGTCCGGCTCCAGCAGAGTGATCAACTCGCCGAACACCTTGGAGATGTTGGCGCGGTTGATCTCGTCGATGATCAACACGAACGGTTCTGGGTCAGCATTGACCTGTTCGCTTGCCAGCTGGCTGTTGATGTAGCGTTCCAGCGCCGGCACGTGCACCTGGTCGTTGTAGAGTGGGTAGATCGTCCTCATGCTGAACTTGCGCTGGTAGATTTCGCTGACGGGTACGCCAGTGCGATCCACCCACAGCCAACGCACTTTGCGGCGATGCGCATAGCCCCCTTCCGGGCGAGGGTGGAACTCGTAGCCCCCGGTCACCTCGCCAATGGCGCGAAACAGCCCGGTGCCTTTCGAGACAATGATGATGTCACCGGGTTTTACCCAGTTGCGGAAGATGAAGGGCATCTGCACGCGTGCGTTTAGACCGTTCAGCGGGGTGGGCTCGCCATCTGCCGCCTGACAGGCTGAAATGATCGCTTCGCGCTTGCTGAACCGTTCATCGCTCCAGTCGATGTCGTCAAAGCCGAGCAGCGTGTAGCCACCGGCAATTGCTTCTTCGAACAGATATTCATCTGCCGGGTCGGTGGCATCGCCGATAGAGGTCTTGATGATCTGGCGATTGTCCACAGAAATGCTGGCGATGCCCGCCACCTTGCCCCGGCTGCTGCCGGCCCTGCGGGCAATGCGCCGAAAGATGCCGGGCACGGTTTCCAACCGGAAACCTGGGCTGCCTTCGTCGCCGTCGTCGCCGGTTGTTGGTTGTCGGCCCTCGATGAAATCCTCATAGTTCATCGACTGGTGGAACGTGACGAACTCGATCCGCCCAGCCTCTTGCAGCCTGTGATAAAGAGCCATGAGTTCATCACGATCAGCAGACACCACTTCACCGCACAACCGCACCGCCTCCGCCGCCGTGCGCCAAGTCTTGCCGGTTCCCGGCGGGCCATGAAGGATGAGGTTTGTGGGCTTGGCCATGACCTTAAGATCCTTCTTCTCGTTTGGCGCCGGTGTGCTTTGCTTCCGGGTGACAATCTCGAAGCCCAGCCGTTGCAGAATGCTGTTGGCGGCCTGACCTGACCCCCTGATATTCCTCCACGATGGATTAGAGTCCGGCCCTTGAAAGAGGACGGACGATGAAGCGAACGCGGTTCACGGAAGAGCAGATCATCGGGATTTTGAAGGAGG
>JAIXQY010000087.1 GCA_027485485.1 Sphingomonadales bacterium | reverse complement strand
TGGTGGTGGATTTTGTTGGCGTGGTCGATCCCGTCATCACCGCGCCCGGCACCAACAGCGTGGCCGGCCTGCGGCTGGCGATGTTTTCCCCCGGCACCGCGCGGCTGGTGATCGATCTGAAAACCGCCGTGCTGATCCGCGAAGCCAGGGCCGAGGGCAACCAGGTGGTGATCAGCCTCGATCGCACCACGCTCGATCTGTTTGCCGCCGCCGTGGCGCGCGGGCGCAAGCCGTTGCCGTTGTTGCGCAGCGATGGCCCGCCGCCGCCGCCCACCCAACCGGCGGACGATTTCCGCCTGCCCGGCGATTTCGGCATTCCTGCGCCGCCGCCGCTTGACGTGCAACCGCCGCGCGAAAGCGTGGCCATCATCGCCCGCCCCGGTGGCGGCAAGGCGCGCAGTGGCGGCAAGCCGCTGGTGGTGATCGATGCCGGCCATGGCGGCAAGGATGTCGGCGCGATTGCCGTGGATGGTGGTTATGAGAAGAATGTGACGCTGGCCATCGCCCGCGAAGCTGCCCGCATCCTGCGGGAACGTGGCAAGGTGCGGGTGAAACTCACCCGCGATGAGGATATCTTCATCCCGCTTGGCGGCCGCGTGCGCATCGCCCGCGATGCCCGCGCCGATCTGTTCATCTCGATCCATGCCGACAGCGCACCCAATGATCAGGCGCGCGGGGCATCGGTCTACACGCTGTCGGCCGTGGCCAGCGATGCCATCGCCGAACGGCTGGCGGCGCGCGAGAACAAGGCGGACATCATTGGTGGCATCAACCTGGGCGTGGAGGCGCCGGAGGTGGGCGAAATCATGGTCGATCTGGTGCGCCGTGCCACCGGCAATGTCTCGGTGGAATTTGCCGACCGGCTGCAAGGCGCGCTGGAAGAACAGGATGTGAATTTCCGCGGCCAGTTCCACCATTTCGCTGCCTTTGCCGTGCTGAAGGCGCCCGATGTGCCGTCGGTGCTGCTGGAAAGCGGTTATCTCACCAACCGGGACGATGCCGAGCGGCTGTTTTCCGCCGCCGGCCGCAGCAAGGTGGCGCGCGGCATTGCGCTGGCCGTCGAACGCCATCTCACCGGAAAATAGCCGGGAACCCTTGGCAAGCGGGGCACGCCGCCGCTATCGCTGAACGGGTGACCCGTCCCCGCCTCCTGTTGCTGATCTTGGCTGCGCTGCTGCTGGCTGGCGGCTTCTATTGGCAGGCGACCAAGGGCCTGCCGAGCGAGGCTGAGCTCGCCAGTTTCAGCCCGGCGCTGCCGTCGATGGTGCGCGATGTGAACGGCGCCATCGTCACCAGCTACACCCGCGAACGCCGCATCTTCGTGCCCTATGCCGAACTGCCGCCGCGCCTGATCCACGCCTATCTGTCGGCGGAGGACAAGAATTTCTTCCAGCACGGCGGCATCGACTGGTTGGGCATCGCGTCAGCAGTTGTCACCAATGTCGAATCGCTGTTCGGCGATCGCCGGCCGGTGGGGGCCTCCACCATCACCCAGCAGGTCGCCAAAAGCCTTGTGGGCAACGAAGTCTCGCTGTGGCGCAAGATCCGTGAGGCGATATTGGCGCGGCGGCTGGAGGCGGCGCTGAGCAAGCAGCAGATCCTCGAAATCTACCTCAACCAGATTTTCCTCGGCCGCAACGCCTATGGCGTGGAGGCTGCCGCCCAGGCCTATTTCGGCAAATCGGTGGACCGGCTCGATCTGGCCGAAACCGCCTATCTCGCCATCCTGCCCAAGGCGCCCTCCACCTATGATCCGTTCCGCCGGCAGGCGCGCGCGCTGGCGCGGCGGGATTATGTGCTGCGCCAGATGCAGGAGAATGGCTATATCAGCGAGGCCAAGCGCGCATCTGCGGCCGCCATGCCGCTGGCCGCCGTGCCCAACCGTGCCCTGCCGCGCCCGCGTGATGATTATTTCATCGAGGAGGTGCGGCGCACCCTGTTGGCCAGATTCGGCGAATCCCAGGAAAATGGCCCCAACAGCGTCTATGGCGGCGGGTTGTGGATCCGCACCTCGCTTGATCCGGTGATGCAGGTGGCGGCCGAACAGGCGATGCGCGACGGCATGACCCGATATGAGGCGAACCGCCCGTGGCGCGGCCCGGTGGCGCGCATCGATGCCGGTGCCGGCTGGCAAGGCCGGCTGTCAGCCACGCCGATGGCGCTGGGCTATCCGCGCTGGGCGAAAGCCGTGGTGCTGGCCAAATCCGGGTTGGACAGCCGCATCGGCTTCACCGATGGCAGCATCGCCACGCTGCCCGGCCGGCTGGCGGCGCGGGCGTATCGCGCCTCCAGCCGTTCGGCGGCCCAGGTGCTGCGCCCCGGCGATGTGATCGTCGTCACCCGCACGCCCGCTGGCTGGGCGCTGCGGCAGGCGCCGGAGATTTCGGGCGGCATGGTGGTGGAGGAGGTGGGCGCCGGCCGCATCCGCGCCATGGTTGGCGGCTTTGATGCCCGCGCCCAGGCCTTCAACCGCGCCACCCAGGCCAACCGCCAGCCCGGCTCCACCTTCAAGCCCATCGTCTATGCCACCGCGATGGACAATGGCTTTACCCCGGCCAGCATCGTCGTCGATGGCCCCTATTGTGTGTTCCAGACCAAGCTGCTCGGCACAAAATGCTTCAAGAATTTCAACAATCTGCGCAGCGCCGGGCCGCAGACCCTGCGCTGGGGCCTGGAACAGTCGCGCAACCTGATGACGGTGCGCATTGCCGATGCCACCGGCATGGAGCGCATCGTGGCCCAGGCCAAGGCGCTGGGCATCGGCGACTATCAGCCGGTGCTCTCCATCGCGCTGGGCGCCGGTGAAACCACGGTGATGAAGCTCACCAACGCCTATGCCCAGATTTTCAACCATGGCCGCAAGCTGGAGCCCGGCCTGATCGATTATGTCCAGGATCGCACCGGCAAGGTGATCTGGCGGCGGGACAATCGCGGCTGCCCCGGCTGCAACGCACCCGATTGGAACGGTGGGCCGATGCCGCGTCCGCAGGGGCGGATCGTCCAGGTGATGGACCCGCGCACCGCCTATCAGATCGTGCATGTCATGGAAGGCGTGATTCAGCGCGGCACCGGCACGGCGCTGGCGGTGCTGAACCGGCCGCTCGCCGGCAAGACCGGCACCACCAACGGCCCCAATGATGTGTGGTTCGTCGGCGGCACGCCCGATATCGTCGCCGGCCTCTATCTTGGTTATGACCAGCCGCGCAGCCTGGGCAATGCGGCGCAGGGCGGCACCACGGCGGCGCCGATCTGGCGGCAATGGGGGCAGGTGGCCCTGAAGGATTGGCCCACGCTGCCGTTCGCCATCCCCGCCGGTGTGCGCATGGTGCGGGTGGATCGGCGCAGCGGCCAGCGGGTGTTCGGCCTTTGGCCCGATCCCGGCCCGCGCCCGGCGGTGATCTGGGAAGCCTTCAAGCCCGACAGCGAACCGCGCCGCATCGAACGCGCCGAGGATGTGCTGGCCCGCCGCGCCGGCGGCCGCGTGCGATCGGACGCGGAGTTTCTGGAATCCGAAGGCGGGATTTACTGACGCAGCGGCCCTTGCCAGCAGCGCAGCCGCGCCCTATCCGGCGCACATGAGAGCTGAAGCCGAAAACCATGCCCTCCAGATCAAGCAGGCGCTCGACCTGCTGAGGAGGTTTCTTTGACTGGGATCGCGCCCTTCGCCGTCTCGATGAACTGAACGCGCGGGTTGAAGACCCGAAGCTGTGGGACAATCCCAAGGCCGCCCAGGCCCTGATGACCGAGCGGCGGCGGCTGGATGAAGCCATCACCGCCACCCGCGTGATCGAGCGCGACCTGGCCGACACCTGCGAGCTGATCGAACTGGCCGAGATGGAAGGCGACGAGGCAATGGCCGAAGACGGCGTTGCCGCGCTGAAGGCGCTTGCCGCCAAGGCCGAGAAGGACAAGGTCGAGGCGCTGCTGTCGGGCGAGGCCGACGGCAACGACACCTATGTTGAAATCAACAGCGGCGCTGGCGGCACCGAAAGCCAGGATTGGGCGTCGATGCTGCTGCGCATGTATCAGCGCTGGGCCGAAGGCCGGGGGTACAAGGTTGAGCTGATCGATTTCAACAGCGGCGAAACCGCCGGCATCAAGAATGCCACGCTGCTGATCAAGGGCGCCCAGGCCTATGGCTGGGCCAAGACCGAAAGCGGCGTGCACCGGCTGGTGCGCATCAGCCCCTATGACAGCGCGGCGCGGCGGCACACCAGCTTTGCCAGCGTCTGGGTCTATCCGCAGATTGATGACAATATCGAGATCGACATCAAGGAAAGCGATCTGAAGATCGATACGTATCGCGCGTCGGGCGCTGGCGGTCAGCACGTGAACACCACCGATTCGGCCGTGCGCATCACCCATATGCCCACCGGCGTGATCGTCGCCTGCCAGAACGAGCGCAGCCAACACAAGAACCGCGCCACCGCGATGAAGATGCTGAAGGCCCGGCTGTATGAGCGCGAGCTGGCGATCCGTGAGGCCGCGTCCGCCGATGTGGAAGCCGGCAAGACCGATATCGGCTGGGGCCACCAGATCCGTTCCTATGTGCTGCAGCCCTATCAGCTGGTGAAGGACATGCGCACTGGCCTCACCTCCACCAGCCCGTCTGACGTGCTGGATGGCGAGGTTGACCCGTTCATGGCCGCCGCCCTGTCGCAGCGCGTGACGGGCGACAAGGCCGACGTGGAAGATCTGGACTGATCAAGATCCTCCCCCTCTGGGGGAGGTGCCGACCAACGGGAGGCGGAGCCCGTACCGCCGCCGCCCCTCCGTCAGCCTTCGGCTGCCACCTCCCCAAACAAGTTTGGGGAGGATCAAGGCGAAAGTATCCTCCCCATGCTTGCATGGGGAGGTGCCGAGCGCAGCGAGGCGGAGGGGCTTGCGCCGCCAGGCCCCGAACCAACTATCATGAGAACCTCAAGCGAACTGCGCCTGATACCGCGCCAACCCGGCGTCCAGATCGGCGATCAGATCGTCCGCATCCTCCAGCCCGATTGACAGGCGCACGATCGGACCGGGCAGCGGCGTTTGCGTGGCGGTGCGGATGCGGTCCAGCTCCACCGGCAGCACCAGCGATTCGTAACCGCCCCAGGAAAAGCCGATGCCGAAATGCCGGAGGCCGTCGATCAGGGCCGCCGTGTGCGGCCGGCTGCCCTGGCGAAGCACCATGGCAAACAGGCCGGTCGCGCCGGAAAAATCCCGTTTGAACAGCGCATGATCGGGGTGGGAGGGCAGGGCGGGATGCCAGACCCGATCCACCGCCGGTTGGCCTTCCAGCCAGCGCGCCACGGCCAGCGCCGACTGCTCATGCCGGTCCAGCCGCAGCGAAAGGGTCCGCAGGCCGCGCAGGGCCAGGGTGCAATCATCGGCAGAGACGAAATGGCCCAGCCGATAGGTGGCGGCCTTCAACCGCGGCCACAGCGCCGCATTGGCCGTGGCGCTGCCCATCATCACATCGCTGTGCCCGCCGACATATTTGGTCAGCGCCTGGATGCTGATATCCACGCCCAGGCTGAGCGGTTGCAGACGCAAGGATGTGGCCCAGGTGTTGTCGAT
>JAIXQY010000097.1 GCA_027485485.1 Sphingomonadales bacterium | reverse complement strand
GGCCCGGCTGCCCGAACCGCCATCACCGCCACCACCGCCGCTGCCCGCCGGGGCCGGCGCAGCACGGCCGCCGCCCAGCGGAAACATCTTGGCCATCGGATCCAGCGCGGCCCAGTTCGCCGCCTCAAACGTCTGCAGCCGCTTCATCGCCTCGGCCTCGGCCGCGCGGCGCGCGTTCAGCGTCATGATGTTGCCAGCGCCCAGGCTGCCCCGCTCCCGCGCCTGCTCGGCCGCGATGCGCGCCGCCCGGGCCGCGTTGGCCTGCCGCTCCAGCCGGTTCTGCATCCCCTCCGGCGTGCCCGCCGCCACCGCCTCGTCGGCCGTGGCCGTCATCATCGCGCCCAGGCCTTCGGTCTGGCGGATGCGGTTCAGGCCCACCATCTGCCGGCCGATATAATCCAGCGATCGGGTGGCCTTTTCCAGCTGCCCGATAAAGAAATCATTGAAGCCCAGCTGCCCGATGGTGCGCTGCAAATTGGCAAAGGCGTCTTCCAGATTGGCCACCTTGCCGGCGATGGTCTCCATCTGGGCGCCCATGCCATCGCCCACTTCATCGGCGATGCCGCGCAAATAACCGATGATCGCCGTGCTGTCCTTCTTCACCGTGGTTTCAATGCCCCGGAAGGTGAAGATCACATTGTCGCCTTCCTGGCGGGCCTTGATGCCAAATTCCTTCAGGCGCTCGAATTCGTTCACGCTGGCATCGGCAACCGCCTCGATGAAATCCATCACGCCCTTGCCGCTGGCCGATGCGATATTGCCATAATCGCGCAGCGCATCGATGTTCGGATCAAGGCCCAGATTCTTCAGCTTCAGCCAGCCATCCACCACCTCGTCCAGGGTGAACGGCGTTTCGGCGGCAAACTGCTGCAACCGGTCAAGCTCGGCCGTGGCCTTGGCCGTGCTGCCGGTGGCCACGCGCATCCGGGCTTCCAGCGTCTGGAACTGGGCGTTCACCTGCACCAGCGAGCTCACCCCGGCCAACAGCCGATCCACCGAAAATGCCGCCAGAAACCCCTTGGCCGCGCCTTCCAGGAACTTCAGGGAATCGCTGGCACCGCCGGCCGCACCGTTGATATTGTCCAGCGCGCCGCCGGCCCGGTTGGCCCCGTCTTCGATCCGCTTGGTCTGCTGGTCCACCACATCGGCGGCGCGCAGCATTTCGCGGCGCATCCCCTCGATATTCGCGTCGAATTCCAGCATCAGGTTGCGCACACGCTGGCTGTTCATCGCGCGCCTCCTGTTGGCTGTTCCGGCGGGCGCCGGCTTTCGTCAAACGCCTCAAAACACGCCCACCATTCGTGCGGGGTGCAGCGGCGGAAATCCTGCGGGGTCCAGCCCCACAGGCTGCAGGCAATGCCCATCAGCCGCCGGCGGGGATCGGCTTCTTTCGGGCCATCGCGGCCAGCTGATCCGCCCATTCCCCCTTGCCGTGGCCGAAAGGGTCATAGCCACCCGACACGGCCCCCATCAGCAACGCCGCCAGCCGCGCGTTCACCTGTGCCACCCCGGCGGCAAAGATGAACGGCTTCACCCCGGCCGGCGTGTATTTGGCGGCATCGCGCTGCACATCGCTGCTGGTGGCAGTGGCCTCCCGGCCCCAGGCGCGGATGGTTTCGGCCACGATCACCGCCACATCGGGCAGCTTCAGGCGCAGCCCGCGGGCATCATTGGCCAGTTCCAGCAGGGATTTTCCGGTCTGCCGCTCGATGGCCTCGATCGCATCCATCGACGGGCGCAGCACATAGGCCACGCCCTCCATGTCGAATTCCAGTTCGCCGCTGATGTTCAGGCGGATGGCCTGGGCGTCGGCCAGCGCGCCGCTGCTGTCTTCACTCATCGCCCGCGTCCTCGCCCGGCAGGGCTGGCGCCGGCTGGGCCGCGCCCAGTTCGATCACCGCGCGCATCTGCGCCGCCCACACCGCCGCCGACACCGGCCCGCTGGCCATGTCACTGGCCAGGCCGGGCAGGCTTTCATCACCGTTCAGCGGCGGGCTGCCCAGCATCACCAGCGCCAGCCGCGCCAGCACGTCCCACGGCGGAACATCAGGCGTCAGCAGCTCGGCCACCGTGCAACCGGTGGCGTCCAGAATGCTGGCGGCCTGCGCCGTGGTGGGCGGCGTCAACGCCGCCAGCCAGTCCTTGTGCATCAAACGTCTCCCAGATCAGGTGGCCGATCAGCTGACCGAAAGCTCGTTCACGGTTGGCGCCAGCGTCGGCACCAGCGTTGCCTGCACACCCACGCCGTCGCGGAACGGATAATCGGTGTTCAGATTGGTGCAGAGCATCACGCAATCCCACATCACATAATCGGCCGGGCCCCGGATCTGCACCCGGATCGCAGAGCGCAGCCCGTGCAGCGTCTTCAGCCGGGTGGCGCCGGTGGCATCGGGCAGATCGGGCATGAACGCATGGGTCAGCGTGTACGACAGGGCGGCCGGCCCACTCAGATCGGTTGCGCTGTCCTTGGTCGATCGGCTGTACGTCGCCATCTGCGAACTCAACGCCAGTTCGCGCTGGCCTTTGACCTTGTTGAAGGTGCCAGCGGTCGCGGATTCGATCCAGAACGTGTAATTGTCGCCATCCAGAAAGGCCATTGTCTCTCTCCTCGTTACAGAATCCGCAGCCGCCAGGTCTGGCGGCAAAGGTGGCTGGTATTGGCCTGTTCGCCGCCGGATTCGGTGCGGCTGTACGTGCATCGCAGTGCGGTGGTGCTGTGCCCGGTCACGGCCGGCTTCACGCCTTCCAGCCGGGCATAAACTTGCGCGGCCAGCTGTTCGGCATCGTGCCGGCTGCGGCCATCCACCACGATGGCAATGTCCACATCGGCATCGCGCGGGCCGCCATCCTTGGCCTGGCCTTCGCCCAGCTCAATCTCTTCCACGATCACCACGGCGGGCGCTTCGTCGGCGTCATCCTCGCTGGCGATATCGGGCGCGATGCCATCCCAGATCGGCACCGCCAGCCCGTCAAACACCACGCCGCCATCGGCGCGCAGCAGCGCCAGCACGGCCAGCCGCAGCGCCGGGGTGGGATCAGTCGCCATTGCCGCCGCCTCCCGCCACCCGCCGCAACACCGCGTCCACCGCCCGGTTGATCGGATCGAACACCGCATCCACCAGCAGCCGTTCGGCGCTGTCCCAGATGAAATCATACCGCCCGCGGGCGATGGCCTTCACCCGGATGAAATATCGCGTCACCCCGCCGCGCGGCTTGCGCCTGGTGGCCTTGGCCAGACCGGCCTTGCGCCCGGTTTCGAGGATCCGCAGGAAAAACCCTTCCTGCTGCGCCCGCTTGGTCAACAGGCCGATGCGCAGCCGGGGGAACTTGCCGCCGCTCACCTTGGTGGTCAGCAGATTGGCCCCTCGGCCGGATTTCTTCGGCGCGCGCGCCTGTGCGATCGCCAGCGCCTGCGGTGCCGCCGCCCGCATCGCCTTGGTGATTTCGTCCCGCGCGTCCTGCGGCAACTGGCGGATCAGCGCCTTGAACCTGATCTTGCCCGCCACCCGGGCATATTTCCGGGCCGCCGATGCGGCGTGGTGCTTGTTGCGAAACGTGCGGGTGGCCGTGCTGCGCACCGGGCGCCGCCGCGTTGCCGGCATCAGGTGGGCCCGCCGCTTTCGCAGGACATCACCAGCCGCTCGCGCCGCATGTCTGGATCCACCGCCGCGTTGATGCGCAGCGCGGTGCCGCGATACATCAGGCGGTGCCCGGTGGTGATGTCGCTGCGGTGGCGGATGGTGACGCGCCACGCCTGGCTGTCCCGCACCACCACATCATCCACGCCGCTGCTGCCGGTCAGCGGAATCACCTCCGCCGCCACACTGCCCACCCGCCGCCAGCGCGTGCGCCGGCCAGCCGCACCATCGGCCAGATGGTCAGGCGCCTGAATTTCCACCCGCTCGCGCATGCGGCCGGCGGCCAGCGTCACGGCGCCACCCGGCTGCCCAGCCACACCAGCAGCTGATCAAACAATTTGTTGGCCAGCACGCCCAGGCCCAGCAGCACGGGCGTCATCACCGTGCCCACCGTCTTCCACCGGTCAATCTGGTTGCCGTGGCTTTCGGTTTTCACCTCGATGGCGTTCACCTTGGCCTCCACCCGCGTCAGGATTTCGCGCAGCAGCGCCAGTTCGGTGGCCACGCTGATATCGTCGCGCGGCGCTCCGCGCGTGGGTCGCGATGCCATGGCCATCTCCCTATCCAATCAGCTTCCAGCGCTTGCCGCGCAGCAGCTGCTTGCCCGTTTCCGGAATCTCGCTGGTGACGTTGCCGATGTTCACCACCTCGCGCACCGCGAACCAGTGGGCGGCCATCTGCAGGATCACGGTGCGCACATCCTCGGGCAGCAGATCCACCGTCCAGCCGGCGGTGATGGTGATCACCACCACGGCATCATCGGGCAACGCCGGCCAGCTGGCGCCGGCCGCGGGGCGCAGATATTTCATGCCGCCGGGGCCCGGCCGCACCAGATACTCTGTCCAGGGCGCATCATCCGCCCCCGGCGCGGTGATCGTCACCGCCGTCACGGCCAGCACCGGCGCGTTCAGCAACAGCGCGCCGCTCTCCGGCCACGCCTCGATCTCGGCGCGCATCGGCGTGGCCAGGATCGGCCGGCCCAGATACGCCTCCACATGCTGCCGCGCGGCAATCAGATAGCCGAGCAGCAGGGCATCATCCGCCCCATCATCCACCCGCACCTGCGCCCGCAGTTCGGCCAGCGTGACCGGCTCGCTGGCCGGCTGGGCGGTGGCAGTGAAGGCCGCGCGCGTAATCATCCCGTCACCTCAACCATTCCCACCCGGAAGGTGATGCTTTCGATGTGCGTGCGCCCCGCGCTGGTGGTGATCGTGTTGGCCAGGGTGTAAACATGGCGGAACACGCCGCCCTGCATCAGGCAGCTGGTCACCGCGCCGGCAATCGCCGGGCTGCCGGCCACCACGGCCATGCCGCCGGCCTCCACCGGGCTCACCGACCATTCCGAACCGGTGATGGTCTCCCCCTCCGCCAGTTCCCAATCCACGCCCCAATCCAGCACGCTGGCCGGCGATTTCAGCACAAACGCGCCATAGGCCGTCCCGCCCCGCCGCAAACGCAACTCCGGCACCGTCCGCCCCCCCGACTGCTGCGCCATGAAGGCGATAAAATGCGTGAGAATCATGCCGCCTCCTCAAGCCGGTTCCAGCGGGCCGGCGCACGAAACGGCCGCGCTGGGCCGCGTCACGCCGATCAGATCGAACGGGGTGGTGGCATCGCCGGCCGGCACCACGCCGCGCAGCGGGCTGCCCACGGCCGGGCGATAATCGCCGCGCGTGCCGGCGGTGCGCCGGGTCGTCCACCATGTGTTGCGCCAGTTGGCGGTGCCGGGCTGGAACAGGCCGCCACGGAACGGCACCTCCCCGGCCCAGCTGCCGGTGCCGAACCCGGTGTCGCCGTTGGCAGTGGTGGCCACCACGTTCTGCCACATCCGAACGTTGAACTGGGTGCGCCAGTTGCCGGTGCGCTGCGGCTGCGCGCCATACAGCACGCCCACGTTGGTGCCCACGTTCACCCAGCGCGCGGTATCGGCCAGATCGGTGGCCTGCACCGCGCCGGTGGTGAAATCCGCCACCGCCTGATAATAAACCCGCGCCGCCACCGTGGCATTGCCATCGTGGCAGAAGGTGCCACGGATCACCGGCACGCCGGTTGCCCAGGGCGCCGCCACGGCCGAGGGGAATTCACCCACGCCGCCGGTGAACGTATCGTCCTTGCTGTTATAGCTGGGCAGCGCCGACCGCTTCACGGTGCCGCGCTTGCTCAACTGGATATAGCCTTGATCGCCATAGTTGAAATTCAGCCGGGCATCGGATTCGTTGCCCACGGCATCGCCGGCAATGCCATCCAGGATCACCCGCCGGCCGCTGTTGAACACGGCGTCTGCGCTCACCCCGATCAGGGGGCCGCTGCCGCTGGTTTTGCTGGCCAGCACGTTGATCACCGCGCGGCCGTTCCAGTTGGCGGCGCGCAGGCCGCTGGTGGAACCGGTGGCCCGGCCGATGTTGATCAGATGGGCGCTGGCCGTGTCATAATCGATCCGGCTGTGGGCGATTATGCAGTCCACCGGGTTCATCACCGCCGATGATGTGGTGGTGCCGCCATAGTCCCACACCGCCAGATTGTCGAAATGGCACCCGCCGATGCAGATCAGGTTGAACCGGATGTTCGCCGCTGCGGTGCCGGAATAATAGCAGCCAGCCGCCACCATGATGCCAGT
>JAIXQY010000060.1 GCA_027485485.1 Sphingomonadales bacterium | reverse complement strand
GATGGCCGCGAGATGCCCCAGGCCCATGGCGACAATCTGCATATCATCAAGCGGGCTGATGCTCCGCTGCGGGTGCTGCTCACCGGCCATATGGACACGGTGTTCGGGGCGGATCACCCGTTCCAGGCTTGCCGCTGGCTGGATGCGGACACGCTGAACGGCCCCGGCGTGGCCGACATGAAGGGCGGCATCGCGGTGATGCTGGCGGCGCTGACCGCGCTGGAGGCCAGCCCGTTCGCTGCCGCCATCGGCTGGGAGGTGGTGCTGAACGCGGATGAGGAGGTTTCCTCGCCCGGATCGGCGCCGCTGCTCGATGCCGCTGCCCGGCGCTGCCACCTGGGCCTGACGTTTGAACCGGCGCTGCCCGATGGCACGCTGGCCGGTGGCCGGGCCGGATCGGGCAATTTCTCGGCCGCCGTGCATGGCCGCGCCGCGCATGCCGGCCGCAATCCGGCCGATGGTCGCAACGCCGTGCTGGCCGCGGCCGATCTGGCCCTGCGGCTGGCGGCGCTGGCCGGCGACGATCTGAGCGTGAACCCGGCCAAGATCGAGGGCGGCGGGCCCAACAACATCGTGCCCGATACCGCCGTGCTGCGCTGGAACATGCGACCGCGCAGCGCAATGGCGCAGGCACGGGCCGAAGCCGGCATCAACGCGGTGGTGGCCGAGGTGGCGCTGGCCCATGATGTCCATATCCATGTGCACGGCCGCTTTGCCCGGCCGCCCAAGCCGATGGACGCGCACCAGCAGCGCCTGTTCGATCTGGTGAAAGGCTGCGGCGCGGCGCTCGGCCTCGCCATCGGCTGGCGCGACACCGGCGGCGTGTGTGATGGCAACAACATCGCCGCCACCGGGCTTTCGGTGGTGGACACGCTCGGCCCGCGCGGCGGGGCGATCCACAGCGCCGATGAATTTCTCTGCGCCGATTCGCTGGAAGAACGCGCCAGATTGGCAGCGCTCGTGCTGATGCGCGTGGCGCAACAGGGGTGGCAACGATGATTGCAGCGGGTGAATGGCGGGTGCGCCCGGCGCGCAGCGGCGATCTGCCGGCCGTGCTGGAACTGGCCAGGCTGACCGGCGGTGGCTTCACCAATCTGCCCGCCGATGAAGCGGCGCTCGCCCGCCGCATCGCCTGGTCGGATGCCAGCTTTGCCCGCACCGAAGCCGCGCCGCACAATGAACTTTATCTGCTGTTGCTGGAGGAAGTCGCCACCGGCCGCATCGGCGGCACCGGCATGGTGTTCAGCCGCATCGGTGCCGAATGGCCGTTCTACAGCTACAAGATTTCCACGCTCACCCAGACCAGCAAGGAACTGGCGCGCACGTTGCGCATCGAGTTCCTGTCGCTGACCAGCGATTTTGATGGCGCATCGGAAGTGGGCGGGCTGTTCCTGCATCCCGATCTGCGCACCGGCGGGCTGGGGCGCCTGCTGGCGCGGGCGCGCTATCTGTTCATTGCCCAGCACCGCGCGCGCTTTGGCGATCGGCTGATTGCCGAACTGCGTGGCGTGATGGATGCTGATGGACATTCGCCGTTCTGGGACGCACTGGGCCGCAAATTCTTCGGCATCAGCTTCCCCGAAGCCGATGCGTTCAACGCCATCAAGGGCAACCAGTTCATCGCCGATCTGATGCCGCGTCACCCGATCTACACCAATATCCTGCCCGATGCGGCGCGTGCGGCCATCGGCCAGCCCCACACATCCGGCCGCGCGGCGCTGGCGATGCTGCTGGCCGAGGGGTTTGCGTTCGACAATTATGTCGACATCTTCGACGGCGGCCCGACGGTGAATGCCCGGACCGATGATCTGAAGACCATCCGCGGCGCCCGCGAGAGCGAGATTGCCGCGCTGGCCGATGTGGTGGACGGGCCGGCGCACCTGGTGGCGAGCGGCCACCTCCATGATTTTCAGGCTTTCTTGTCGCCACTGGCCGACGCCGGACGCACGCTCCCGGCCCCTGTTGCCACTGCGCTGGGCCTCACCCCCGGCACGAGGATTCGCCATGTCGATTGCTGAACTCGTCTCCACCAACCCGTGCACCGGCGAGGCCATCTGGACTGGCCCGGTGGGTGGGGTGGCCGCCGCCGTGGCCCGCGCCCGCGCCGCTGCGCCCGGCTGGGCCGCCACGCCGCTGGCCAGCCGCATCGCCATCGCGCGCGCCTTCAAGGCTGAGGTTGAGGCGGCGGCCGATGAATTTGCCCGCCTGATTGCAAGTGAAACCGGCAAGCCGCTGTGGGAGACCCGCACCGAAGTCGCCAGCGTGGCGGCCAAGGTGGAGATTTCGATCACCGCGCAGGCCGAACGCGCCGGTGAGAAAGCGGCGGAGGCCGGCGGCGTGCGCCAGCAGTTGCGCCACAAGCCGCATGGCGTGCTGGCGGTGCTGGGGCCCTATAACTTCCCGGCGCATCTGCCGAACGGCCATATCGTGCCGGCGCTGCTGGCCGGCAATTTGATCGTGTTCAAACCATCCGAACAGACGCCGGCGGTGGGCGCGTTCATGGCTGGGCTGTGGGCGAAGGCCGGGCTACCGGAGGGCGTGCTCAATCTGGTGCAGGGCGGCGGCGATGTTGGTCGCGACCTGGCTGGCGCGGATGTTGATGGCCTGCTGTTCACCGGATCGGCGCATGTTGGCGCGGCCCTGGCCCGCCAATTTGCCGACACGCCGCACCGCATCCTGGCGCTGGAAATGGGCGGCAACAATCCGCTGCTGGCCTGGGAGGTTGGCGATATCGACGCGGCGGCGGCCACGGTGGTGCAATCGGCCTTTCTGTCGGCCGGGCAGCGCTGCACCAATGCGCGCCGGTTGATCCTGAAGGATGGTGACGACCGGTTGGTCGAGGCGGTGCTGGCGCTGGCTGATCGGCTGATCGTGGGCGGTCCGTTCGATGATCCGCAGCCGTTCATGGGCCCGGTGATTTCCAACGCCGCCGCCGATGGGCTGGAACGGGGTTGGGCGGGTTTGCAGGCCGCTGGTGGCCGGGTGTTGCGCCCGCTCGTCCGCGCCCGGCTGGACCGGCCGTTCCTGTCGCCCGCCGTGATCGACATGACCGGCCATGCGCCGTCCGATGACGAACTGTTCGGCCCGGTGTTGCAGATCATCCGGGTGCCCGATTGGGATGCCGCCATTGCGGCGGCCAACGCCACGCGCTTTGGCCTTGCCGCCGGCCTGATCGGCGGCGATGCGGCGCTGTTTGATGATTTCTGGGCGCAAAGCCGCGCCGGCATTGTCAACTGGAACCGGCCCACCAACGGCGCTTCGTCCGCCGCGCCGTTCGGCGGCATCGGGGCGAGCGGCAACCACCGGCCATCGGCCTATTATGCTGCTGATTATTGCGCCTTTCCGGTGGCGACGTTGGCGGCCGATGCGCTGGGCGGGGGCATCACGACGGGGCTCGCTCCCCTCCCGCCTGCGGGAGGGGCTGGGGGTGGGAACTTCTAAGGACGGACCATGACGGCACAACCCACCCCCAACCCCTCCCGCGCGCGGGAGGGGAGCATTGTGGAAATCAATTTCGACGGCCTGATCGGGCCGAGCCACAATTATGCGGCGCTGAGCCTCGGCAATCTGGCCAGCGCGAAGCATGGCGGGGCCACCAGCCGGCCGCGCGCTGCGGCTTTGCAGGGCATCGCCAAGATGCGTTTTGTCATGGGCCTGGGGCTGACCCAGGGCTTCCTGCTGCCGCTGGACCGGCCGGATGTGGGCTTCCTGCGCGCGATGGGCTTTGATGGTAGCGACGAGCAGGTGATCGCCCGCGCCGCCGCCGACGATCCGCGCCTGTTTGCCACCGCCGCCTCGGCCAGCTCGATGTGGACAGCCAATGCCGCCACCGTGTCGCCCGCGCCCGACACGGCGGACGGTCGCTGCCATATCAGCGCCGCCAACCTGTCGCGCATGGCCCATCGCAGCATCGAGCATGGCCAGACTCACGCGCAGCTGGCGTTGGCCTTTGCCGATCCGGCCTTTGCCGTGCACCAGGCCCTGCCCGCCGCCTTCGGCGATGAAGGCGCGGCCAATTTCATGCGGCTGTGCAGCGCGCACGACGCGCCGGGACTGGAGATTTTCGTCTATGGCGAGGAAGGCGGCAAGTTTCCCGCTCGCCAGAACCGCCGCGCGTCCGAAGCCATCGCCCGCCGCCACGGCGTTGGGCACGCGCTGTTCGTGGCGCAGAGCCAGACCGCCATCGATGCCGGTGCGTTCCACAATGATGTGGTTGCGGTGGCCAACGGCCATGTGCTGTTCGCGCACGAGCACGCCTTTGCCGATGCCGCCGGCCTGAAGGCCAATATGGCCCGGTTGATGCCCGATGCGGTCTATGTCGAGGTACCGGCCGGCGCGGTGAGCCTTGAGGACTCAATCAAGTCCTATCTGTTCAACAGCCAGCTGCTCACCCTGCCCGATGGCAGCATGGCGCTGGTGTTGCCCAAGGAGGCCGAGGAAACGCCGAATGTGAAGGCCTATCTGGCGGCCCTGGTGGCGGGCAACGGCCCGATCCGCGCCGCGCATTTCGTCGATGTCCGCGAATCCATGCAGAATGGCGGCGGCCCGGCGTGCCTGCGGCTGCGCGTGGTGGCTGATCCTGCCAACGTCGATGGGCGGTTCCTGCTCGATAAGGCAAAGGCTGACCGGCTGGAACGGCTGGTCGAGCATTGGTGGCCCGACGCGATTGGCCCGGCCGATATGGCGAACCCGGACCTGTGGCGCGACATAAAGGCGGCGCGGGCGGCGCTTCTGGCGGAGCTCAGGCTGCCGGGCTGACGGCCAATGCGTCAAGCCCGGCAATCGCGACCAATTCTGCAATAAAGCCAGCATCATCGCGGGCGCGAAGCACGCCGCTGTTGTGCAGCGCAAGGCCGCCATGGACGAGCATCCAGTATTTCATCACTTGGCGGCGGCTGGCATCGGCATCGGGAGCGTTTGGGGCCAGCATGGCCACTGCCACCCCAATCATTCGATCAACAGCGACCCGCAGAACGGGGTCTCCATCAAAGCTTGGATTGGGCTGGGCCATCATCAGCTGGTACAGCCGGGGCTGGGCCAGTGCGAAGCGGGCATAGGCGGCGATGAAACCTGCCGGCTGAGCTGCGCTGGCTGTGGCAGCGGCAAGTTTGTGAAAACCCACCGCCGCCAGCTGCGCCTGCAACCCAGCCCGATCGCCGAAGTGATTGTAAAGCGCACGGTGCGCCACGCCGAGGTCGCTGGCCAATTTGCGGACACTGAATTCAGGGTCTGCTTCAACCAGTTGTTCGGCCAGTGCCAGCGCCGCCGCTTTCAGGTCGCCGTGATGATAATGTTCACGCCTTGCCGATGGATTTTGAGACATGCCAAGTCACCTGCATGGCAGCGACATCGCGGCCACCTTCGTCAGCCATGGTGACGTCCACGGCAAAGCTCACCTTGCCATCAGCATCCAGTCGGTCAAGCAGTACGGGCGCTGGGGTGTCACAGCGGGCGCTCGCCACAATGCGGCCGCGGGCGATGCGAGCATAGCGAATATTGGCATCTGATGTGACGGGTCGGAGCTCGCCCAACCGGGTGGTGAAAAGACCAGCCATCGCAGCGCCAGAGGCGGTTTCGCCCAAGGTGAACAAGGCACCTGCATGCTGGCTGCCGATATGGTTGACGGTGGTCGGCCGTTCGTCGAGCGCGGCCTGAGCCTCGCCAGAGCCGATCGACAATATCTCGACGCCGGTGTGGCTGGCAAAGGGCACGCTGCGGTTCATTTGATTGCGAATGAGTTCAAGCATCTGGTCTCTCCCATATATCCATTGGATACATTAGTGGAAGATCGAAGGATGGCAAGCCCTGATGTGCGTTGGCTGGAGCGGTTAATTGGTGCCGTTGGTCGGTTTGCACATCAGCGGAACGGCGGCTCGTCAAACGCGCGCAGCTTGCGGCTGTGCAGCGCCGGGCCTTCATCGCGCAGGATCATCATCGCCTCGATGCCCACCTGCAGATGCTCCGAAATCGCGCCTTCGTAGAAGCGGTTGGCCTGGCCGGGCAGCTTGATTTCGCCGTGCAGCGGCTTGTCGGAGACGCAGAGGAAGGTGCCATAGGGCACGCGGAAGCGATAGCCTTGCGCGGCGATGGTGGCGGATTCCATGTCCACGGCCACCGCGCGGCTCTGGTTGAAGCGCAGGCTTGAGCGGGAATAGCGCAGTTCCCAGTTGCGGTCGTCGGTGGTCACCACCGTGCCGGTGCGCAGGCGCGGCTTCAGCGCGTCGCCGGTCATGCCGGTCACTTTTTCGGTGGCCAGTTGCAAGGCCTTCTGCACTTCGGAAAGCGCTGGGATCGGAATTTCCGGCGGCAGCACATCGTCCATCACATGATCATCGCGCAGATAGGCGTGGGCCAGCACATAATCGCCAATGGCCTGGCTGGGGCGCAGGCCGCCGCAGTGGCCGATCATCAGCCAGGCTTCCGGCCGCAGCACAGCAAGGTGATCACAGATCGTCTTGGCGTTGGCCGGGCCGACCCCGATGTTCACCAGCGTGATGCCGGTGCCATTGGGGCCGGTGAGGTGCCAGGCCGGCATCTGGTTCTTGCGCCAGGCAAAATCGGCAGCGGCACGATCGGCATCGGGATCGGCCGCGGTGATGTCCAGCCCGCCGGGGCAGGCCAGGCGATCATAGCCATTGCCCAATTGCCGGCAGGCCCAGCGCACGAATTCATCGACATAGCGGTGATAATTGGTGAGCAGGATATAGTGCTGGAAATCCTCCGGCGCGGTGCCGGTGTAATGCTTCAGGCGGGCCAGCGAAAAATCGGTGCGCGGGCCATCGAACAGGGCCAGCGGGCGTTCATCGGCACGCGTGTCATCCCACAGCCCGTCGGCCAGTTCATCGCCAATCTGGCTCAATTCGGTCGTCGGGAAATGCCGGGCCAGTTCGGCAGCGGCCACGCCTTCCAGATTGAGATCGGCGGCGCCATCCAGCACATAAGGATAGGGAATCTCCACCTCCGACCGGCCGACCGAAACCAGCACATCATAATCCGCCATCAACAGGCCCAGTTGTTCCTCAAGATAGGCGCGGAACATCGCCGGGCGGGTGACGGTGGTGGCATAGGTGCCGGGGCGGTTCAAACGGGCAAAGGCGCGGACCGGCCGCAGCGCGCGGCGCTCGCCGGAAAATTCGATGCGCAGTTCCGGATAGGCCCAATCGCCGCGCACGCGCTGGCTGCCATCGGGCGCAATGCTATCATCGATGAAATGTTTCAGGGCGGCGCGCAGATCGGCGACCGACTGGCTGTGGATTTCGATCAGCTGATCGACAAGGGTGGCGGGAGCAAGATTCATCTGCAGCCAATGCCACGAATTGCACCGGCGTTTCCAGCCCCCTATGACAAGGCCATGAGCCAGTTTGACCTGACCGACGACCAGACCGCCATCCAGGAGGTTGCCCGCCGCTTCACCGCGGAGGCGATCACCCCGCACGCGGCGCAGTGGGATGCCGATCATCATTATCCCAAGGATGTGGTGCAGGCCGCCGCCGCGCTGGGCTTTGGCGCGATTTATGTGAGCGAGGCCGGCGGCGGCATCGGGCTGGGCCGGCTGGAAGCCGCGCTGATCATGGAGGCGATGGCCTATGGCTGCCCGTCCACATCGGCGTTCATTTCCATCCACAACATGGCGGCGTGGATGATCGATTGTTTCGGCAGCGAGGGCCTGAAGGCCAAATATCTGCCGGGCCTGGTCACTATGGACCAGATCGCCAGCTATTGCCTCACCGAGCCGGGCTCGGGATCGGACGCGGCGGCGCTGAAAACCCGCGCGGTCAGGGATGGCGATCATTATGTGGTGCGCGGCTCCAAGGCGTTCATTTCGGGCGCCGGGGTGAATGATCTCTATGTGACCATGGTGCGCACTGGGGTGGATGGGCCCAAGGGCATCAGCTGTCTGGTGATCGAGAAAGACATGAAGGGGGTGAGCTTCGGCGCGCCGGAACGCAAGCTGGGCTGGCGCTCGCAACCCACCGCGCAGGTGAATTTCGATGATGTGCGGGTGCCGGTGGAGAATCTGGTTGGCATTGAAGGCCAGGGGTTCAGCATCGCCATGTCCGGGCTTGATGGCGGGCGGCTGAACATCGGCGCCTGCTCGCTGGGCGGTGGCCAGCGCGCGCTGGATGAGGCGCTGGCCTATACCCGCCAGCGCCAGCAGTTTGGGCGTGCGATCAGCGATTTTCAGGCCACGCAGTTCACCCTGGCCGACATGGGCACCGAACTGGCCGCCGCGCGGGCGCTTCTGTATCAGGCGGCGGTGAAGGTGAGCGCGGGCACGCCCGACAAGACGCAATTTGCCGCCATGGCCAAGCGGTTCGCCACCGATACCGGCATGGCGGTGGCCGATCGCGCCCTGCAGCTGCACGGCGGCTATGGCTATCTGATGGATTATCCGGTGGAGCGCATCTTCCGCGACTTGCGGGTGCACCAGATATTGGAAGGCACCAACCAGATCATGCGGATGATCACGGCACGCGAGATGCTGAGATTTTGCAATTGATGTTGGATGTTAACCAAAAGCTGATTGCGAAGCGGCCCGAATCCTGATTGTCTGCGCCCCTCATCGTTGTGTGGAGGTGCGTATGAAGCCGATTCTTGCCGTGGCCATAATCGTTAATATTTTGGCCGCAACCCCGGCCGTGGCAGGCTTCAGCCTGACCAACGACAATGGCGGCGACGGGTTTGTGGTGGTCGATCCGCTGGAACCGCGCATCTTCACCCTGTTCGGTGCCAACAATGCGCCCGATATCGACAGCGGCTTCACCAACCTGACCAGCTATGGCGCCCAGGCCACCACAGCGCGCGTCATCAACGTGCGCTGGAGCCATGTGACCGCCGACAGCATCGCCCGCTGGGATCCGGGTGGCTGGTTCGTCAACAGTGATTTTTTTCAACTGACTGACGACAATGTGCCGGGCAACGAGCTGCAGGGCGGCGCGTTCCAGATTGCGGTGAACCCCGGCGACCAATGGGGCTTTTACATCAGCTCGACCGACAGTTTTGGCGGCGGTGCCATCATGCACATCTCCACCGTTCCGGAACCGGCGAGCTGGGCCATGCTGATCGCCGGCTTCGGCCTCAGCGGTGCCATGCTGCGGCGCCAGCGTATGGCCCGGGCCAACGCCTGATCCAGAACCCTTCGTCAAAAGGGGCTTTCCAACCCTGACTCAAGCCGTCACTCTGCGGGCATGACTGCGCCTACACCCTCACCACGCTCCGCGCCGCGCCTGTTGCCGGTGTTTGCCTGCCTGAATGCCGTGATCGCACTGGCGTTCGGCACCTTTGCCGCGCACGGCATCGATGATCCGCAGGCGAAGGACTGGATCATGACCGGCGTGACCTTCCAGCTGCCGCATGTGGCAGCGGTGTTCGCGCTGCTGGCCTGGCGCAATTCGCCGTTCGTGCATTCCGGCGCCTGGGCCGTGAGCATCGGCAGCTTCATCTTCGCGATGGACCTGAACCTGCTGGCCATGGGCGCGCCGCGCTGGGTGGCGGCGCTGGCCCCGGCGGGTGGCACTGCGATGCTGTTCGGCTGGCTGTGGCTGGCGATCATCGCCTATGCCGGCGATGCGCTGAAGCGCTTCGAGGGCTGAATCAGTCCCGGAAGCTGGGATCGGTGCGGTCCAGCTTCCTGAGCAGGGCCGGCCAGGCCAGCATGTTGCCCACCAGCTTCAGGCCCATGCGGCCCTGATCGGCGGCCTTTTCCGGCGTGCCCTGTGGCGGGTGGTTGATCAGCTCCTGCCCGCCGGCCAGCGCCAGGCACTGGGCCTCGCAGGCGCGTTCGAGGAAATACATCTTGATGAAGGCTTCGGCCACGGTTTCACCCACCGTCAGCGTGCCGTGGTTGCGCAGGATCATCGCCGTCTTGGTGGGCCCCAGATCCTCCACCAGCCGTTCGCGCTCGTCCAGATCGGTCGCGACGCCTTCATAGTGGTGATAGGTGATTTCATCGCGGATCAGCATGGCGGTCTGGGTGATCGGCATCAGGCCTTCGGCATGGGCCGAAACCGCCTGGCCGTGCGGCGTGTGCAGGTGGATCACCGCATGGGCATCCTCGCGTGACATGTGGATGGCCGAATGGATGGTGAAGCCGGCGGCGTTGGTGCGATAGGGCGTTTCCATCACCGGATTGCCGTGCACATCGATCTTCACCAGGCTGGACGCGGTGATTTCCTCGAACATCAGCTCATAGGGGTTGATCAGGAAATGATGCTCCGGCCCCGGCACGCGCACCGAAAGATGGGTGAAGATCAGATCATCCCAGCCATGCATCGCCACCAGCCGATAGGCCGCGGCCAGATCGACGCGCAGCGCCCATTCCTCGGCCGAAACCTGATCCTTCACACTGGGCGTCTTCAGTTGCGTGGCCATGGCTCTTCCCCTCAGTCCGGTCTCAATCTGCACCCTTGGCGCGCGCGCGGCCATAGGCCCCGGTGCGGCAGGCATCCGAACAATAGCGCACATTCTCCCAGTCGCGCGCCCATTTTTTCCGCCAGCTGAACGGGCGGCCACAAGCAGCGCAATCTTTGCTGGGCAGATCGGCTTTCTGGCGCATTTTGGCCATGGTGACGGCCTCCCTTCATACTGTAACAATCGCCGGTGTATTGGCCGCACTGTCTAAAGGGGAATCAGCCATGCGTCCTGCCGTCGATCGTCGCGCCTTTCTTGCCGCCACTGCCGCGGGCCTGATCCTGCCGGTGCGCCCGGCGCTGGCACGGATATGGCCGGCCAGCGGTTTCACCCACGGCGTCGCCTCCACCCCCACCGGCGCTGGCGCGGTGAAATTGTGGACGCGCTTTGCCAGCGTGACCGGCGCCGCCACCACGCTCAAGCTCGACGTGGCCGAAGACGAAGGCTTTGCCCGCATCATCGCCCGGGCCGAGGCGGTGGCCGGGCCGGAGACCTGGGGCACCGCCCAGGCCGAAGTCACCGGCCTGCCCGATGGCAAATGGCTGTGGTATCGCTTCACCGCGCCCGATGGCAGCATGTCCACCATCGGCCGCACCAAGACGCTGCCGGCCGGCAGGATTGATCAGCTCAAGCTGGCGGTGTTTTCCTGCTCCAACCGGCCGTTCGGGCATTTCAACGCCTATGCCCATGCCGCCGCCCGCGATGACATCGATGCGGTGATCCACCTGGGCGATTATATCTATGAATATATGGTCGGCGTGTATCCGCCCAACGTGATGCCCGGCCGCGAAATGCTGCCAGCGGATGAGATCATCATCATCGATGATTATCGCCAGCGCTATGCCAGCTATCGCGCCGATCCGGCCCTGCAGGCCATCCATGCCCGCTTCCCGATGATTGCCATCTGGGATGATCATGAATTCGCCAATGACACCTGGAAGGCCGGTGCCGAAAATCACCAGCCGGCCGAAGGCGTGTGGACCCTGCGCCGTGATGCGGCGATCAAGGCCCACCGCGAATGGCTGATGAGCCCGGAGCGGCCGTGGCAGCGGCTGGATTTCGGCAATCTGCTGTCGGTGATGACGCTGGACACCCGCATGACCGGCCGCGATCAGCAGCTGAACCTCAACGCCGCGCTGCGCGCCGGGCCCGAAGGCATCAAGGCCTTCCAGACCGGCGAATGGCAGAACCCGGCCCGCACCCTGCTGGGCAGCGAGCAGGAAGCCTGGTTTGCCGGCGAAATCGCCCGCAGCGTGAAGTCTGGCCAGCGCTGGCAGCTGATCGCGCAGCAGGTGGTGATGGGCGATCTGTTCACCCCGAAGAATGCCGCGGAATGGCTCGGCGCCGATGCCGATGCGCGGACCCAGGGCTATATCAAGGGCGGCATTGCCGCCGCCCAGGCCGGCATCCCCGGTGCGCAGGACATGTGGTCAGGCTATCCCCACGCCCGCCGCCGGCTGTTGAAGGCGATGGCCGATGCCGGCGCCAATCCGATCGTGATCGCCGGGGACAGTCACAACGCCTGGGCCTTCAACCACAGCCTGGATGGCAAGCCGGTGGCGGCCGAGTTCGGTGTGCAGTCGGTCACCTCGCCGGGTTATGAATCGGCCTTCAAGGCCGATCCCGCCCTGATCCGCGCCGGGCTGCTGCAAAGCTCGCCGGGGCTGCAATGGTGCGACACCAGCCGGCGTGGCTATCTCACCCTGTCGTTCAACGCCCAGGAAACCCGCTGCGACTGGGTGTTCATGGACACGATCAAGGCGGTTTCCACCGCCACCAGCGCCGGCCAGGCCGCCGTGGTGAAATTTGACAAGCGCAAGATGACGCTGGCCTGAAACATTGCTAAATCAGGCGGGTGATCCGGATCGCCCGCCGCTTGGCCCTGCTGTTGCTGTTGTTGCTGCCCGTTCCGGTGGCGGCAGCCACCTGCGATGCCGTGTGGCGCGATGCGGGGCGGGCGCGGGCCATCCCGCTGCGGCTGTGGCTGCCGGCGGGCAGCGCCAGGGTGCCAGCGGTGATCTGGACGCCGGGCCTGGGGGCCGATGTTGGCGCCGGCGGCCAATGGGCGCGGGCCTGGATGGCGGCCGGGCTGGCGGTGATCGTGGTGCAGCATCCCGGCAGTGACAGTGCCGCCTATCCGCCCGGCGGCACCTCGGCCGAACGGCTGGCCCGCGCGCAGGCCGCCTCTGGCCCGGCCCAGCAGATTGCGCGTGCCGGCGATATCGGCTTTGTGCTGGATGAACTGGCGCGCGGCAACCGGGATGGCGGCTGCAACTTTGCCCGCATCGATCCTGATCGCATCGGCGTGGCAGGGCACAGCATGGGGGCGTGGGCGGTGCAGGGGCTGGCCGGGCAGATGGTGGCTGGCGAACGGCGCTTTGTGGATCGGCGGCCACGGGCGTTTCTGGCGCTGTCTGGCACGCTGGCGCAGCAGGCCAGCATGGATGGCATCGGCCGGCCTTATATGGTGATTTCCGGCACCCGGGATGGCGATCCGGCTGCTGATGTGATGGCCAGCCGCACGGCACCGTGGCGCAGCCTGCCGGCCGACGGGCGCAAATATCTGGCGATGTTTGGCGATGCCACCCACATGATGTTTGCCGGCAACCGCCCGGCCAGCACCGCACTGGCCGCCCAGGTCGAAGCCGGGGTGATCCGCCTGACCACTGCTTTCTGGCGCCGCTGGTTGCTGGACGACAGGGCCGCCGATGCCGTGCTGGCAAAACCCGGCCTGCGCCCGGCCGATCTGTGGGCGCAGAAATAGCGGATCAGGCCGCTCCGGCCAGCTCTTCCGCCAGAAAATCCGCCACCACGTCCAGCTCCACATCGCGCGACACGAAGCTCTGCCCGATTCCGCGCGTCAGGATGAACGCCAGCCGGCCGGCGCTCATCTTCTTGTCTTGCCGCATGTGATCGATCAG
>JAIXQY010000118.1 GCA_027485485.1 Sphingomonadales bacterium | reverse complement strand
TTGGCTGGGGCGCCAGGATTCGAACCTGGGAATGCCGGTACCAAAAACCGGTGCCTTACCGCTTGGCGACGCCCCAACAGCAGGGCCGGTGCGTTAGGCAATCGGGGGGCTTTTGCCAAGCGGAAAATGGCTGAATGCGGTGCGGAGCCGATTCAGCCCCACCAGTTCAGCCCAACGCGTTGGCGCGGGCCAGCAGGCGGCGGGCCTGTTCGACGTGCAGCACTTCGACCATCTGGCCATCCAGCGTGGCGACACCGCGCCCGGCGGCCAGGGCATCGTCATAGGCGGCGATCTGGGCGCGGGCGTGGGCGATGGCTGCGGCCGACGGCGAGAAAATCTCGTTGCACGGCGCCACCTGGCTGGGGTGGATCAGCGTCTTGCCGTCAAAGCCCAGCATTCGGCCCTGCGCGGCTTCGGCGCGGAACGCGGTTTCGTTGCGATACTCGGTGCACACGCCATCGAAACAGGCGATGCCGCCAGCCCGCGCCGCCAGCACGATGGCAGACAGGCTGAACAGCAGGGGCCGGCGTTCGGCATCATCGCCGCAGCCCAGCGCCTTGGCCAGATCGGCCATGCCGGCCATCAGCGCGGCAACGCCAGGCACGGCAGCGATGGCGGCGGCATTCAGGACGGCGGCCGGCGTTTCGATCATCGCCAGCACCGGCCGGCCGCCGCCGTGGGCCACCAGGCTGGCGGCTTCGGCCGCGCTGTCCACCTTCGGCACCACGATGCCGGCAAAGCCATCGATTTGCGCGGCGGCCATATCATCGCCGTGCCAGGGCGTGCCGATGCCGTTGACGCGCAGGAACAGATGCTTGCCCTCCCAGCCACCTTCCAGTGCGGCAGCAACGGCGGCAGCGCGGGCTTGGGCCTTGGCATCGGGCTGCACTGCATCTTCCAGATCAAGGATCACCGCATCGGCCGCCAATGTGCGGGCCTTGGCGATGGCGCTGGCGCGGTTGGCCGGCAGATAGAGAACGGAGCGCAGCGGCGTGAGATCGATCATGGGGCTCAGCCTGCCAGCGGCATGGGCCCATTTCAACTCACCTTTCAGCCACCATCGTCATCCCAGCCGGCCAGCTTGCCGCGCATCCGGGTGAGTGCGGCCTTCTTGATCTGGCAGATGCGCGCGGCGCCCACGCCCAGCACCTGGCCGATTTCCTCCAGATTCAGTTCCTCGACGAAGTAAAGTTGCAGCACCTGGGCTTCACGTTCGGGCAGTTCGGCGATGGCAGCGGCAATGGCGGTGCGGCGGCGCTCGCCTTCCAGCACATCATGGGCATCGGGATCGTCGCTGGCGAACCAGTCGCTGTGATCGCTGTAGGCATCGTCCAGGCTTTCGGTGTGCACAGCATGGGTTTGCGCCATGCCGGCGCGATAGGCGGCCAGCGGAATTTCCAGCGCGGCCGCCATTTCACTATCGGTGGCAGCCCGCCCCAATTGGCCTTCCAGCCGGCTGCGCACCTGGCCCCATTCGCGCTTGCGCCGCATCGCCGATCGTACCAGCGTTGCACCCTTGCGCAACTGATCGATCATCGCGCCGCGCACGCGCACGCTGGCATAGGTGGCAAAGGCGGCATGGCCGCGATCTTCAAAGCCGCGCGCCGCCTCGATCAGGGCGACCATCCCGATCTGCACCAGATCCTCCACATCGATGGCGGATGAAACCCGGGCATGCACATGCCAGGCGATGCGGCGCACCAGCGCCAGATGGCTGGAAATCAGCCGTTCGGGATCGGTCTGCGCCAGCCGGGCCGGCGCATAGGGGGCAAGATCAAGGCCTAGCCGGGCATCCATCAACTGTCTCCTCTGGGGGGCGGGGCGGCGCCGATCACGGCGGCCACGGTGACATCGCGGTCATCGGGAATGTCGGGGAAGCCGAGCACCGGCACCTGGCTCAGGCGGGGGCGCAGCAGCTGCCACAGCGCGCGGCGCACCTGCGGCACTGTCACCACAGCAAAGGCCTGGCCTTGCGCCAACAGCGGTGCGGTGGCGGCGGCAGCGGCTTCGGCAACGCGGGTGACGAGCGCCGGATCAAAGGGATGCGCCGCCGCCGGATTGGCGCGCACAGCCTGCACCAGCAGGCCTTCCAGCCCGGCGTCGATCGCCACGGCCAGCAGCGGCCCCTTCACGCCGGCCAACCCCTGCACGATGCCCGCGCCCAGCGCCGAGCGGATCAGCTCGGCCAGCTCGGCCGGATCCTGGCTTTTGGGCGCGGCGGCAATCAGGGCGGCGGCGATGCTGCGCATGTCGCGGATGGGGATGGCCTCCTCCAGCAGGCGGGCCAGCACCTGGGTGACGATGCTGACCGGCAGCGCCTTGGGGGCGAGCGCGGCGGCCAGCGCCGGGGCCTGATCGGCCAGCGTGTCGAGCAAGGCCTGCACCTCATCCTGGCCGAGCAGGCGGTGGGCGTGGGCTGCGAGCAGCTGGTTGAGATGGGTGCCGGCCACGGCGGCGGGATCGACCACCGTGTATCCTGCGGCTTCGGCAAGTAAGGTTTCGGCCGGATCAATCCAGCGGGCCGGCAGACCAAAGGCGGGATCGGCGGCGTCGCGGCCGGGGATTGGGGTGGAAATCGGCCCGGCTTCGATGGCCAGCACATCATCGGGGAACAGATCATCCTCCCCCACCACCACCCCGGCCAGGGTGATGCGATAACGGAAGGGCGGCAGCGCCAGATCATCGCGCACGCGGATCTGTGGCAGCACGAAGCCCAGTTGTTTCGACAATTGCCGGCGGATGGCGGTGATGCGCGCCAGCAGCGGTGCGCCGCGCGCTTCGTCCACCAGGGGCACCAGGCCAAAGCCGATATCCAGCGTGGCGGGGGCGTTCTCGGCGACTTCGGCCCATTCGATGCGGCTGTCGTCGGTGGTGGCGGCTTCGTCATCGCCGGCCGCATTGGCGGTGGCGGTCGCCGGCTTTGGCCGCAGCGCCAGCCACAGCGCCGCCCCCGCCGCCGGCGCCACGATCAGCAGCGGCATGCCCGGCAACAGGCCGAGCAGGCCCAGGATGATGCCCACCGGCAGCCACGGCGCGGTGACGCCCAGCTGCGCCCCCACCTGCCCGGCCAGATCATTGTCCTTGCCCACCCGGGTGACAACCATGGCAGCCGCGATGGAGAGCAGCAGCGCCGGCACCTGGGCCACCAAGCCATCGCCCACCGCCAGCAGCAGATAGGTGCGCGCCGCATCAGCGAGCGTGAGATCGTGGGAGACGATGCCCAGGATCAGCCCGCCAATGATGTTGATCGCCAGGATCAGCACGCCGGCCACCGCATCGCCCTTCACGAACTTGGACGAACCATCCATGGCGCCGTGAAAATCGGCTTCGGTGGTGACTTCGGCGCGGCGGGCGCGGGCTTCGTCGGCGGTGATGAGACCAGCGTTCAGATCGGCATCGATGGCCATCTGCTTGCCGGGGAGGGCATCCAGCGTGAAGCGCGCTGCCACTTCGGAAACCCGGCCGGCGCCCTTGGTGATGACCACCAGATTGATGATCATCAGCACGGCAAACACAAACAGGCCAACGACATAATCGCCGCCAACCAGGAAATTGCCAAAGGCCTCGATCACATGGCCGGCGGCCGCGGTGCCTTCATGGCCGTGCACCAGCACGACGCGGGTGGAGGCGACGTTGAGCGCCAGCCGCAGCAGCGTGGCATAGAGCAAAACGGTGGGAAAGGCCGAGAAATCCAACGGTTGGCGGATGTTGATGGCGACCATCAGCACGATCAGCGCAACGGCGATGTTGGTGATGAAGAACAGATCGAGCAGCACCGCCGGCAGCGGCACCACCATCAACGCCACCAGCACCAGGATCGCCAGCGGCAACAGCGTGGTGCGGGCATCGATGCGGCGCAGCGAGGCGGTGAGCGCGGTCATGACATGGAAGCCAGCACAAGATAGGCCATGCGGGCCCGCGCCGCGGCCAACGCCGGATCGGCGGGCGGCAGGGTTCTGCCGGCGGGCGGCACTGCAATGCCGGCCACATAGGAATCCTGCAGCGTATTGCCGCTGTCACCATCGAGGTGGCGGTCGATGCGGTTCGCTACCAGATCATGGACTTCAGCCAGTGAGCGCGCGCTGCCATCCCGGTGATAGAAAGTGCTGCGGTTGGCGGCGGCGGCGGCGGGCAGAAGCTGAGCGGCGGCCATGCTGGGGGTGGCGGCCATGGATTTCAGGAACTTGATCGCGCCGCCAGCCCCGAAAAAGGCCGCGAGATAGAGGTCGCTGGCTCCGGCCGCCCGGCCCAGCGCGCCTTCCAGCCGGGTGGCGTTGTCGCGCGTGAATTCGCCGGCCATTCGGGCGGCGGCATCGGCATTGTGCCGCAAAGACAGGATGGTTTGCTTCACGCTGCCGCTTGCCCCGGCCTGCAGGGCATCGGCGGCCCAGCCCAGCCCATGTTTGGCGCCGTGGCGCTGCACCATGGCCAGCCAGGTGGCATCGGTGAACTGGAACAGGCCGCTGGCCGACGAGGTGCCGGCGCGCGCCGCGGGGTTCAGGCCGGATTCGGCGCGGGCATTGGCCAGCAGATAGGAAAAATCCGTGCCGGTGGCCTGCGCCGCCTGCTGCAGCGCGCTGATCACGCCGCCAGTGTTGGCCGGCGAAAGGCTGATGGACTGGGTCATGCTCCAAGCCAAAGCAAAGGCTGTGCCAAGCGCATGGTCATGCCCCCACCCCTCATGCCCAGCGCCCGTCGCGGCCATAAACCAGCGGCGCCCGCGGCGGCAGCGGATCGGGGCGCAGGGCGGCCAGCCGCTTTTCCACCGCCAGCAGCTTGGCCCGGCTTTGCAGGATCGCCTGGGCATTCAGGTCGCGCGCCTGTTCCAGCAGCGGGCGGGGCGGCTCTTCACCCCCGGCCACCGCTGCCTGCAGATCGGCCAGCGCCGCCACCTTTTCGGCCGTGGCGCGGGCGATGGCATCGGCATCTTCGGCCGCCAGCGCCGCCAATTCGCCTTCGATCGCCGTCACCAATGTCTGGGCGATGGCATCGGCGCTCACGGCTTGCCGCGCTCCAGCCGCAGCATGGCATCGGCGATCGCCAGCGGATCAACCGGATAGCGCCCGCCGGCCACCTGGGCGCGCAGCGCCTCCACCTTGGCCGGGTTCACCGGCGGCGCGCTGGCCATTTCAGCGACCAGCCCGCCGGCGCCGCTGCGCTGCGTGGGATTGATGCGCTGCACCGGCCGGGTTGGTTCCTTGGCTCCGGCGGCCGGGGTTGCGGCGTTGCGGCCGGCAAAGGGCCCGCGCACCGGCCCGCCACCACCGGAGATTCCATCGGTCATCATCTTGTCCTTTCCGCCCGCATGTCGCTGGCAACGCCGTTAACGGCCATTCACCATGCGGCTTTAATCAGCGGGCGATGACGACCTGGCCGCCCGCTTCGATGCGGCCCACCAGCCGGCGGCCGCCACTGGTTTTCAGGGCGATGCGGCTGCCATCGGCATCACGTTCGGCTTCGGCTTCCAGCGTGACGGCAAAGCCCTGGCCGCTGGCCTGCACCATCACCCGGTCCCCGCGCCTTATGGCCGGGCGGGCGGGTGCGGCGGCGGGGCTGGCCGCACCGGCGGGTTGATCGATGGGCACATACAGGCTCCAGGCCGGATCGGCGCAGTCCACCCGCACCACATCGGCCCGCGCCCAGCTGAACCCCGGCGCGGCGCAGCGCGGCACCACCAGTTGCGGATCAAGCCGTGCCGGTGCCCCGGCAAAGCGGCCAACCTGCCCGCGCAGCGCTGCCACATCATGCAGGGCCGGCTGGGCCGGGCCAGGGGCTGACCACCACAGCGCCGCCAGCCCGGCGAGGGTGAGGGCGAAATGCTGCCATTTAATCCGTGTCTGCATCGGCCGTTGCTCCTTCTGGCTGGCCGATCACCTTCACCCCCCATGAAGGCGCGACCCAAGCGACCAGCCAGCAAGAAGCGCGCCAGCCGCCCCCCCCACCGGCTGGCGCCCTGCCCCATCGGCCCGGGGCCGGCGATGGCTTGCCGCCTGTTCGGCAAGGCCTTGCCGGCCCCGGGCCAAACCAGCGGACTGTGGCCAGCACGGGCCCGTTTGGCACGGCCATTGCATTGCGCTGGGCATGACACCGCCCAACCCCTCCCTGCTTGATGCCTCGCTTGGCCTGTCGGCAACTGCACTGCGGCTGCGCGCCCAAAGGCTGGATGTGATCGCCAGCAACATCGCCAATGCCTCCACGCCCGGATACAAGGCGCGCGATCTGGATGCCGATGCAGCATTGCGGCGAACGGCGCAGAGTGGCTTTGCCGGCCAGCTTGCCGATGCAAGGCTCAGCTATCGCGCCCCGCTGATCCCCAGCCTGGATGGCAACACGGTGGAAATGGCCACCGAACAGGCCGCCTTTGCCGAAAATGCCATGAAATATCGCGCCTCACTCGAATTTCTGGGGTCGCGGGCGAACTCGATTCTGGCGGCGCTGAAAGGCGGTGAGGGATGAAACCGGGGCTGACCAGTTTCGATATCAGCGGCCGCGCCATGGCGGCGCAGCTGGTGCGGATGAACGCCATCGCCTCCAACCTGGCCAACGCCGGCAGCGTGGCGGGCAGCGAGGCCGGCGCCTATCGCGCGCTGCGGCCGGTGTTTGCCACCCATTATGCCGGCCAGGCCGCCACCGTGGATGTGGCCAGCATGGCCCGCACCGGCAGCCCGGAGAAGAAGCTCGATCCCGGCCATCCGCTCGCCGATGCCAGCGGACATGTGTGGGTGGCCGCGGTCGATCCCAATCAGGAGATGGTGGAAATGGTCGAAACCGCGCGTGCCTATGCCAACAATGTGGAGGTGCTGTCCACCGCCCGGAGCCTCGCCATCGATACGTTGAGGATCGGCAAATGAGCCGGGTTGACGGCCTGGCATCCGGGATTCCCACTGCCCCGGCCCCGCCGGTGCGCAGCCCCAAGGCCACGCTGGATCAGGCGGATTTCCTGTCGCTGCTCACCGCGCAGCTGAAGAATCAGGATCCGACCAAGCCCATGGATAATCTGGAATATGTGCAGCAGATGGCGATGTTCAGCCAGCTGGCCGGCACCACCGAAACCAACAGCAAGCTGGATGGCATCGCCAGCCGGCTTGACCAGTTGGTCGCGCGTTTCCCCGCCCCAACCCAGGAGCAATGAGCCATGGCCTTCTACACCGCGATGACGGGCCTTGCCGGTGCCCAGACCGAAATGTCGACGATTGCCAACAATATTGCCAACGTGGGCACCGCCGGCTTCAAGCGCAGCCGGGTTTCCTTTGGCGACATCATCGCATTGTCGCCGCTGGCCAATCCCAACCGGGTCACGGGTTCGGGCACCACAGTCAAATCCATTTCCCAACAGTTCGGCCAGGGCCCCACCGAAACCTCGTCCTCCGCGCTTGACCTCACCATTTCCGGCCAGGGCTTCTTCATCGTGAAATCCGGCCCCGGCGGCGTGCAGACCGGCTTCACCCGCAACGGCAGCTTTGGCGTGACGGCGGATCGCTTCATCGTTGATGCACAGGGGCGGCGTCTGCAATTGTTCCCCACCACGCCGGAAGGCGATGTGCTGGCCACCGGGCTGGGCTCCACCATTTCGGCGCGGCTGCCGGAATCATCGGGCGTGCCGCAGGCCACCACCAGCATCCGCATTTCGGCCAATCTGCCCGCCGATGCGCCGATCATCGCCAACCGGCCGATCTACACGCCCACCAATCCTTATGTGTTCAACCGCGACGATCCGGCGACGTTCAACGCCAGCACCTCCACCACCGTCTATGACAGCCTGGGCAATCCGCTGGCCGCCACCATCTATTATGTGAAAAACAGTCTGCCCACGGTGGCCGATCCGGTGCACCGCTGGACGGCGCGGGTGTTCGTGGGCGACAGCGAACTCTCCGTGGGTGGCACGCCGGGCCTGCCGATGGCGTTCGATGCCGGTGGCGCGCTGGTGGCGCCGGCAGCGCCCTTCCAGTTCGATCCCTTCACCCCAACCAATGGCGGCGCCGATCTGGCCATCGCGGTGGATCATGGCAACGCGACCGTGCAACAGGCCGGGCCATTTTCGGTGCCGGTGATCGAGCAGGACGGCGTGACCGTGGGCGAACTGGAAAGCGTGACGGTTGATCCCGAAGGCCGCTTGCAGGTGAGCTTTTCCAACGGCCTGGTGCAGACCATCGGCAAGGTGGCGCTGGCCAATTTTTCAAACCCGCAAGGGCTGAAACAGGCCGGCGATGCCAGCTGGGTGGTGAGCCCGCGATCGGGCGAGCCCATCACGGCAGAGGCCGGCCGCAGCGGCGTGGGCAGCATCCTTTCGGGCACACTGGAACGCTCCAACGTCGACCTGACGACCGAGCTGGTCAATCTGATTGCGGCGCAGCGCAATTTCCAGGCCAGCGCCAAGGCGATCGAAACCGACAACCAGTTGATGCAGACCATCATCAACATGCGCAGCTGATGACCGGCCATGGACCGGCTGATCTATACCGCCCTCACCGGCCTTTCGGCCCGGGCGCGCGAAAGCCTGGTGACGGCCAACAATCTGGCCAACGCCCAGGTGCCGGGCTTCCGCCGCGATGTCGTGGCGCAGGAAGGCCGTTATCTGGATGCGCGCGCCAGCGCCGATGGCACCTGGGAAGCCCGCGCGCAGGTGGGTTCGCCCAGCCTGTCCACCCCGCAGCAGCCCGGCAAGGTGGCCGCCACCGGACGCGAACTGGATATCGCGCTTTCGGATCGGCACTGGCTGGCGGTGCAGGGCCCGGTGGTGGGCGGCGCAGCGCGGGAGGGCTACAGCCGGCGCGGCGATCTGGTGGTGAACCGCGCTGGCGTGCTGGCCAACGGCGATGGCCGCGTGGTGTTGAATGCCGCCGGCGCGCCGATTTCGGTGCCGCCGGGTGCGCAGTTGGTCATCGGGCAGGATGGCACCGTGTCCACCATGGGCGCCGATGGCCCGCAGATATTGGGCAAGCTGAAACTGGTGGATGGCACCAGCCTCCAAAGCCGGGACAAGGCCGGCGATGGCCTGTTCCTGCCGCAGGAGCCGTTGCCGGCCGATCCCGCCGCCAAGGTGGAGAGCGGCGCGCTGGAAGGCGCCAATCTCACTGCGGCTGAAGCTCTGGTGCAGTTGGTGGAGGAACAGCGCGGGTTTGAAGTGAATGCCCGCCTGATCAAGCTGGCGAGCGAAATGGACGAACAGGGCGCCCAGTTGATGCGCCTGAACGGATGAGGAGGACAGAGCGATGACCACGGCATTGCAGATCGCGCGATCGGGGCTGGACGCGCTGGATCACCGGATGAAGACGATCTCGAACAATCTGGCCAATGTCTCCACCACCGGCTTCAAGCGCGACCGCGCCAGCTTTGCCGCGCTGATGTATCAGGATGATCGCAACCCCGGCGCCGCCAGCGGGGCGGACACGCAATATGCCACCGGGCTGGGCACCGGCACCGGCGTGCGCATCGCCGGCACCGAACGCATCCATGCCCAAGGCAACATGATCACCACCGACAATGCGCTGGATCTGGCCATCGATGGCGCCGGATTTTTCGCGGTGCAGCTGGCCGATGGCACCCAGGGCTATACCCGCGATGGCGGCTTCAAATTGTCGGCAACCGGCGAGATCGTCACCGCTTCTGGGCAACGGCTGGCGCAACCATTGGTGATCCCCGATGGCGCCAGCCAGGTGGTGATTTCGCCCGATGGCATCGTGACCGCCAGCCTGCCCGGCCAGCCGGCGCCGGTGGAGGTGGGGCAGTTGCAGCTCACCCGCTTTCTGAACCCGGCCGGGCTGATGCCGATTGGCGACAATCTTTATCGCGAAACGGCCGGTTCCGGCCCGCCGACTTTGGGTGTGGCTGGCCAGGCCGGCATGGGCAACATCAGGCAGGGGATGCTGGAAGGTTCGAACGTGAGCAGCGTGCAGGAGCTGGTGGACATGATCGAAACCCAGCGCGCTTATGAAATCAATTCCAAGGTGATCAACGCGGCCGATGAAATGGGCCGTTATGTGGTGCAGAATGTTTGATCTGGCATTGATGGCGGCCCGGCTGGCGGTGATTGCCCCCACCTTGCCGATCGCCCTGCCGCCGCCGCAGCCGCCCACCGGCAGCCTGTTCAACCCCATCAGCTTTGGCGGGCTGGTGACGGATCGTCGGGCGCGGCGGGTGGGCGATCTGGTGACGATCCGGTTGGTGGAGCGCACCACGGCGGCCAAATCGGCCAGCGCCGATTCCAGCCGCGAAGGCGATACCAGCCTGCGCCTGCCGCAATTCTTCCCGTTCTCGCGCGTGCCGCAGGCCGCCACGCAATCCGGCAGCACCCAGGGTTTCAGCGGATCGGGCAGCGCCGAACAGAGCAACGAACTGTTCGGCGAATTGACCGTGACGGTGGCCGAAGTGCTGCCCGGCGGGGTGCTGCGCATTGCCGGCGAAAAGCGCCTGATGCTCAACCGGGGCGAAGAGCATCTGCAACTCACCGGCTATATCCGCGCCGACGATCTGGGCTTTGACAACAGCGTGGCGTCCACCCGCGTGGCCGATGCCCGCATCCGCTTTGGCGGCACCGGCCAGGTGGCGGACAACAGCCGCCAGGGCTGGCTGGCGCGCTTCTTTGCAAGGATCACGCCGTTCTGATGCGCGTGGCACTGGCCTTGCTGTTGCTGCTCGCAAGCCCAGCCGCGGCCGAGCGGGTGAAGGACATCGCGCGCTTTTCCGGTGTGCGGGCCAACGCGCTGACCGGTTATGGCATCGTGATCGGCCTGACCGGCAGCGGCGACCAGAATCTGGAATTCACCATCCAGTCGCTGAAATCGGCGGCCAACCGGCTGGGCGTGCAATTGCCGCCCGGCGTGAACCCGCAATTGCGCAACGCGGCGGCCGTGATGGTGACGGCGGAACTGCCGCCCTTTGCCAAGCCCGGCCAGCGGCTGGATGTGACGGTGGGTGCGATGGGCCAGGCCAAGTCCCTGCGCGGAGGGACCTTGCTGCTCACGGCGCTGCAGGGGCCGGATGGCGAGATTTATGCGCTGGCGCAAGGCAGCCTGGCGGTGGGCGGCTTTGGCGCCGAAGGCCGTGACGGCAGCCGCATCGTGGCCGGCACCCCCACCAGCGGACGGGTGCCGGGCGGGGCGATCGTGGAGCGCGCCGTGCCCTCCCCCTTTGCCAATCCAGGCCCGCTGTATCTTGATCTGAACGAACCGGATTTTTCCGCCGCCCGCGCCGTGGCCGATGCAATCAACGCTGCCTATGGCGGGGAGGCGGCCAGCGCCGAAGATGGCATCCGCGTGCGGGTGAACGCGCCGGAAAACCCGGCCCTGCGCATCGCACTGGCCGCCCGGGTGGAGGGGCTTGAGGTGGCGCTGTCCCCGCCGCCGGCCAAGGTGATCGTCAATGCCCGCACCGGCACAGTGGTGATATCGGGCGAGGTGCGTATCCTGCCGGCCGCCGTTGCGCACGGCAATCTGGTGGTGCGGGTGACCGAGAATCAGCAGGCCAGCCAACCCAATCCCTTCGGCCGTGGCCAGACTGCAATCACCCAGCAATCATCGGTGGAAGCCAGCGAAAGCCCGGCGCGCATGAGCCTGTTTGCCCCCGGCGCGCGGCTGGCGGAGATTGTGGATGCTGTGAATGCTTTGGGTGCCGCACCGGGCGATCTGGTGGCGATACTGGAAGCGCTGAAGGCCGCCGGCGCGCTGCGCGCCGAACTGGTGGTGATCTGATGGAACTGCGGCCCCCTGCCCTGCAGAAGGCCGGTCAGCGGCCTGTTCCGACGCGCGAAACCAAGGAGCGTGATCGGGCGGCGGCTGATTTCGAAGCGCTGCTCGTCACCCGCCTGCTCAAGACCGCGCGGGCGGCGAAACTGGGCGATGATCTGATGGGCGGCAACGCCCAGGTGCGCGATATGATCGACGAGCAAAAGGGCCGTATCATCGCTGGCGCCGCGCCTTTGGGGCTGGCGCAATTGCTGGCGAAAGGCGCAAAGCCATGATGGACCTGCTGGCGCTGGGCCGCTCGGGCGTGCTGGCCTTTCAACGGGCGCTCAACGCCACCGGTGACAATGTCGCCAATGCCGATACGCCGGGCTTTGTGCGCCGCCGCGCCGTGCTGTCCACCCTGCCGGCCGGGCGCGGTGGGGCGCTGGAGCGTGCGCCGATGGCCGGGGCCGGCGTGCGGGCGGCCGCGGTGGTGCGCGATGTCGATGCGCTGAAGGCCAATGCTTCGCGCATCGCCAGCGGCGATCAGGCCCGGATGGGGGCGCGGCTGGACTGGCTGGAACGGCTGGAGGCGCTGGCCACCAGTGCCGATGTGGCCGGCCAGGTCGGCGCGCTGTTCGATGCCGGCACTGCGCTGGCCGCTGCACCCACGCAGGCGGCGGCGCGCGGGGCGTTCCTGGCCGCTGCCGATGCCGCCGCCAGCGCGTTCAGCGGGCTGGGCCGCGATCTGGACGGGCTGGAACAGGATATCAGGGCCGAAGCCGCGTTGAGCGCCGCCAAGGTGAATGATCTGGCCGCCGCGCTCGCTTGTGTGAACGATCAGTTGCGGCGCGGCGATGACGGCGATGCCGCCAGCAACGGCCTGATGGACAATCGCGACCGGCTGCTGGCCGATCTGGCCGATGAAGTGCGCATCAGCATCAGCGAGGGCCCGCGCGGCGCGGTGATGGTGAAGCTGGGCGTGGGGCCATCGGCTGTGGAGTTGGTGCCTTATGCCGGCAATTCCGCCCGCATCGGCGTGGCGCCCGATGGCCAGACCGTGCAGCTGAACCCGGAATTTGCGCCGGAACCGCTGCGCCTGCCCGCCTCTGGCCAGCTGGCCGGGCTGTTGGAGGCCAGCGGCCAGATCATCCGCGCCCGCGCCGCGCTGGATGGCCAGGCCAGCCAGTTCGCCGGCCTGATCAACGATTGGCACACCCAGGGCATTGACGCGAACGGCCAGCCGGGCACGGCCCTGTTTGCCACCACATCGGTGCGCGCCGCGGTGGGCAAGGCCAATGCCGGCAACGCACCACTGGATGTGGAACTGGCCGATGGGGCGGTGCCCGATCCATCAGGGTACCGCCTGATTGCACAAGCCACCGGCTTCACCCTGTCACGCGGCGATGGCAGCGCCAGCGTTTCGGGGCCGGGTCCATTGCTGCTGGATGGCCTCACGCTGCGCATCGGCAGCGGTGCGGCGGCGGGGGATCAATGGACGATCGCGCCGTTGACCGGCGCACAGGGGCTGTCGCTGCGGCCGCTGATCCCTTCGCAAGTGGCAGCAGCTGGGCGCTGGCAGGTGGATGGCCCGCCCGGCGCTGTGAGCCTGCTCACGATCAGCGATGACGCCACCGCGCTGGCGCTGCCTGGCGGAGACACAACACCGCCGCCATGGCGGATCACGGTTATTGCCGGCGGGCTGGCGGAAATCCGCGATTCCGGTGGCATCAGTCTGCTGGCCACCGTGCCGGCCGATGCCAGCCTGATCGAAGGGCCGGGCCTGCGCTTCAGCGTGCCGGCGGGTGCAGCAGTGGGCAGCAGCTTCCGCATCGCCCCCACCCCGGCGGGCGCCCAAGACAATCGCGGTGCGCTGGCGCTGGCCGCCCGCCGCAGCCAGCCCGGACCGGCCGGCACCATCGAGGCGCAGCTGGATGCCGAACTCGCCGGCATCGGCAGCCAGGTCGCCAACAGCCGCCGCCTCGAAACCGCTGCCGCCGCCCTGAAGGAGGACACGGCGCGCGCCAATGATGAAGTGTCAGGGGTTGATCTGGAGCGGGAGGCGGCCGAGCTGACCCGGCTGCAGGCGGCCTATCGCGCCAATGCACAGGTGATCGGTGTGGCGCGCGATCTGCTCGATCAGATACTGGGGATCACCCGGTGATCCCGCCGCTTTCGGCCCGGTCCGGCCATGATGCCGCTGTGCGCCGCCTCACCGACCTGTCGCGCGATCTGGCCCAGGTGCAGCGCCAGATCAGCACCGGCAAGAAACTGCTCACCCCCGGCGATGATGCCGTCGGCTTTGCCCGGGTGGCGACGTTCCGGCGCGAAGACGCTGCGGCAACGGCCCAGCGCCGGGCCATGGATGCCGCCACCAACCGGCTGAGCGCCAGCGAGATCGCCCTGGCCGGCATCGCCGACATCACCGCCCGCGCCAAGGAACTGGCACTGGCCGGGCGCAACGCCACGCTGAACGCCGGCGATCGCGCCGTGCTGGCGCAAGAGGTGCGTGAACTGCTCAGCGCCGCGCGCGGGCTGGCCGAAGCCAAAGGCCCCGATGGCGAGGCGCTGTTTGCCGGCGCGGGCGTGGCCCCGGCCTATGCCGATGATGCGGACGCGCTGGCCAGTTGGGCCGGGCTGGGCGCGCCGCCACAGGTGGTGGTGACCGGCCGGCTGCTGCCCGCCGGCATCAGTGGCCCGGAGGCCTTTGGCATCACCGCGCCGCTGCCACCGCCCGATCCGCTCGCCCCGCCGCCTGATCCGTTGCAGCCGCCACCGCCGCGCCAGCGCAACCTGTTCGACAGCCTGGCCCATCTGGCCACCAGCCTGGCCGAACCCCGCCCGGCCTTCTTCGCCGCCGCCATGGATGAAGCCATCGCGGCCATCGATGGCCATGTCGCCACGCTGGCCGCTGCCCAGGGCCTGATCGGCACCCGCACCGCCCGGCTGGAGGCCGAAGCGGCAAGGTTGGACAGCATCGGCCTTGCCCGCCAGACCGCCCAATCGAAACTGGAGGATACCGACATGATCGAGGCCGTCGCCCGGCTGGAGCGGCTGGCCACCGTGCTGGAAGCCGCGCAGGCCAGCTTCGCCCGCGTCTCCCGCCTCAGTCTGTGGGAAGACATCCGATAGCCTCCAGTTTGGAGCGATTAAATCCGCTTTGGAGCAGGCCGTAACCCCGATTGCTGGATCAACCGGGGAAGGCAGGCACATCCATGTTATCCATTGTCGGCCTTGTCGTGCTGATCGTCATGGTGTTCGGCGGCTTTGCCATCACCGGCGGCAGTCTTGGCCCGGTACTGCACGCGCTGCCGCACGAGTTTCTGATCATCGGCGGGGCGGCGGCCGGTGCCACTTTGGTCGCCACCGACATCAAGGGCATCAAGGAGATGGGCGGCGGCCTGAGCCTGGTGGTGAAAGGCCCCAAATACAAGAAGGCCGATTATGGCGCCGCCATCTTCCTCACCGCCCGGCTGATGCGCCTGTTCCGCACCGATGGCCCCACCGCGGTTGAACCCCATATCGAAGATCCGAAGTCATCGAGCATCTTTGCCGAATATCCGCAATTTGCCGGCGATCATTTCTTCATCAGCCTGGTGACAGATTCGATCCGCCTGCTGGTGGTTTCCACCGGCACACTTTCACCGATGGCGGTGGAGGATGTGATCGATACCCATATCGAAACCCACCACCACGCCGCCCTGAAGCCGGTGGAGCGGCTGCAAACCATGTCGGACGCGCTGCCGGCGCTGGGCATTGTCGCGGCCGTGCTGGGGGTGATCAAGACGATGGGCAGCATCGACAAGCCGCCCGCTATATTGGGCGCCATGGTGGGTTCGGCGCTGGTCGGCACGTTTCTGGGCGTTCTCCTGTCTTATGGCATGGTGGGCCCGCTGGCGGCGCGGCTGAAGGCGGTGATCGATGAGGACAGTGAGATTTATCTGGTGGTGCGCCGGGTGATCATTGCCACGCTGAAGGGCCAGCCGCAGCCGCTGGTGATCGAGGCTGCGCGCACCGCGATCAGCCCCACCCACCAACCGAGCTTCAGCGAGATTTTTGACGGCATGCGAACGGCGAAGTGAGGGCAGCAAAATGAAGCCCGAAGGCCTGATCGAACCCGAAGTCATCATCAAGAAGGTCAAGGGCCACGGCCATGGCCATCACGGCGGCGCGTGGAAGATCGCCTATGCCGATTTCGTCACCGCGATGATGGCGTTCTTCATGCTGTTGTGGATTTTGGGCGCGACCAACGAACAGCAGCGCAAGGGCATTGCCGATTATTTCACCCCCACCGTGATCCAGATGCAGAGCAGCGGCGGTTCCAACGGGTTTTTCGGCGGCAAATCGGTGACCGCCCCCGACGGCAGCGCGCTGCGTCCGGAAACCGCCGGCCACCGGCCGGTGGTCAGTGCCGGCGCTGATACCGCGCCCGGCCGGCGGGGCCAGACGCCGGCGGCCGGCAGTGCTGCGGATCAGGCGCGGTTTGACAAGGTGACCGATCGGATCAAGCGCCGGCTGGAGGCCGATCCCACGCTGAAAGGCCTGCAAGGCCAGGTGAAGTTCGTGAAGACCCGCGATGGCCTGCGCATCGATCTGGTGGAACGTGCCGATTTCTCGATGTTCACGCTGGGCACCTCGGCCCCCACCCAGGCCGCCGGGGCGTTGGTGCAGACCGTGGCCAATGCCATTGCCGATACGCCCAACCGGCTGGCGGTGCGCGGCCACACCGATGCCCTGGGCTTCAGCGGCAAGGGCGGCCAATCCAACTGGAGCCTGTCCACCGCCCGTGCCGATGCCACCCGCCGGCTGCTCAGCGGCGCCGGCATCGACACCAGCCGCTTCCGCCGCATCGAAGGCGTGGCCGATACCGATCCTTATGTGAAGGCCAACCCCACCGACCCGCGCAACCGCCGGATCAGCATCACCCTCTTGTACCAAGACCCGGCTTAATCGGGGGGCAGCGGTGCGCCTTCAAAGCGGGCGACGGCATGTTTGACCACCTTGTCCAGCGCTTCGGCCGAAAAGAAACCGCCGGGGATGAGGCAGCGTTCGATGAGCACACGGCGGAAGGCGGCAAAGCTTTCGGCATCGGGCGGCACTGGCTGCTGCCAGAAATGATCAAGCCCGTCCTGGAAGGTGATGCCCGGCAGATCATAAACGGCATGCCCCAGCACCACCACCGGCACGCCCAGCGCCAGGCCAAGTGTGCCGGTGGTGCTGTTGATCGTCACCATGCCACGCGCTGCCGCCGCCAGCGCTTCGATATCGCCGCCCACCAGATAATCCACCCGATCGGCCACCCCGAATTTGCGCGCGATATCGGCGGTTTCCTGTTCCCAATCCCGCACGCCATTGTCGAGCGGATGTTCCTTCACCAGCAGGCGCAGATCGGCCCCGGCGTGAGCGGAAAAGCTTTGGATGACGGTTTTCAGCGCGTCGGCAATGCCGACGAACGGCGAATGAATGCGAATCTGGGCATCGCTGTCGAGCTGCAGCGGAAACAGCACATAAGGCGCGCCGCTGGCTTGCAGCCGGGCCACGAGCGCGGCGCCGGCCGCTTCGCGATCCTGCTTGCGCCACAATTTGCGCAGCCAACCCATGCCCTCCACCAGCGGGTGCCAGGGCCGGTGATTGTTCCAGTTGGGATAGCGCCAGCGGCTGAGCACATCGGCGGCATTATAGGCCAGGCCTTCCAGCGCCCGCCGCCGGAACGAGCTATGCACCCGCTGATGCGGCGGCACCGGTGGCAGGGTGGCGGCGATCTGGCGATACCAGTGTGCATCGCGCGGCAGGCTGCTGTTGCCGTTCACGCCGCCTTCTTCCATCGTCACCCAATCCGGGCGGATATAGCCTTCTTCAAACACCAACACCCGGATGCCGAGATCGCGGCACACCGCCTTGGCCGCAACATGATGATCACGGCAATCGCCGAACAGCATGACATCGGTGACAGCATGGCGGGCAATCATCTCTTGCAAGGCTGCCGGCCAATCGGCCAGCGTGCCGCGATAATCGATGCCGCCCGGCAGGCGCCAGAAGGCACGGTCTCCGCCGTTGAAGTTCACCTTGTGCACCAGGTGCCCGCGCGCGATCAGCCGGCGGCCCAATTGCTGGAACAACGGCCCCATCAACCCCTGCAGCAACAACACGCTGCGCCGTTGGGCCGGGTGGCGGGGATCGGGCGTCAGTTCGGGATTCACCGGATTGGGCTCTGGTCTCAATTGGGCGCTGGCCTTTGGCGCATCCACCGGGCCTTTGTCGACCCTGTCGGCCGTGAATAGGGCGTGAACAAGGCAAGC
>JAIXQY010000043.1 GCA_027485485.1 Sphingomonadales bacterium | reverse complement strand
GTCTCAGTCCCAGTGTGGCTGATCATCCTCTCAGACCAGCTAAGGATCGTAGCCTTGGTGAGCCTTTACCTCACCAACTAGCTAATCCTACGCGGGCTCATCCCTGGGCGATAAATCTTTGGTCCGAAGACATCATACGGTATTAGCAGTAATTTCTCACTGTTATTCCGTACCCAAGGGCAGATTCCCACGCGTTACGCACCCGTGCGCCACTAAGCCCGAAGGCTTCGTTCGACTTGCATGTGTTAGGCATGCCGCCAGCGTTCGTTCTGAGCCAGGATCAAACTCTCAAGTTCATGTAACCGATCATCGCGGGGAAAACCGCAACGAACGATCAACGTTCAGGAGCTTATTCTGTCTGCACAACATCACTAACGAACCGGCAAAAAGCCGGTGTGCTTTGTGGTATTGAGACATATAAGCTTCGGTTTTAACCACGGTATCCGGAGCCTGAACCCCCGAACCGTGGACCGCCGCCCACATGTCCCTTCATTTCTAACCGACAATGAGAAAGAGCGAAACCAACCATTCCCCCGATTGCTCAGGTTCCTGACCGGCTTCTTGTTCGAGGTCGGCGGCGAGCAGTTCGCTTGGAAGCGGTTGGCTCGTCGTCGGCGACGGAGGCGGCTTATGGTCCGCTCGAAACTTCCCGTCAACAACTTTTTTTCGTCATGTTCCGATTTTCTCGGAACCGCCTAATTCCCGGCACCACAACGATTTTCTTCCCACTTTATCGGTGGGTCGAGTTGACCGCTGCTGTTGTCTTGGCTGTCTGGAGGAGCGCCGCTCCCCGTTGGCCGGGAGCGCTCCTCTATGGGCGGACCCCCGGGCTTGCAAGCGCTTTTTTGCGGAACCGTGAAATTTTCTGTCCCTTCCTTGGAAGAAGCGTTCGTTTGGCATCGTATTTGCCGGCCCTTGCCGGGCAGGATCGGGCCATATGCCCCCTGCAATCTCAGCGAATCCGGCAGAATCACCCCGAATCTGCCGTTCGGGTGATCCCGCTGACCGCCTCAGCTGCTGATATAGCTCTTCAACGATTCGGCTTCCGCCTCGGCATCCTCGATCCGGCGCTTTACCAGATCACCGATGGATACCAGGCCGAGCACCCGATTCCCCTCCACCACCGGCAGGTGACGGAATCGCCGATCGGTCATGATCGCCATGGCATCACACACACTGATGCCGGGCTCCGCCGTCACCACCGGCGCTGACATGATGTCCTGCGCCTGGGCGGCGTGCACCCCTGGCCCATGGGTGTGCAGACAGCGGCAGATATCCCGTTCGCTGACCAGGCCAGCAATCGAGTCGCCTTCCATCACCAGCACGGCGCCGATTCTGTGCCGGTACAGCAATGCGGTGATTTCACTGACCTGGGTGTCGCGCGCCACTGTCACCAGCGGCTTCTTGCCTGTGAGAATCGAACCGATCATGATTCGCCTCCCCCTGTTCGGGCTGATTTGCGCCCGCTTGTTGCGTGGGCCATGATGATGCGCTCAACCGCAACCGAAGGCAAAGCCCAAGTGCAACAGAGTGATTCGCCGCCCGCCACCAGCTGGGCAGCCTTCCGCCGGCTGATGTTGTGGGTGTCGCTGGCCACGGCACTGGCGGTGGCGGCGGGGCTGTGGTGGCTGCATGCCACCGGCGCTCCCGCTCGCTGGCAATTGTGGGCCGCGGCGGCCGGCGGCATTGCCGGCACCATGTTGTTGGCTGGCAGCCTGATGGGGCTGCTGTTCCTCTCAAACCGCTCCGGCCATGATGCTTCCGTGGGTGACACGGGAGACACGCCCGCGCCATGGCCGGGCGAATCGGACATCAAGCCGGACTAGGCTCAGTCGGCAGCGGGCTCTGCTGCCTTGCGCGGCCGGCCACGGCGCTTGGGCGCTGCTTCGGTCACATCGGCCGCTGCCGGCTCGGCCTGCACCTCTGCTGCCACTGCTACGGGCGCCACGTCACGCTTCATGCCCAGCCGGCGGGCCGGTGCAGCATTGGCGGGCGATTCGGCCGGCGCGATGGTTGCCGGCGGCGGCAAGGCCTGCAGCAGCGATTCGCGATCATCGGCCGCTTCAACGTCGGCACGGCCTTCGGCGCGGTCTGCGCGCTCCGGCCGGCGGTCGCGGCGATCACGCTGCCATTCCCGCGGACGATCCTCACGCGGACGGTCTTCACGCGGACGATCATCACGCGGACGATCATCGCGGGGACGGCTGTCGCGCTGCCGCTGTTCGCGCTGGCCATCATCGCGGCCGCGGTCATCCCGGTTCTGGCTGTCACGGGTCCGGTCGTCACGACCCCGGTCATCGCGATTCTGGTTGTCGCGATTCGGATTCTCGCGGCCTTGATTATCTCTGGGCCGCTCGTCCCGGCGATCACGCCGATCGGCCGGGCGGGCGTCACGCGAATCGCGGGTATCAACCTCATCAGCGTCGTCATCACCATTGTCGGCCGCATCATTGTCGGCATCCATGGCATCATCGTCAAAGCCATCGCGGCCCCGACGGGCATCGGTTCGGCCTTCGGGCTGGCGATCACGATAGTCACCCAGCACCCGGTAATAATGTTCGGCATATTGCAGATAATATTCCGCCGTCACCCGATCGCCGGCCTGCTGCGCATCGCGCGCCAGGGCCCGGTATTTTTCCAGCAACTGAGTGGCATTGCCGCGCTGGCGGTTGTCGAGCCGCGGGCCATAATTGTTGCCACCAGCCATTTGTTGCGGGCGCGGGCCGTTGTTGCTGCCACCGCGCCGCCGCCGCTGGTTGTTCCTGATCAAGATCCCAATCCCCGTTTTCTGGCCCGTTGCCTGGCCCTGTCTGGGCCGCTGGTGGGTGAAATCATGCCTCTACACGCGGTTGCAACGCCGGGGGGCCGAACTGGCCCATCCGCAACCGGCCTTGCCCCAAGGGCTTTTGTACCGGCTGATGCTGCACGAGAGGCGGCCCGCTGCTTATCTGCTGCGGCTGCCTGAAATCGCCTTAACCGGGCTGATCCCATCCGCCAAGGGAAAAACGACGCAGCCGCCCGGGGTGCAGCATCAGCGGGCGACTTTGGGTGCCATGCTGGCCATCAACTGGAAACAGGTTTCGGGATCCTGGCGCTTCAAACCCAGCAACTGCATTTCGGCAGCACCATCGCGGCCCACCGAGATTTCCGGCACATTGGCGGTGATGCCGGCGATGATCTGGGTGGCAGCCTCGTGAATCGAAATGCCGCCGTCCACCGGATCATCGCCCGCCCCTTTCTGGCTGCCATCACCGCGCAGCGCATTGGCGCCGATGCCGGTGGCGACGAAACCGGGGGTGAGCACATGCACCTGCACGCCATATTGGGCGATTTCGGCGCGCATCGAATCCGACCAGCCAACCATTGCGTGTTTCGCCGCGCAATAACCGGTGCGCAGCGGCGATCCCACCTTGCCGGCCACCGAGGCATTGTTGATGATTCGGCCCGAACCGCGCCGCACCATCGCCGGCAGCACAAGCTGCGTGAGCCGCAGCGGCGCGAAGAAATCCACCTCCATCAAGGTGCGGTAGACGCCGAATTCGGTGTCCAGCGCCAGGCTGCGCTGCGAAATGCCGGCATTGTTCACCAGCCAGTCGATGCCACCGCTGGCCTGTTCCACCCGGGCAACGATGGCGGGCAGCGCATCCAGATCGGTCACCTCAAAGGCTTCCACCAGGCTGCCGGGGCAATGCGCCGCCACATCATCCAGCGCGGCCCGGTTGCGGCCCGACAGCACCAGCCGCGCGCCCTGCGCCGCCAGGGCCAGCGCCAGCCCCTTGCCGATCCCGGCAGAGGCGCCGGTGATCCAGATCGTCTTGCCCGCGACATCACTCATTGCAGATAACTCCAACCGGCAGCCGGCACCCCGATCAGCATCGGATGCGCCCAGATTATCAAGGCCCACAGCGCCAACCCGCCCAGCACCGGCACCAGGCCGGGCCACAGCGCGGCGGGTGGCTGGCGGCCAGCGAGGATGGCCATGAACGGAATATGCGACGTGCGCGCCATATGGCTGGCATAGGACGGGTTCTGGCCACGCTTCTTGCCATCCTGCAGGGCGGTGCCAACCAGCGCGAGCACGGCCACCCCGCTGGCCAGCACGATGGTGCGCGGATCGGCGGTCATCGCGATGTGCACGCCGGCCCAGATGGCAAAGCTCCACATCATCGGGTGGCGGGTGATGCGCTGCAGGCCCTTGGGATCACCCTTCACCCCCGGCATCATCGCCGGGTTGGGCGCCGTGACCGATCCCACGAAGAAAATGGCCGCCACCAGCATCGCCGCCAGCGCCGGGCCATAAGCGCCAGCCGGCGTGTCCCACAGCCGATCCTTGGGGATTTGCCGCCACAGCTGCACCGCGCTGCCGAAACTGGCCAGCGCCACCAGCGAATAGACGACGGCAAAGCCCTTTTCGCCCAGCCGGGCCACCAACGGCGCGCGCAACGGGTGCGACAGAAGTTCGTGGGTGAGCACGAACAGGCCGACCAGCACCGCCAGCAGCATCAGATCAGACACGATATCACCCTCCCCTTCACCAGCGGGAGGCCCGCCGGATCAGCGGGGATACTGCAATGGCAAATCGGTTCGGCCAAGCGCTTTGTAACGCGCGGCCAATTCGGTCTGGCGGCTGATCATCGGCTGGGCGGCGCCATCAATCCACACGGCCACCGGCGCGCTCATCAATTCCAGCGGATCGCCATCCCACAGCACCAGATCGGCGCGCTTGCCCACGTCCAGCGTGCCGGTATCGGTCAGCCCCAGGATGCGGGCCGGATTGGCCGTGATGGCAGCCAGCGCCTGCCCCTTGGTAAGCCCCTTGCCGCCCGGCACACTGGCTTGCGCCACCGCATTGCCGGCATAGCCGGGCAGATTGACCGGCGTGGTGCCGCCCACTCCGCCAAGCGGCGCAATGGCCACCACAACGCCGGCGGCCTGCAGATGGCCGATATTGTTGCGGGTGGACGCCAGCGATTCGAAATCATCGGGCAGATCATAAAGACTGTGGGTGATCACCGGCACGCCAGCCCGGGCGATATCGGCGGCCACCAGCCAGGCTTCGCGTGCGCCCAGCAGCACCGGGCGAATCGCCGGATAGCGTGCCTTCAGCTTCAGCACCTCGCTGATGTCGCTGGCGCGATCGGCATGGACGAACAACGCCTGCCGGCCATCCAGCACCGGGGCGAGCGCTTCGGCATCCAGCCGCTTGGTGAGCGCACCTGAATCCTGGCCGCGATCAAAACCGGCCGGGTTGAGCGCCAGCCGCTGCGCCTCGGCCAGCATGTTGGCCAGTTGCGCCCAGGCCGCCGGCCGCGACCCGCCGGCAATGCGCCCGCCGGTTTCGCCCATCTCCATATATTGGACCGCGCGCGCGCGCGTGAGGGTGGGGCCGCCCACCCCCAGGCTAATCAGGGCACCCTGCCCGGCAAATATATTGTTGCCGGCATCAGGCAGTGCGGCGGCACGGGTGACGCCGGCCATGCGACTGATGGCGATGTGCAGCGATCGCGGGTTGACCGCTGTCGACATGTCCAGCGCGGCAGAGAAGGCCGAAGCCCGCGCGCCCGAATCGTTGGTTTCCCGCACACCGCCCACTTCGCTGATGCCCAGATCAGACGCTGCGGCGATGATGCCGGGGGTGAGGATGCGGCCCTTGCCATCGATAACGGTGGCGCCGGCCGGCACCGGCAGTTGCTTGCCGATGGCGGTGATGCGGCCATTGTCGAAAATCAGCGTGCCATCCTCGATCACGGTCTCGCCGCGGGCGGTGAGGATGGTGGCACCGGTGATGGCGGTGGGGGCGGCAACAGCAGGCACGGCCGCCAGCAGGGCGAACAGGAGCGCGGACTTCATTTCACTTCTCCCACGCCGGGCTGGCCCAGTTCGAAATCGGCGGTCGGCCGGCGTTTGGGATCACCCCAATCATACATCAGCGCGCCATCGATCCACACCTGCATCGGCCGGGCATAGACGCTGAACGGTTCAGCCGACCACAGCACCACGTCCGCGGCCTTGCCGGGTTCCAGACTGCCGGTGCGATCGCCGATGCCCAGGCCCTTGGCCGGGTTGAGGCTGAGCCAAGTCCAGGCCAGTTCGGGCGTGATGGCAAAGCCCAGCCGGCGGCCGGCAGCCATGGCCTTGGCGGCTTCCTGGTTCAGGCGCTGGATGCCGTTTTCATCATCGCTGTGCACGATGGCGCAAGCCCCGGCGGCATTCACCAGCGCGATATTCTCGCGGATACCATCGAAACTCTCCATCTTGAAGCCATACCAATCCGCCCACATCGCCGAGCAGATGCCTTCGGCTTTCAGCAAATCAGCAATCTTGTAGCTTTCGACAGCGTGATGGAAGGCGGTGACCTTGTAGCCGAACTCCCGGCTCATGCTGATCACATTGGCCATTTCATCGGCGCGATAGCAGTGGTTCTGCACCAATATCTCGCCGCTCAGCACACCCGACAGCGTTTCCAGCGCCAACTCGCGGCGCGGCGCATCGCTGGGCTTGGCGGTGCCGGCCTCGGCCCGGCGGGTATAATCATCCCAGCGCCGCTTGTAGGCCGTGGCATCCGACCAGAGCTGGCGGGCATAGGCGATATTGCCCATGCGGGTGGCCGGCAGCTGGTTGCGGTTGCCATAGACGCGCTTGGGATTCTCGCCGCAGGCCATCTTCAAGCTGTAGGGAGCGCCGGGAAACTTCATCTCCTGCACGCTGCGGCCATAGACCGGTTTCAAGGTGGTGCCGCGGCCGCCAAACAGATTGGCCGAACCCGGCAGCACATGCAGCGCGGTGATGCCGCCGGCCAACGCCCGCGAAAAGCCCGGGTCCTGCGGCCACACGCTGTGTTCGGCCCACACCTCCGGCCGGGCCGGGCTGGTGGCTTCGTTGCCGTCGCTGTGGGCATCGACGCCGGGGCTGGGATAAACGCCGAGATGGCTGTGGATGTCGATGATCCCGGCGGTGACATATTTGCCGGTGGCATCGATCACCCTTGCGCCCGCCGGAATCGTGACGTTGCCACCAATCTCGGCAATTCGGCCACCTTCCAGCCTGATCATGCCACCATCGATGCGCTTTCCGGCACCATCATAGATGGTGGCGCCAAGGATCACGGTGGTTTGCGCCGGATAGGGCTTGTATTGGCTGGGCCAGGGATCCTTGGGCGCGCGCACCACCTCAGGCGGTGGCGCGGGCGGGGCGGGCTCCTTGGCCTTGTCCTTGGCCAGCGCGGCGGTGGCCAGCACCAGGCTGGCGACCCCCATCAACAACATCGACCGCATGTGCACCCACTCCCCTGTCTCCCATGATGCTGGGCCAATAGGGGGGTGGTTGCAAATTACGCTCTGGCCATCATTTCACCCCATGCATCAAGCGCTTGAGCAACGGCGAGATCAGCAGCAGCACGCCGCCGATGGCCGCCGAGGCGATACCGATGGTTTCAAACACGCCGGCATAGGTATCAAGGCTGACCTTCAGGTTGGTCACCTGCCCGCCCACTGTCTCCACGCTGGCGACCTGGGCCACCAGGCCGCCCACATATTGTGCGCAGGCGATGGAAACGAACCACAGGCCCATCATCAGACCCACAACGCGGGCAATCGACAGCTTGGTCACCATCGACAGGCCAACCGGCGAGATCATCAATTCCGCCATGGAATGAATGAGATAGAGCCCGGCCAGCCACCAGATGCCCACCTTGAAATCGTCGCCGGCAAACTGCGTGCCCCACACCAGGAACAGAAAGCCGCCGCCCACGCCGGCCAGCGCCATGCCGAATTTCACCGGAATGCCCGGTTCCAGCCCGCGCCGGCCCAGCGCCTGCCACAGCAGGCTGAACAGCGGCGCCAGCATCACGATGAAAATGGCGTTGAAAAACTGGGTCTGCCCCGGCGAAATCTCGAACAGGCCAAAGATCGATAGATCGGTGTTGCGCGCCGCGAACAGCGTGAGACTGGAACCGGCCTGTTCAAACAATGTCCAGAACACCACGTTGAAGACGATCAAGATGATGGCGGCCAGCATCATCTGCCATTCGGCGCGGTTGCCATAGAAGACCGACCAGATCGGGATCAGCACGACGCAGGCAAGGAAGGTGGCGAACAGCACCTTGCCCAGGATCGGCAGGCCCATCAGATAGCCAAGGAATCCAGCGCCTTCCACCGGTGGCGGCGCGGCCATCAGGTTGGTGAACAGGAACCACACCAACGGCACAAAAGCGATGGCGCCCAGATAGATCGGGATATCGCGGTTGGGCGCGCCAACCGGCGGCTCGCCATAACCGGCCAGCTTGGGCCCGGCGAACTGGATCAGAAACCAGCTCAGGGCCATACCGCAGGCCGCCAGCAGGAAACCTGCCCACCAGCCATAGGCATCGGCGAGGAACGGACAGGCCAGTTGGCTGCCCAGCGAGCCCAGGTTGATCCCCATATAGAAGATGGTGAAGCCGGCATCACGGCGGCTGTCCCCCTTGGCATAAAGGCTGCCGACCATGGTGGAGATGTTGGGCTTGAAAAAGCCGTTGCCGATGGTGACGGCCGACAAACCGAGCAGCATGATGGTGACGAACAACGCATCGCGTTCCCCGCCGGCTTCGAAACCGCCCTTGTCGATGTGCCGGGCCTCGCTGCCATCGCCGGCCAGCAGGGACACGCTGCCATCCTCATTGCCCTTGATCTGCAGCTTCTGGCCATCCAGCGTGACGAACTGTGCCTTGTCATTGCCTTGGGATTCGACGGCAACTTGATATTGCTGGCCGTCGAACTTGGCCCAGGGCTTGGCCGCCTCACCGCCGAAGCACAAAGTGAAATAGCCCAGCGCCATCAGGATGGCGCCAAACTTCACCGCCTTCTTGGAGCCGAGATAATTGTCCGCCAGCAAGCCGCCAATCAGCGGGGTGAGATAGACCAGCGCGGTGAAGCCGCCATAGAGGCTGGTGGTGGTGCTGTCGGAAAACAGGAAATGCTGGGCAAGATAGAGCGTCAACAGCGCCCGCATCCCGTAATAGCCGAACCGCTCCATCGCTTCGGTGGTGAACAGCCGCGCCAGCTGCGCCGGGTGGCCAAACCATTGCGGGCGGGTGTCTGCCGCCGCCGCGCTCGCGTTCTCGTTCAAATTGTCTCTCCCTCGTTGGGACTTGTGATAGCGGGCGTCGGCGGTTCCGCCAAGCCGACTTGACCTGAGGCGGTCCACAGCGTCTGCTTTGGCCATGATCCATCGCCTGCTGACCGCCTTCATCGCCCTGTTGCCACAGCCGGCGCTGGCTGCGCCCGTGTTGTTGTCACCCGATCGCGTCTGGGATGGTACAGCGATGCACAGCGGCTGGCAGGTGCTGGTCGATGGCGGGCGTATCGTGGCTGCTGGCCCGTCACTCGCAGTCCCGGCCGGTGCCCAGCGCATCGCCCTGCCCGGCCAGACCCTGTTGCCCGGCTTCATCGAAGGGCACAGCCATTTGTTGTTGCACCCCTATGACGCGGTGCCGTGGGACGATCAGGTGCTGAAGGAAAGCGAAGCCTATCGCGTGGCGCGCGCTGTTGTGCATGCCAAAGATACGCTGATGGCCGGATTCACCACAGTGCGCGATCTGGGCACCGAAGGTGCCGGAAACGCTGATGTTGGCCTGAAACGCGCCATCAACGAAGGGCTGATCCCCGGCCCCCGCATGATCATCGCCACCCGCGCCATCGTCGCGTCCGGCAGCTATGCCCCCAAGAATGATGCCCACCCGGTGCCGCAGGGGGCCGAGGAAGCCGATGGCCCCAATCTGGTCAGCGCGGTGCGCCGCCAGATCGGTGCCGGCGCCGATGTGGTGAAACTCTATGGCGATTATCGTTGGCGGCCCGGTGAAGGCAGCCGGCCAACCTTCAGCCAGGCCGAGATCGCCGCCGCCGTCGCCGCCGCCCATGATGCCGGCCGGCCCGTCGCGGTGCACGCCAACACCGCCGAAGCCATGCGCCGCGCCTCTGCCGCTGGCGTGGAGGTGATCGAGCATGGCGGCGAAGGCGATGCCGCCACCTTCACGCTGATGGCAAAGAACCGCACCGTGCTGTGCCCAACCCTGGCGGCCGGCGAAGCCATTGCCCGTTATCGCGGCTGGAACGGCCAGGAACCGGCCCCTGCCGATGTGCAGCAAGACCGGGCCACCTTCCAATTGGCGATGAAGGCCGGTGTGCCGATCTGCATGGGTGGCGATGTCGGCGTGTTTGCCCATGGCGAGAACGCCCGCGAGATGCTGGCGATGGCCAAGGCCGGGATGTCAAACGCCGCCGTGCTCACTGCTGCCACGGCGGGCAATGCCCGCTATTTCGGCCTGAACGATCGCGGCAGCGTTGCGCCAGGCTTGCTGGCCGATCTGGTGGCGGTGCCGGGTGATCCTTTGGCTGATCTGAGCATTGTTGCGCGCGTTCAATTCGTGATGAAGGGCGGCGTGGTAATGAAGACGGCGCCCTGACACCGCATTGGCAAAGCGCCGCCCCAAGGCTAAGGCCGCGAGCCATGGACATGTTCAACGACACCAGCAGCACCGCCGCCCTGCTCGCCAGCCGTCGATCCGGCAAGGCGCGCGAGATGATCGAACCCGGGCCCGATGCCGGCCAGTTGCAGGCCATCCTGGCCGCCGCCGCGCGGGTGCCCGATCATGGCAAGCT
>JAIXQY010000154.1 GCA_027485485.1 Sphingomonadales bacterium | reverse complement strand
GGCCTGCCCATCCCGCGCATCGGCCACGGCGGCACGCTCGATCCGCTCGCCACCGGCGTGCTGCCGATCGCGCTCGGCGAAGCCACCAAGCTGGCTGGGCGCATGCTCGATGCCGCCAAGGCCTATGATTTCACCGTGGCGTTCGGCACCCAGACCAGCACGCTGGATAGCGAGGGCGAGGTGGTGGCCAGCAGCGACGTGCGGCCTTCGCCCGATGCCATCGCCGCCATCCTGGCCGCCTTCACCGGGCCGATCACCCAGGTCCCACCGCAATATTCGGCCCTCAAGGTCGATGGCCAGCGCGCCTATGCCCTCGCCCGCGCCGGGGAGACGGTGGAACTGGCCGCGCGCCAGCTCATCATCCACAGCCTCAGCCTCACCGCCACCACGGCCAGCAGCGCCGCCTTTGCCGCCCATGTTTCCAAGGGCACCTATATCCGCTCCCTGGCGCGCGACATCGCCATTGCGCTCGGCACAGTCGGCCATGTCACCATGCTGCGGCGCACAAAGTCGGGCCCGTTCACCCTTGATCAGGCGATATCGCTGGACAAACTGGCCGAACTGGTGCACGGGCCGCAGCCAGAACAGGCACTCTTGCCATTGATGACAGGGCTGGACGACATCCCGGCTCTTGCCATCACGCCAGACGAGGCGGCGGCGCTCAAACAAGGGCGCAGGCTTGTCGGGCATCCAGCCAGCAACGGCACCCATCTTGCAAGCCTCGGCTCTGTTCCCGTGGCGCTTGTCGAGGCCCATCAGGGCGAGGTGAAGGTGCTGCGCGGGTTCAACCTCTGATCCAAGGAGTATCTCGATGTCGGTGACCACCGAAAAGAAAGCTGAAATCATCAGCGGCAATGCCCGCAGCGCCAACGACACCGGTTCGCCGGAAGTGCAGGTGGCGATCCTGTCGGAACGCATTTCCAACCTGACCGAGCATTTCAAGACCCACGCCAAGGACAATCACTCCCGGCGCGGTCTGCTGGTGCTGGTCAACAAGCGCCGCTCGCTGCTCAACTATCTGAAGCGCAGCGACGAAGCGCGATACACCGCACTGATCACCAAGCTGGGCCTGCGCAAATAAGCCCTGCTTGAACCGGAACGGCCCCTTCGCGGGGCCGTTCGCATATCCGGCCCAGTGCGAATGAGCGCACCGGTGCCGGCGCCGCCACGAAGGGCGGCACACACGCTGTGGCGATGGGCAATAGGGCCCGATCGCCTGGGAAAGATGAAGATGTTCACGATCCACAAGGAAGAAATCAACTGGGGCGGCCGCACGCTGACCCTGGAAACCGGGCGCATTGCCCGTCAGGCCGATGCCGCCGTGCTGGCCACGCTGGGCGAAACCGTGGTGCTCTGCGCCGTGACCGCCGCCAAGAGTGTGAAGGAAGGGCAGGATTTCTTCCCGCTCACCGTCCACTATCAGGAAAAATACTCCGCTGCCGGCCGCATCCCCGGCGGCTTCTTCAAGCGCGAACGCGGCGCCACCGAGCATGAAACGCTCACAAGCCGCCTGATCGATCGCCCGATCCGCCCGCTGTTCCCGGAAGGTTTCTATAACGAAATCAACGTGATCGCGCATGTGCTGAGCTATGACGGCGAAGCCGAAGGCGACATCCTGGCGCTGATCGCGGCGTCGGCCGCGCTCACCCTGTCGGGCGTGCCCTTCATGGGCCCGATCGCCGGTGCCCGCGTTGGCTACATGGACGGCGAATATATCCTCAACCCCACCAAGACCCAGGTGAAGGAAGGCAGCCTCGATCTCGTCGTCGCCGGCACCGGCGATGCGGTGATGATGGTCGAATCCGAAGCCAAGGAGCTTTCGGAAGAGGAAATGCTGAACGGCGTGATGTTCGCCCACCGCAGCATCCAGCCGGTGATCGATGCCATCATCCGCCTCGCCGAAAAGGCCGCCAAGGACCCGTGGGACATGGCGATCACCGACGACAAGGCGATGCTGGCCAAGCTGAAGAAGGAAATCGGCAAGGACATCGACGCCGCCTATCGCCTGTCCGGCAAGTCGGCCCGCCAGAACGCGCTGGCCGAAGCCAAGGGCAAGGCCAAGGCGGTGTTTGCCGATGGCACCCCGCAGGAGCAGATGAAGGCGATCAAGCTGTTCAAGAAGCTCGAAGCCGATATCGTGCGCGGCGCCATCCTGAAGGAAGGCCGCCGCATCGATGGCCGCAACACCACCACGGTCCGCCCGATCGAAGCCATGGTCGGCTTCCTGCCGCGCACCCATGGGTCGGCGCTGTTCACCCGCGGCGAAACCCAGTCCATCGTGACCACCACGCTCGGCACCGCGGATGCCGAACAGATGATCGATGGCCTGGATGGCCTGCGTTATGAACGCTTCATGCTGCACTATAACTTCCCCCCCTATTCGGTGGGTGAAGTCGGCCGCTTCGGCGCGCCGGGCCGCCGCGAGATCGGCCATGGCAAGCTGGCATGGCGCGCCCTGCACCCGCTGCTGCCGGCCAAGGAAGAATTCCCCTACACGATCCGCGTGCTGTCTGACATCACCGAGTCCAACGGCTCCTCGTCGATGGCCACGGTGTGCGGTGGTTCGCTGGCCCTGATGGATGCCGGTGTGCCACTGAAGCGTCCGTGCGCCGGCATCGCCATGGGCCTGATCCTGGAAGGCAAGGAATTCGCCGTGATCTCCGACATCCTGGGTGATGAAGATCATCTGGGTGACATGGACTTCAAGGTGGCCGGCACGTCCGATGGCGTGACGTCCTTGCAGATGGACATCAAGGTTGCCGGCATCACCGAGGAAATCATGCGCGTTGCCCTGGCCCAGGCCAAGGAAGGCCGCGCGCATATCCTGGGTGAAATGGCCAAGGCGCTCGACAGCACCCGCGAAGGCCTGTCGGCCCACGCGCCGCGCATCGAGACCATGCAGGTGCCCAAGGACAAGATCCGCGACATCATCGGCACCGGCGGCAAGGTGATCCGCGAGATCGTCGCCACCACCGGCGCCAAGGTCGACATCGAAGACGATGGCACCGTGAAGATCTCGTCCAGCGACCCGTCGCAGATCGCCGCCGCCCGCAAGTGGATCGAAGGCATCACCATGGAAGCCGAGGTGGGCAAGATCTACACCGGCAAGGTGGTGAACATGGCCGATTTCGGCGCCTTCGTGAACTTCATGGGCGCCAAGGATGGCCTGGTCCACATCTCGGAAATCAAGAACGAGCGTGTGGCCAATGTGAAGGACGTGCTGACCGAAGGCCAGCAGGTGAAGGTCAAGGTGCTCGGCATCGATGATCGCGGCAAGGTCAAGCTGTCCATGCGCCTGGTCGATCAGGAAACCGGCGAGGAACTGCCCGATACGCGTCCGCCGCGTGAAGGCGGCGATGATCGCGGCCCGCGCGGTGACCGTGGCCCGCGCCGCGATGGCGACCGTGGTCCGCGCCGTGACGGCGACCGTGACCGTGGCCCCCGCCGCGATGATCGCGGCCCGCG
>JAIXQY010000194.1 GCA_027485485.1 Sphingomonadales bacterium | reverse complement strand
GCCGTGCAAGCCGGCAGCGATGCGCCGCGCCGATTGGCGCTGGCAGCGGCGGCCGAGGCCGAACTGATGGCCGATCCGGCCTTCGTGCCCTTGCTGCGCCCTGTGCGCTGGGCGCTGGTGGCGGGCGGGGTGAGCGGGTTTCAAGCCAACCCGCTGGGCCGGCATCCGGTGGGGCGCATGGCCATACAGGATTAGAGCGTTTTCCGACCAATCTGGATCGGCGGCACGGCGGTGATTTTGGTTCAGGGCAAGGAGCGAGGAGGACGCGATGCGATTTGCATCGTAACCGACGAGCGACGTAGCCCTGGGCCAAAAGCGCCCCGCCCCGCAGGGGTCGCCGGAACGGCGATGACGCTGATTCAGATTGGTCGGGAAATGCTCTAAGGCTGTAACCGCCGGCGCGTCTGGCGCGTAAGATGGGGCATGAACCCGGCCGGCCTGCGCCTTGATCAGTGATGAAGCCACATTGTCGCGCCTGATGGTGGCGGCGCAGGGCGGTGATGCCACCGCCTATCGCCAGTTGCTGGGGCTGGCGGTGCCGCTGTTGCTGCGCTGGTTCCGCCGCAAGGTGGCGCCGGCCGAACTCGATGATCTGGTGCAGGATACGCTGCTCGCGTTGCACCAGCGCCGCGCCAGCTGGGATCCGGCGCGGCCGTTTCTGCCGTGGCTGGCGGCCATTGCCCGCTATCGCTGGATCGATCGCCTGCGCCGCGCCAGCCTGCGCGCCCATGATGAGCTGCCGGACGATGTTTCGGTGCCATCGGGCGAATCGGCGCTGGCGGCGCGGCTGGGCTGTGATCGGCTGCTGGCACTGTTGCCGCCGGGGCAGGCTGCCGCCATCCGCGCGGTGAAGATCGATGGGCTGAGTGTGGCCGAAGCTTCGGCATTGTTGGGCCAATCGGAATCGCTGCTGAAAGTGAATGTGCACCGCGGCCTCAAGCGCATGGCCGCGGTGGTGGACGAGGATCGATGATGTCAACGCTGCCGAAGAACATGCCGATGGACAGCCTGATTGACGCACTGGCGGCCGATCTGCGGCCGGTGAAACCGCTGGCGGACCGGCCGGTGCAGGTGGTGCTGGCTGCGCTGCTGGCCGTGGCAACGGTGGCCGTGGTGGCCTTGCTCGGCGCTCGCAGCGATCTGCTGGCCGGCGAACCCGGCGCCATGTTCCTGATGCGCTGCGGCACGCTGGCCATGCTGGCGTTGATCAGCGTGGCCGCCTTGCTGGCCCAGGCCCATCCCGGTGTTGGCCGCCACCATCAGGGCTGGAAGGTGGCAGCGGCGATGGCGGCGCTCTATCCGCTGGCCGGTGTGGCGCAGGCGCTGGCCGATCCCGATCAGGCCCGTGCCATGGCGGCCCTGCCCAGCGGCTGGCAATGCCTGGGCTTCAGCCTGGCCATTGCCCTGCTGTGCGCCGTGCCGATGCTGCTGCACCTGCGCCGCGGCGCGCCCGTGGCGCCGGAACGCGCCGGCCTGATGCTTGGTCTGGCCGCTGGCAGCCTGGGCGCGCTGGCCTACAACATCCACTGCCCGATAAACGACATGATCTATATCGGGCTCTGGTATGGCACCGCCGTGGCGGGCGCGGCGCTGGCCGGCCGCCTGATCGTGCCGCGCCTGATCCGCTGGTAAGGCGTCAGCATTGTTTCTTGCTGGCGCGCCCGATCTCGCGGCCGGCCAGGGCGCCGGCACCGGCCACCAGCGCGGTTTCGCCCACATTGCCACCCAGCAAGGCAGCGCCAGTACCGGCGATCACCGCGCCGGCGATGGCAGCGCGCGCCTTGGCGCGCTTCTTGGCACGCTGGCACTCTGCCAGCGTCTGATAGGTCTTGCCGTTGGTTTCATACAGCATCGGGGCTGGCGGCGGCGCATTGGCGGGCTGGGCAGCGGCCGGGGCCAGGGCCGGCAACGTCAGCGTGGCAGCGGTGATCAGGGTGAACAGCGGACGCATCACAGGCTCTCCATCGGGCGGCAGTTCAATGCGTGCCCCGGCGGCCGCCACACCGGGACCATGATCATCCTACAGCAAGCCTGTCGTGGCAATGAACGGCCTAACCGCCGGCGTTGATCACCGCCAGGAACTGCTGCCCCCAGCTTTCCAGCTTCACGGCGCCCACGCCGGGCACCCGGCCCATGCCGGCCAGATCGCGCGGCCGGCTGCCGGCCATGGCGCGCAGCGTGGCATCGGAAAACACGATATAGGGTGGCACTCCGGCTTCGGCCGCCAATTGCCGGCGCAAGGATCGCAATTGTTCGAACAATGGCTGATCGGCCGGCGCGATATCGGCGTTGGCGGCCTTGGTGCTGCTGCCGGCCTTGGCCGCGCCCCGGCGCGTGGAGAGCGGGGCCGCGACCGGCTGTTTCATGGCAATCGGCACGTCGCCCTTCAATATGGCGCGCGCCGCCGGGCCCAGCACCAGGCCGCCGCCTTCCGGATCGCGTTCCAGCGCATCCATCGCCTCCAACTGGCGGCCCAGGTTGCGCCATTGCTCGGCAGGCCAGTCGCGGCCGATGCCGAACACGCTGGTGTGATCATGGCCGAACTTGGTGATCTTCTCGCTGGTCTTGCCGGCCAGCACGTCGATCAGGTGGGCGATGCCAAAACGCTGCCCGGTGCGATACACGGCCGACAGCAGCTTGCGCGCCGCTTCGGTGGCATCCACCAGCGTGGGCGGGTTCAGGCAGTAGTCGCAATTGCCACAGCGTTCGGGCGGGCTTTCGCCGAAATAGCGCAGCAGCGCCGCCCGCCGGCAGGCCGGGGTTTCCAGAAACGCGATCAGCGCGTTCATGCGGCGGGTTTCGTTGGCCTTGTGCGCTTCATTGCCGTCGCCGGCGGCGATGAAGCCGCGCAGCCGCGCCACATCCTCCCCGCCCCAGATCAGATGCGCCACCGCCGGATCGCCATCGCGGCCGGCGCGGCCGGTTTCCTGATAATAGGATTCGATCGATTTGGGCATGCCGGCATGGGCCACAAAGCGCACATCGGGTTTGTTGATGCCCATGCCAAAGGCGATGGTGGCCACCATCACCATGTCTTCGGCGGCAACGAAATCGGCCTGGTGGCGGCTGCGGGTGATGGCATCCAGCCCCGCGTGATAGGGGCGGGCGCGGATGCCGGCCTCCACCAGCCAGCCGCAGATCGTCTCGGTGGCCACCCGCGTGGGGGCATAGATGATGCCGGCCTGCCCGGCGTGGCCGGCCAGAAAGGCCAGCAACTGCCGCTTGAGATTGTCTTTCCCGGCCACTTCATAGCGGATGTTGGGCCGATCAAAGCCCGACAGGGTGATGCGATCGGCGGCAATGCCCAGTTGCACGGCGATATCGGCGCGGGTCTCGCGATCGGCCGTGGCGGTGAGCGCGATGCGCGGCACGCCGGGCAGGGCATCGCACAGGGATCGCAGGCGGCGATATTCGGGGCGGAAATCATGGCCCCACTGGCTGACGCAATGGGCTTCATCAATGGCGATCAGGGCGATTTCGGTGCGCTGCAGCAGCGCGGCAAAGCCATCCATCAACGCGCGCTCGGGGGAGACATAGAGAAGATCAAGCTGGCCATCGGCCATGTCGCGCCACACCTGGCCAGCGTCGGTGGATTGGCTGTTGAGCGTGGCGGCGCGCACGCCCACGGCGCGCAGGGCCTGCACCTGATCTTCCATCAGGGCAATGAGGGGTGACACCACGATGCCTGTGCCCGGCCGGATCAGCGCCGGCAATTGATAGCAGATGGATTTGCCTGCCCCGGTGGGCATGATGGTGAGCACGTCGCGCCCGGCCAGCACATCATCAATGATGGCCAGTTGGGGGCCACGAAAATCATCGTGGCCAAACACGGACTTCAAAAGCTGCCGGGGGGTCATGGCCAGAGCGATAGCGGGGCACCGGCCCGGCTGCTATGGGCTTGGCCATGGCGGGCAGGAAAAATTGGTTGAAGCGGGCGCAATGGCTGTTGCCGGCGGTGCTGATCCCACTGGCCGCCACAGTGCTGTGGCAGGAGCTGCGCCCGCCGGCCCCGGCCAGCCCGCCGACGCCAGTGCATGGCATCAGCATCACGGCCCGCCCGCTGGATGGCATCGGCCGCCAGATCGGCCCGTTGCGCCTGACGGGCGCGCTGGCGCTGAGCAGCGATGATGCCGGTTTTGGCGGCCTTTCCGGGCTGGCGGCTGCCGCCGACGGCCGGCTGGTGGCGGTGACCGATGCCGGCCAATGGTTCAGCCTGCGGCCCGTGCTGGCCGATGGCCGGCTGGCGGCGGTGGCCGATGCGCGCATGGCCGGGCTGGTGGCGGCGGGGGACAAATCCGATTCGGATGCCGAAGCCGTGGTGCTCACGCCGGATGGCCGCATGATTGTCTCCATGGAACAGCGCCACCGCCTGCTGGTGCTGAACGCCCAGACGCCGCCCTTTGCCGCCCAAAGCCAGATGTTCCGCACGGCTGCCGCAGCCTGGCCCTCCAACGGCGGCGGCGAGGCGCTGGCTCGGCTGCCCGACGGCAGTTTGCTCTGGCTGTCGGAATATGCCCGCCGCGATGATGGCCTGGCCATCGGCCTGCTGATCGCGCCGGATGGCGCCACCCGCAGCATCGCTGTGCCGGTGCCCGCCGGCTTTTCCCCCACCGATGCGGCCATGCTGGATGGCCAGCGCCTGCTGCTGCTGTTCCGCAAGTTCAACGGGGTTTCGGTGGCCGCTGCCATTGGCCTGGTTGATCTGGGCACGATGTTGGCCGGCGGCGATGCCGCCAGCCTGCGCCTGCTGGCGCAATGGGATCAGAGTGGCCCGTGGCCGGTGGACAATATGGAAGGCCTGACGCTGGTGCGCGATGACGAAAAAACGATCATCTATCTGGTATCAGACAATAATTTCAGCGCGGCGCAGCGCACCATCCTGTTACAGCTGGAACTGGTCAGCCCGCCGAGCCCCTGATCCGCCCGGCCGCTGCCCACAAACAAAAGCGGCCGGGGATGGCCCCGGCCGCTTTGGCGAATCACACGGGAAGGCGCAGGCTCAGGCGGCGGCGCGCTTCTTGTTGATTTCCTTCTTGAGCTTGACGCAGCGATCCGACAGCAGTGTGTCGCTGGTCTTGATCAGCCAATTGTCCAGCCCGCCGACATGTTCCACCGAACGCAGGCCGTTCATGGAAACGCGCAGACGCACGCCCTTGCCCAGCGTGTCCGAGATCAGCGTGACGTTCTGCAGGTTGGGCAGAAAGGTGCGCTTGGTCTTGTTGTTGGCGTGGGACACGTTGTTGCCAACCTGGCGGCCCTTGGCGGTGAGTTCGCAAACGCGCGACATGATCTCAATCCTGTTCGTCAAGAATTTCGCAAATGCCCATCCACATGGATCGGCAACAGACCGGCGCGCATAGCCGAGGGGCGCTGCCCCGTCAACTGTTGCGCACCGCTTTCCTGCGTCCCGGCGGCCAGCGGCGGCGGGTTGCGGGCGGAATCGCAGTTCGCCCCTTCCCCCAGGCGCGGCGCCCGTCTACATCAGGGTGACATCAAAGTGTGAGGCCAAATGCCCTGGTTTGCCATCCATTGCATCGACAAGCCGGATTCGGCCGATCTGCGCGCCGAAACGCGGCCGGCCCACCTGGCGCATATCAATGCCCACAAGGATCAGGTGCTGGTGGCCGGGCCGCTGCTGCGCCCCGATGGCCGGGCAATGGGCAGCCTGCTGATCATGGAATTTGATGATCGCGATGGCGCCCTGGCCTTTGCCAACGCCGATCCCTATCATCTGGCTGGCCTGTTCGAGAGCCGGTCGATCACCAACTGGCACAAGGTGTTGCCCTAGCTGCAGCCGGGCGTGCAGATAGCCCCGCTATCTGCCGACTCCGGCAAAGCCGGCCGGCGACCAAAAAAGGCGGTCCTAGAGCCGCCTTTTTCGTGAGTCGTCCGACGGCGTGGCTCCGCCACGCTCTGCCTTTTTCTTACATTTCGCCCTGAACGGACTCGGCAGTTTCGCTGCCGGCCGTGCGCGCCAAGCTGATGCCGCAGGCACTGCCACCCACCCCCAACCCCTCCCGCATGCGGGAGGGGAGCCAAAAACCCTAAAACACCAGCCCCTGCCGCTTGGCCGCGCTGGACAGTTCGGCGCGGATGTTGACGCCGGGCCGGGCCAGCCAATCGATCATCGCATCGGCCAGCGGTTCCAGCGTGGCGCTGCGCACCATGGCCTTGATCGGCCCGATGCCAGCCGGGGTGATCGACAGGCGCTCCACCCCCAGCGCCATCAGCGCCAGCGCTTCCAGCGGGCGGCCGCCCATTTCGCCGCACACCGTCACCGGCACATCATGCAAGGCCGCCGCGCACACCACACGGCGGATGACGCGCAGAATCGCTGGCGACAACCAGTCATAGCGATCCGCCAGGCGCGGATTGGCCCTGTCGGCGGCAAACAGGAACTGCGTCAGGTCATTGGTGCCGATCGACACGAAATCGGTCATCGGCAACAGCACATCCAGCTGTTCGATCAGGGCCGGCACCTCGATCATCGCGCCATAGAGGATTTCGGCCGGCACCGGGTGGCCGATGCTGATCAGCCGCTCCTTCTGGGCTTCCACCAGCGCGCGGGCTTCGGCAAATTCCCAGGGTTCGGAAATCATCGGGAACATCACCGACAGGGTGCGGCCGGCGGCCGCTTCCAGCAGGGCGCGGGCCTGCACCTTCATCAGGCCGGATCGGCCGAGCGCGAGGCGCAGCGCGCGCCAGCCCATGGCCGGGTTCTCGTCTTCCTCGCCGCCGCCCAGATAGGGCACCGCCTTGTCGCCGCCGATATCGACAGTGCGGAACACCACCGGCTTGTCGCCGGCCGCTTCCAGCACGCCGCGATACAGCGCCTGCTGGCGTTCGCGGCGGGGCAGGGTGGCCGACACCAGAAACTGGAATTCGGTGCGGAACAGGCCGATGCCATCGGCGCCCGCCAGCGGGATCGCCTGCGCATCATCCAGCAGGCCGGCATTCATGAACAGGCTGATCTCGCGGCCATCGCGCGAGATTGCCGGCAGATCGCGCACCTTGGCCCATTCCTCGGCCTGCCGTGCCCTCAGCGCCCGCATCGCCTGATAGGATTTTATCGTCGCCGCCGTCGGCCGCACCAGCAGGGCGTTGTTGCCGGCATCGACGATCAGTTCATCGCCATCATTCACCTGGGCAAACAACTGCCCCACCCGGCCCAGCACCGGCACACCCATGGCGCGCGCCACGATGATCACATGCGCCGTCAGGCTGCCTTCTTCCAGCACCACACCCTTCAACTGGCGGCGATCATATTCCAGCAGCTCGGCCGGCCCCAGGTTGCGCGCGATCAAGATGGTGTCGCCCGAAAGCCCCATCTTGGCCGCCGTGTCGATCTGGCCCGACAATATGCGAAGCAGCCGGTTGGCCAGATCATCCAGATCGGTCAGCCGTTCGCGCAGATAAGGATCATCGATGCTGCGCATGCGCAGGCGGTTGCGCGATTGCACCCGCTCCACCGCGGCTTCGGCGGTCAGCCCGGTTTCGATCGCCTCGTTGATGCGCCGCGCCCAGCCTTCATCATAGGCGAACATCTTGTAGGTTTCGAGGATCTCGTGGTGATCGGTGCCGGCGACGAACTCGGCCTGGCCCATCATGCGCTCGATCTGTTCGCGCATGCGGCGGAAGGCTTCCACCAGCCGCGCGCGCTCCACCTCCACATCATCGGCAACCGTGTGTTCCACCACCACGCGCGGCTGGTGAAACACCGCCTGCCCACGCCCCAGCCCATCCACCAGCTTCAGGCCGTTCAGTCGCGTCGGCCCACTGTTGGCAGCGCGCAGCCGGGCGGCCTGGGCATCATCGACCAAACCGGCGCCGTGGATCAGTTCCGACAGCACCATGGCCACGGTTTGCAGTGCTTCGATCTCCACCTCGGCATAATCGCGGGTCTCGCGGTGCTGCACGGCCAGCACGCCGATGGCAGCTTCGCGGCGCACGATCGGCACGCCGCAGAAGCTGTGGAAATCATCCTCGCCGGTTTCCGGGCGATAGGCGAAATCGGGATGTGCCTTGGCTTCGGCCAGACTGAGCGGCTCGCGGCGGGCGGCGATCACGCCCACCAGGCCCTGGCCCATCGAAAGCCGCGTCACATGCACCGCCGATTGCGCCAGGCCCTGCGTGGCAAACAATTCCAGCACGCCGTCGCGCAGCAGATAGATGGACGCCACCTCGCTGCCCAGTTCGTCCGCCACCACCTTCACCACCTGGTTCAGCTTGGCCTGCGCCGCCGTTTTCCCGGCCATCACATCGTGAAGGCGGCGCAGGATGATGCGGGCAGAGGTGGCGGGGGGCATCAGGCTGCGGCCTCGCGTGGTTGTGCGCGCGACAAGGCCGCTTCGGCTTCGGCCACCAGTTCGGCGATGATCTCGGCCACCGGCTGCACCTTGGTGACCATGCCCACCGATTGCCCGGCCATCAGGCTGCCGGTTTCCACATCGCCTTCGACCACGGCGCGGCGCAGGGCCCCGGCCCAATAATGTTCGATGGCCAGTTGCCCGGCGGCCAGATCCATCTCGCCGCGGTCAACGGCGGCGGCGACTTCGCGCTGGCGCTGGTTGAAGGCTTCGCTGCCGGCGTTCTTCAGGGCGCGCACCGGAATCACCGGCAGGCGCGGATCAACCTGCACGGATGAAAGGGCCTCGCGCGCGCTGGCCCGCACAAAAGCGGCCTTGAACTTCTCGTGCGCGGTGCTTTCGCTGGCGGCGGCAAAGCGCGTGCCGAGCTGCACGCCCGATGCGCCCATGTCCAGAAACGCTGCAATGGCGCTGCCGCGGCCGATGCCGCCGGCCACAAACACCGGCACATCGGTGATCACCGGCAAAATCTCCTGCGCCAGCACCGTGAGGCTGACGGGGCCGATATGGCCGCCGGCTTCCGATCCTTCGATCACGATGGCATCCACGCCCGAACGCACCAGCTTCTTGGCCAGCGCCGCCGTGGGCGCAAAGCACATCAGCTTGGCGCCAAAGGCCTTGATGGCGGCAATCGCCGGGCCCGAAGGCAGGCCGCCGGCCAGCACGACATGGCTCACGCCGGTGCGCGCACACACCGCGATCAATTCGTCCAGCTGCGGGTGCAGGGTGATCAGGTTCACGCCGAACGGCTTGTCCGTCAACGTGCGGGTGGCAATGATCTCGGCTTCCAGCAGGGCCGGTGGCATGCCGCCACAGGCCAGCACACCAAAGCCGCCGGCGTTGGAAATCGCCGCCACCAGATGCCGTTCCGAAACCCAGGTCATGGCGCCGGCCATGATGGCATGACGCGTGCCCAGAAAGTCGCGGCCACGCGCGGAGGCGGCATCAAGGGCCGGCGTCAGCAGATCGGGCGTATCGTTCATGCGGCATCCTCATCGGCGGGCGCTGGCCCATCCAGCCCATAGGCCGTGTGCAGCACGCGCACCGCCAGTTCGACATAATCCTTGGGGATCAGCACGCTCACCTTGATTTCCGATGTGGTGATGGCCTGGATGTTGATGCCGCGGCTGGCCAGCGCGCGGAACATGGTGGCGGCCACGCCCGCATGGCTCTTCATGCCCACGCCCACCACCGAGATCTTGGCCACATCATCATCGGCGATCAGGCTCTGGAAGCCGATGGCGTCGCGGGCCTTTTCCAGCACATCGATGCTGGCCGGCAATTGCGCGCGCGGCACGGTGAAGGTCACATCGGTGCGCCCTTCATCCTTGGCGATGTTCTGCACGATCATGTCCACGTTCACGTTCGCATCGGCCAGCGGTCCAAAGATGCTGGCCACCACGCCCGGCCGGTCGGCCACGCCCACCAGCGTCACCTTGGCTTCGTTGCGATCGGCCACCACGCCGGCAATCAGTTCGCGTTCCATCTCGTCATCCTCGTCAACCACCAGCGTGCCGGGCGTGTCGGCAAAGCTCGACAGCACCTGCACCACCACTTTTTCCTTCATGGCCAGTTCGACTGACCGTGTCTGCAACACCTTGGCACCCACGCTGGCCAGTTCCAGCATTTCTTCATAGGTGATCTTCTGCAGTTTGCGCGCGCGCGGCACGATGCGCGGATCGGTGGTATAGACCCCATCCACATCAGTGTAGATATCGCAGCGATCGGCCTTCACCGCCGCCGCCAGCGCCACCGCCGATGTGTCTGATCCGCCGCGGCCCAGCGTCGTCACCCGCCCGTCTGCCGTCATCCCCTGAAAGCCCGGCATCACGGCGACCTGGCCGGCCTTCATGCTGGCAATGATCGCGTCCGTGCCAATATCCTCGATGCGCGCCACGCTGTGGGCCGTGCTGGTGCGCACCGGCAATTGCCAGCCCAACCAGCTGCGGGCCTGCACCCCCAGCGCCTGCAGCGTGATCGCCAGCAGGCCCGATGTGATCTGTTCACCGGCGGCGACCACCACATCATATTCGGCCGGATCGGCCAGCGGGCTGGCTTCGCGGCAAAAGCCGACCAGGCGGTCCGTCTCGCCGGCCATGGCCGAAACCACCACCGCCACTTCGTTGCCGGCGTCCACCTCACGTTTCACCCGCAGCGCCACGTTGCGAATCCGCTCCGTCCCCGCCATCGAGGTGCCACCAAATTTCATCACGATCCGGGCCATGGCCGGCCTTTTCCTTTATCAGCCTGCTACACTATTGCCCTTGCCTGATAGGAACGTGGAGGGGCATTGGCAAGAAACCCCTAGCCGGACCGGGAACAAGAAAATGTCTCAAGCCGCCAGCATCAACCCCGATGAAGCCGCGTTCTTCGGCAAGCTGGCCGCCGATTGGTGGAACCCCAAGGGCACATCGGCGATGCTGCACCGGATCACGCCGGTGCGCGTGGCCCATATCCGGGCCCAAGCCCTGGCGCATTTCGGGCTGGATGCGAAAAGCCGGCGGCCACTGGCCGGGCTCAGCGCGCTCGATGTCGGCTGCGGCGCCGGGCTGATGGCCGAACCGCTGGCGCGCATGGGCGCGGCCACCAGTGCCATCGATGCCGCGCCCGAGAATATCGCGGCGGCCCAAGATCATGCCCAGGGCCAGGGGCTGGCCATCGATTATCAGTGCATCGCGGTGGAGGATCTGGCCGCTCAGGCCAAGCAATTTGATCTGATCACCTGCCTTGAGGTGGTGGAGCATGTGGCCGGGCGCGACGCGTTTTTCGCGGCCATCGCGCACCTGCTGAAACCCGGCGGCCTGGCGGTGTTTTCGACGCCCAACCGCACCGCCGCCAGTTGGGCGGTGGTGATCGCCGGGGCGGAATATATCACCCGCTCCATCCCGCGCGGCGCGCATGACTGGAACCGGTTCTTCACGCCCGCCGAACTGGCCGAAGCCCTCACCGCCGCCGGGCTGGCCCCGGGCGAAGCCGCAGGCCTGAGCTGGCGGCCGGGGCAGGGATTCCACATCGGCGCTGACGTGACAGTGAATTATTTCCTGTCGGCGGTGAAGCCGGACTGATTGTCCGCGTCTTCGGGCGGCTCGTCAGGCTGGTCACCTTCGTCGGCGAATTCCTGGGTGATTTCGGCGTCCAGTGCGGCGAACGGCCCTTGGCCGGTGGCGCGCTGGTCGGCCAGCACGGCCTCGGCCAGCCAGGCCTTGGCCGCGCCCTGTGCGATGCGGCGCTGGCTGGCCAGCGGCTCGCTCAAGGCGCGGGCCTGCTGCACCGCGGCCTGTTCACGGCAGAAACTCGCGGTGTTGCGCGCCATGGTTCAGCCCTTGTTCTTCATGTTTTCCAGGCCGGGAATGCCGCCCGTTTGCTTCACCGCTGCCGGCTTGGTGGCCTTGGGCTTGCGGATTTCCTTGGCAGACTTCTTCTGGGATTTGGCCATGGCGCATGTCCTTCAGGCTGAAACCAGCCTTTGTGCCGCCACGGCCTGGCTGTCGAAGGCCCAGGCTGGGCGACCGCATTTCCTGTCTCAGGAAAGCCAATCAAACGGGTTTTGATCGTGAAGAGACATCGCCAGACAGTTGATCACTTGGGAAAGCAACCGGCGT
>JAIXQY010000189.1 GCA_027485485.1 Sphingomonadales bacterium | reverse complement strand
GACGCATCGTTGAAGATCGAATAGCCGGCGACATGGTCAAGCGCCTGTGCACGGCTGATGGCCCGCCCTGCCCGGCCGATGACAAGGGCAAGCTCCCCTTCATAATCGAAGCGATCCGATACGCGGGGGCACAGCAGATCATCACCGTCGGCAATCAGCGTATCGGCCCAGCGGGTGAAGATCGCCGGATGCGCCTTCTGCTCGCGTCCGGTTTCCTTGGTATGGGTGGCATAATTGAGGCCAACGCACAGGATCTTGCCGGGATTGGGAATGACCGGCAGCAATCGCACGTCACTGCGGGCGAATGTCGCCTGCACCGGCAATCCGGCCAGATCGCCCCCAATCACGTCGCGCAGCCAGGCCGGGCCCTGCTGCGCGCCCATATCCTCCACCAGGTCGCCGGCAAGACGGCCAAAGCTGGGCGTGCCGTCAGGGCGGAGAAAGCTGGCGATGCGTGCCATGGCGGTGGGTCCCTTTCACGGTCCGGTTGGGTCAGTTCAGGCGAGCGGCTCCGGCAGCCAGTCCCGCCGGCAGCGGAACCGCTCTTCGGCGCAGCGCAGCGCAGCCAAATCCTTGTCGGAAACGCCCCACTGGTCAATGCGATGCTCCGGCCAGGTCCAGTCATCCGGCCCGCCCACCCGATGATCGGGCGCAAGCGTTTCAACGGCGGTGGAATATTCGATCACCGGTCCGAAGGGCGCGATGAAATAGGCATAGACATTGTCACCCGGCCCGTGGCGGCCAGGCCCCCACGCCGGGGTGAAGCCATTGTCCCGCATCCAGCCGATGCCCCGCATCACCGCATCAAGATCGTCCATCTCGAACGCGACATGGTTGAGGCTGGTTAAGCCCGACCGCGCAAAGGCGGTGGAATGATGGCGCTCGTTGCAGCGGACAAACACCATGCCCCGCGTCCGGTCCGAAACGCGGAAAGCCAGGACATTTTCAACCGCATCGGCCATCATCTCGGCGTCGGTGGCATTGAACACCACGTGGGTCAGCCGCACCGGCCGCACGCGCCGGCTGGGCCTGGCAAAGCCGTCGATCGGCGCCACATCGGCTGCGCCGGCCAGAAAGCGCAGGATGGTGCCGTCCGGCAGTTCGACCAGCAAGCCATGGCCGCCGCCCGGATCGTCCGAACGCACGGTGCGCGCCGGCCAGCCGGCCCGGGAAATCGCGGCACGGATCGCTGCCAGTTCGGCCTCGGAGCAAACGAAGCTTGTCGAGCGGACCCATTCGCTGTCGGATGGCTCCAGCGCGACCAGATAGGGATCTGGTCCCGAACCGCGCAGATAGTGGGTGCCGGCACGTTCACCGGCCGGCGCCAGGCCCCAGATATCGGTCAGGAAGCCCGCCGCTGCTACCGGATCGGGCACCGCCAATTCGATGCTGCGCAGCTTCATGGCGCTGCCTCACCGGCCAGACCGGCAGCGCGCAGGCCGGCCATGGCGCAGGCCTCGTCGCAATCGCCGGTGTCGCCACTCACGCCAACGGCACCGATGATGGCACCATCCGCCATCACCAGCAGCCCGCCCGGCGAAAAAGCGATCATGCCGCGGGTGATCGCGCCAAGCCCCTGGAAGAACACCGGATTGCGCGCGGCCCGCTCGGCAAGCTGGCGGCTGTCCATACCCATGCCGATGGCACCGACCGCCTTGGCGCGTGCAATGTCGTGCCGAAACAAGGTGGCCCCGTCCTCCCGCGCAAACGCCACGGGTTGGCCGCCGGCATCGACCACCATGACAGCCAGCGGTGCTGCCTGCTGCGCCCGCGCTTCGGCCAGGCATCCGGCCACGATGGCCTGGGCAACGACCAATGCCATGGTCATGCCGCCAACTCCCGCTTGCGGCCGATCATGGCATCACGCGCCGCCAGAAGATCCGCCGGCCGGCCGGTGCCGAACACATAATGATCCGGCCGCACCAGCACGGCCTCGGCATCACGCGCAGCCAGCCAGGCTGACACGGCGCCGTCATCCGGCAGCGCCGAGGCGAGGATCGCCGGATGCGAGGTCTGGCTGCCAACAAACAAGCGCCAGCCCTGGCCAACCAGATCATCCAGCAGACGGCCGTCTTGCAAGACCGGCTGGATGAAGCGTTCGCCGCTGCCAGCGCTGCCGGCCATCACGATCCCGTCGCCGATGGCCGGAATCAGATCGGCTGCCGTTTCCCCGGCACGAGCCGCGGCTTCGCCGCGGATGGCGGCATCACGGGCCGCGGCACGGGCTGGGTCCAGCTCGCAGATATAGCGGCCGGCGGCGATGGCCGCGCCAATGACGCCGCGCACATGCGGCTCCCGCTCCACCTGGTAGGTGGACAATATGGCTTCATCGGCACCGCCATGCACGACGCCCGCCAGCTTCCAGGCCAGATTGGCGACATCGCGCATGCCATGGCACATGCCCTGGCCAAAGAACGGCGGGGTCTGATGCGCGGCATCGCCCGCCAGAAACACCCGCCCATGCTGCCATTGGCGGGCAATCAGCCCGTGAAACCGGTAGGTCGCGGCCCGCACGATGCGGTGCGGCACGCCTTGCAACCACGGGTCAAGCAGCGCGGACACCTGGGCGGGATGCATCATCACGGCGTCATCCTCGCCGGGCAGCAGCATGAACTCCCAGCGGCGATGGCGGCGGCGGCCCGGCACGACCGTGGCAGGACGGCAGGGATCGCACATCATCACCGACAATCGCTGCAGATCAGCGCCCGCGGGCACACCGGTCAGCGGCGGGAAGTTCACCGGGCCATCAACCTCGGCGTCCACCACCAGCCAGGGCTCCTCGAACCCCAGATCATCAAGCGCGATGCCCAATTGCCTGCGCACATCGCTGCGGGCGCCGTCGGCGGCGATCACCCAGCGCGCCCGCACGCCGGCATCGCCATCAGCGTGACGGTAATGGACCGCAACGCCGTCGGCATCACTTTCGAGGTGAAAACAGTCCGCACCGGTCGCCAGCGATATGTTGCCGCTGGCAGCAAAGGCCGCCCGCAGATGCGCTTCCAGTTCCGGCTGGTAGAAGAAATAATCGTTCGACCAGCCAAAGGGCCGCGGCCGGCCGATGGTCCCCATGTAACGGATCACGCCATGATCGGCGCCGACATGCAGGTGCCCGTCGGTCGCAACCATGTCGGGCAAAACCCGGTCGATCACACCGGCGCTCTGGAACAATCGCATCATCTCGTGATCGAGATGCACGGCGCGCGGCAGGGGATAATGATCCGGCGCCTTGTCGAGCACGACAACCGAAAGTCCCTGCCGGCCCAGCAGGTTGGCCGCCAGCGCGCCAACCGGCCCGCAGCCGATGACGGCCACATCACAGCTTCTGAACGGCGTAATGGTCACGATGGCGGGATTGTCAGAAGTTCACGCGGAAATTGCCGCCGACATAGCGGAAGGCCGATTTTGCCGTGAAGAAGTTGATGTTGTTGGGATTGGCCGGGTTGGTCAGCAGATTGTCACGCTGCTTGCCGTTCACGAACTGCGTATCGGTGAGATTGCGGACGAACAGGCTGAGCTGATAGCGGTTGTCGGCACTGTTCAGACCGATCGTCAGGTCGATGGTGCCATATCCCGGCTGATCCAGGGCCTGATCCTGGCTGAGATCGAACAGCACCCGGCTCTGGTAAGCACCAGTCGCCTGCACGAAGCCGACCAGCCCTGCCGTGATCGGCCGTTCATAGCGCGCCGTGAGATTGGCCTTCCAATCCGGCGAGTTGGGCAAAACGCCATCGCGAATATTCTGCACCCGCGCGGTGCCCAGCAGGAAGCAGCTGTTGACTGGCGGCGCCGTTCCGGCCGCCACGGTCGCGGCAGCGGCCTGGGTTGGCAGGGTGCACGGCAGGCCGTCGGAATCAAAGCGGGCGCTCATGTAGGTGACGCCGCCGAAGAAGCTGAGCGAATCCGTGGGCCGGTAGCTGGCCTCCAGTTCAATCCCCTTGGTCACCGAGGTGCCGGCATTGGTCGGGATGGAAATCGGCGCGCCGTTCACCTGCTGCGTCGCCTGCACCTGCAGGTCGGTGTAGCGGGCATGGAAGGCGGCAAGACTGAAGTTCAGGCGGCGGTCCAGCGCCCGGCCCTTGAAGCCGATTTCCCACGACTGGACGGTTTCGGGACGCACCGCTGCCTGGCTGGCGAAATTGGCGGAAAACTCGACGTCCCAGCCTATGCCCTTGTAGCCGCGCGACCAGCTTGCATATATCTGGGCCGAGCGGCTGAACATATATTGCACACCCAGCTTGCCCGACAGATCGACATCGCTCAGCGACTGGGCGCCGGTTGAACCGGGCAGGATGGTCGTGTCACCCGTGAAGGGCGCGGTGCCCGGCCGGTTGCCGGTGTAGGATGTGGTTTCGTTCTGCAGGCGGAAGCCGCCGATGGCCGCCAGCTTGTCGGTGATGTTCATCTGCAGCTGCCCGAAGGCGGCAATATTGTCGGTGCGGGTGTTGGCCACGCTGCCTGACGACTGGAACGCCGGTGTCGGGCAGACCGCGCCAAGGGCGACGGTCGTGGCCGTGGGGCAGCCCCCGACCCGCCGCTCGAACGTGCGGTCTAGGTCGAGATGGAAATACATGGCGCCCAGCGTATATTCCAGAAACTGGCCGACCGGTGATGCCAGCCGCACTTCCTGGCTGAACTGCCGGATGCCGACGGTGCCGCCATTGATGCCGAAAAAGCCGAAACCAAAGGGCACGCGCACCGGCTGGGCCACCGCAAAGCCATCAACATCGACATTGTTGACAAAATCCCATGCCCGCCAGGCGGTGATGGACGTCAGCCTGTGCTCGCCAAGCTTGAGATTGCCCTCCAGCGAAACGCCGCCAGTCTCGACATTGGCAAAGCTGCTGGTCGTGGTGTTGACGCTGCGGTTGTTGATCGAGCCGACCACCGGCGCGCGCAGCTGCCGCAGCAGATCATTGGTCTGCAGGAAGGGCATCGGCTGGCAGCAGCTGCTGTCGGACTTGGTGTAATCCCCGATCAGCAGCAGTTCGAAATTGTCGCTGACATCAAACGCGAGCTTGCCGCGCAGGCCGAAATCCTCGGTGCCGAACACCCGGCGCCCGGTGACCTCATTGGTCGCCCAGCCATTGTCCTTGGTGTAAAAGCCGGTCAACCGGCCGCGGATGCCCTCGGCCAGCGGCCCGGAGACTGTGCCGCGCAGGCGATATTCGCCAAGCTCGGCAATGGTGAGATCGGCGCTGCCTTCGAAGCGTTCGGACGGCGCCTTGGTGACAACGTTGATCACGCCGGCGGTGGCGTTCTTGCCGAACAGCACGCCCTGCGGTCCGCGCAGCACTTCCACGCGTTCCACATCGATGAGATCATTGAAACCCTGGCCTTGGCGCGCCATCACCACCCCGTCGGTGACGAACGACACCGAGGATTCGATGCCGGCCGAAAACAGCACGGTGCCGATGCCGCGCACGCGGACATTGTTGTTCAGCGGACTGGTGTTCTGCGTGTACGTCAGCGACGGCACGAGGGCCGCAAGACCGCCGGCGCTGTTGACCTGCGCGCTCACCAGCGCATCGCCAGACAGCGCGGTCACCGCAAGCGGCACATCCTGCAGGCGCCGACTGCGTTTTTCTGCGGTGACGACAATCTCGCCATCCACCTGCCCGGCATCCTGCGCATTGTCCTGCCCCGCAGGCGGCGGCGCCGCCTGGGCAAAGGCCGGCGCGGATGCCGCCATGATCGCCATGGCGGCCACGCCGCCGAACAGACCCCCAGATGAACGCAAAGCCATATGCTCCCCTCCCCATGCATGGCGCCAGATCACCGGCCAACGGCCGCCGTCGCGCCTTGGGAGCGGGTGTGCCCAGCCCGCATCCATCGGTCAAATGATGATAATTGGCATCGTCATAAGCCAATTTATGGATCAGCGGCGATAGCGCAGCCCATGACCGCGCTTGAACAGCGGGTTGGCCGAATCCGATGGTGCATCCGGTTGCTGGGCCATGACCGCGGCTGCAGATCGGGGCAATTCGAACGGCAACCGGCCTTCCGGCGCGCCCTTGCCGGCAATCACCTCCAGCAGGGCTTGATCTTCGATGCCATAATCCGCCAGCAGGGCCGACACATGAGGCAGCAGCGCCGTGACGATGGCAGGACGGTCAATATAGACGCTGACGATCACCGGCTTGCCGCTGCGCGCTGCCGCCGCAATCCTGTCCACGACAGGACTGCCGTCCAGGAATTCGGGCATGCCCTCATGATAGCGCGAGCCGAAGAAATAGCCGCTATGGGTGGTGAAGGGCGTGGCCACCCGCATGACGATCACATCGGCCGCCTCGGGGCTGGCCACCGGCTCCAGCCCGGCCGCCCGCGCCGCATCGGCCGACAGGCCTGACAGCCAGACGCGGCGCCGGCCCGGTGCAAGCGGCAGGATGGCCTTGTTGTTGGCCAGAAGCGTGAGCGAGCGTTTCTGGGCAGCGATGCCGGCCGCGCGTGCCGCCGGCGTCCCCACCGCCGCCGCCGCTCCCGACGGATCAACATATGCATTTTCAAACAGCCCAAGCCGGAACATGATGATCAGCAGCCTGCGGACAGAGCGGTCGACATCGGCATCGGCCAGCCCGCCGCGCGCCAGCAGATCGAGGATGATGGCTTCGTCCATGACGCCGCCGAACTGGTCCACGCCGGCCGCCATCGCCTTGGCGAAGCGTTCGGGCCGCGTGAATTTCTCGACCCCCCAGGGCATGCCGACACGGCCGTAGACCATGGTGCCGTTCCGACAATCGTCGAGGCAATCGTCGGTGATCTTCCAATCCGACAATACGAAGCCTTCAAAACCGTGGCGTCCGCGTAGCAGGCCGGTGAGCAAGGCCCGGTTGTACCCCCCGGCAACCGGCTCTGCTGGCTTGCCGCCAATGCGGATCGTGTCGGGCAGGACGCCATAGGTTGGCATGACCCCGGCCGTTCCGGCGGCCAGCACGGGCAGAAACGCCTTCACATGATCGTCAAACCGCCCCGCCGGAAAGGCCAGCTGCCGGCCATAAGGGTTGTGGGCATCAAGCCCTTCGGGTTGGGCACCATAGCCCACCCAATGCTTGGCCACCGTGGCGACACCACCGGCTGCCAGCCCGCGGCGACTGCCCTGCATGCCGGCAACATAGGCCGCAGCCAACTGGCCGACACGGGCAGGATCGTCGCCAAATGTGCCATTGGCGCGCGACCAGCGCGGCTCGCTGGCCAGATCGGCCATGGGCGACAGCGCCATGTGCAGGCCAACGGCGCGATATTCGCGCGCCATGATCGCAGCCGCCCGTTCCATCAGCGCCGGATCACCGATCGCGCCAAAGCCGGGTGCCTCGGGCCAGAGCGAAAACTGGCCGGAATCGGTGCTGACGCCAAAGGTGGAGCGGACCTGGTGACGCGGATCCGAGCTCAGCACAACCGGAATGCCCAGCCGCGAGGCCTCCGCCGTCTGCTGCACCATATTGGCCATGTCTGCCAGTGTGGCGGGATCACCGCTCTGCCGGCTGATGAAGAAGCGGATGTGGCGGCGCGCCACGATGGCCTGCAGGCCCGGCACATCCCAGCGCCCGGTTGGCAGGCCATCGCTGGTGGGCGGCGTGCCATGCATCAACAGGCCGGCCTTCTCGGCCCGTGTCATGCGGCCGATCAGATCCGTCGCCCGCTCTGCCGAGGCCAGACGCCAATCCTCGAAGCGGCTCAGCCGGCCATCGCCATCAAGATCATGGAAGCGCAGGCCGCTTTGGGTGATCACCGGCTTGGCGCGATGGCCAATCTCGGGTTGCAGGGGCAGTCCACGCGCTGCACCGGGAAACAGGGCCAGCGCCGCCCCAGCGATGAAGAGGGCCGCAGCGGGATGTCGTTTCATGCGTCAAGCCTTCCCGCCATGGCGGCGCTGCGTGCAGATTGGTGCAGGGCAAGCAATATGGCCGCCGCCAGCACTTGGGCCAGTGCCAGCACGCCGAACGTGATCAGCAGGGTCGCATCGAGTGACCGCGTGACCCCGATCACCAGCGGGCCGAGCATGCCACCGATACGGCTCACCGCCACCGCCATCCCGGTGCCGAGCGCGCGCAGGGCAGGTTCATAGCTTTGCGCCGTGTAGTTGTTCATCACCGATTGGGTGCCAAAGATGCAGAAGCCGGCTGCCGCCACCGCCACCCCGATCGCCGGGCCGCCGATGGCCGCCTGCAGGCCCAGCAAGGCCAGTGCACTGCCGGAAAAGCCGGCCACCATCACCGGTGCGCGACCCCATCGATCGGCCAGCCAGGCCGCGGCGCCCCCGCCCAGAATCTGCATGCTCATCAGCAGCGCGCCATAGCCAAAAGCCGATCCAAAGGCCTGGCCGCTGCCCACCAGCAGGCTGGGCAGCCAGCCGCTGATGCCGTGCAGGCTGAGCAGGCTCAAGGCACTGGCGATCCAGATGCCGATGGTGGCCCGGCGATAGCGCGGCGTGAACAGCGCCGGCACGCCGCCACGCCCCTGGCTGGGCGCCGGCAGGCTGAAGCTGTGACACGCGGCATAGAGCGCAGCCCGTTCCGGGCGCAGACGGGCCAGGCAGGCACCGATCTCGGCATGGCGTTGCTGTTCCACCAGCCGCACCAGCGATTCCGGCAGATATCGCCAGGCCAGCACGGCGATGGGAAAGCCGATCCCCGCCAGCATGTAGAGGCCGCGCCAGCCCAGAACCGGCCCCACGACAATAGCGGCCAGGCCGGCGGCGATGCCACCAAGCGCGAAGGGCAAGACGAAGGCGAGCGTGGCAAAGCGGTTCGCGGCATGCTGCGGCGCCCATTCGTTGACGTAAACAAATGCCAGCGGCGACAACATGCCAAGGCTGATGCCCAGCACCAGACGCATGGCCACAAAGGCTTCATACCCCTGCACCAGCACGGCGATCGCCAGGCTGGCGGCCGCCAGCAGCGTCACGCCGCCCGTCACCGCCGCCCGGCGGCCGACAGCACGGGCCAATGGCGCCTGCACAACCGCCCCGATGGCGAGGCCGGCAATGCCCATCGAGAGCATGAGGCCGATCTGCCCGTCGCTCAGCTGCCATTCCTGCCGCAGATAGGACGCGACATAGGCCGCGTTGAACAGATCATAGCCATCGATGAACAGCACCGCGCCCAGCACCAGTGCCAGCCGCCAGTGTGGCCACGAAAGCCGGGCGCCGCGCACCTCTTCCTCGACGTTCATCCCTGATCTTCCCCCCAGATGATCCGGCACGGCCGGTTCAGCCCGGTTGCCGGCTCGGCCGCAGGCACACATGGGCATACAGGTGCCTAGAGCGATCAGGTTTGACAGCGGCCCTGATCCAAAGTCAAATTATGGGAATTCCCAAGGAACAAAGATTTTCCGATGACAATTGATGCCCATCACCTTGCTTGCCTGCTGGCCATCGCCCGCACCGGCTCCTTCAGCCGCGCGGCCGAGGACATGGGCCAGTCTCAGCCGACCCTGTCCAACAACATCGCCCTGTTGGAACGGCGGCTGGGTGTTCGCGTGCTGGAACGCAGCAAGCGGGGATCAACGCTGACCAGCTTCGGCGAAATCCTTGTCCGCCGGGCCGAAGGGTTGCATGTGATGCTGGCCGATGCCGAGGCCGAGGTGCGCAACCGGGCGCGCGCGACCGCAGGCCCGTTGCGCATTGGCGCCACCCCCAGCACCCTGCCATCGCTGCTGCCCGTCGCCTTGCAGCGGCTGGGAGACGAACTGGCCGCCAGCCAGATCGAGATTGTCGAAGACCTGGACCACAGCCTCGGCCCGCAGCTGCTGGCCGGCAAGCTCGACATGGTGGTGGGGCCGGTGCACGAACCGTTCACGGCAACGCCGGGCATTGTCGAAACCGCCTTGCTCAACGATCCCTTCTGCCTGGCCGTTGGCCAATCCCACCGGCTGGCGGCCCAGACGCGGGTCGCACTGGCCGACCTGACAGACGAGACGTGGATATTGCCGCGCGGCGGCAGCACCTATCGCCGGCATATCGAAGCCATGTTCCTCACGCAGGGCATCGAATGGCCGGCCAACGCCATCTACGCCAACTCGCTGATGCTGCTCGAGGCCATGGTGGTCGCCGGCGGTTGCATCACGTTCGTCTCGCCGCTCCAGCTCAGAATGCCGCTGCCAGGCTTCCGGCTGCTGCACATCGAAAACGGCAGCAGTCGGAAAATCGGCTACAAGCTGCGCGCCGGCACCCGCCTGTCGCCAATTGGCACGACCTTTCTGGGAAGAATGCACGCAGCGGCCGCAACCATCGCAGACGATTTCGGCTCGCTGGGATTTGAGTTGCAGCCCCGCAATTGACGCGTGGCGATCACCACCACCCAGGCCCCACCGCATCGGCTGCGCTCGGCCAATCCCGGCAATGAAAGCGGCGCCAGCAGCGCCGGCTTTCAAGCCAATATACCAACAATCGGAAAATGGTGCGCGACGCAGTCCG
>JAIXQY010000075.1 GCA_027485485.1 Sphingomonadales bacterium | reverse complement strand
GCGATCACCTCGATCTCGCCCATGGTGCCATCACAGCGCGCGGCAATCTCGGCGGCCAGCGCCTTGGGCCCCAGCTTCTTCACCGCGGCCATGTGGCGGCCATCCACCGTCCACACGATTGCGGTGCGCGGGCGGCCATCATCGGTGTCGGTCATCGGCAACAGCGCCAGCGGGCCTTCGGGATAGAAGAGCTCGCAGGCGATGTTTCCGTGCGGCACCGTGTGCGCCACCATGGTGATCAGCGCGGCATGGGGATAGTGCCACTGCGCAATCGGGATGCCCGCCGCCTCGCGCGTGGCGGAGCGCCGGCCATCACAGGCCACCACCAGCGGCGCGCGGAATACCCGGCCATCGGCGAGCGTGAGCGTGGCGGCATGATCATCCCGCACCAGCCCCGCCACCGTCACCGGCGCCAGCAGCTCCACATTGGCTTCGGCCCGCACGGCGCGCAGCAGGCCGATGCGCAACAGGCGGTTTTCCACCATCGTGCCCAGCGGCTCATTGCCTTCGCCGGTATCGAAATGCAGAAATTGCGGGTGGGTGCCATCGGTGACGCGGATCGCGCGGATCGGGCAGCCCGTGCCATCGATGACATCGCCCAGCCCCAGCGCCCGCAGCATCCGGCCCGACGCGCTGGCAATCGCACTGGCCCGGCCATCGAACGCCGGCAGCGTGGTTGAATCCAGATCCTGCGCATCAACCACGATGCTGGTCACATCGGCCTTGGCCAACGCCAGCGCCAGCGTCGCGCCCACCAGGCCGCCACCAATGATGATCACATCTGCATTTGCCGTCATGGGCCGATGCCTACTCCACTATTGCCGCGCACCCAAGCGGGACATGATGTCATCGCCCCGGCACCGCCTGCCTGCTTGACCGCAGGCCCGGCATGATTCATCCTTTGTTCGCTGTGCCTGCAATCAGGGCCAGCAGCGATTCGCCCGGCATGGCAGGCCGGGCACGGTTTTGCAGCCACAGGGTTTCAGGCAAAAGGCAGGCAGCAGATGGCAACCCGGGCAGCAGGCGCCGCGTCCCCCCGGCAGCGGGCCACCCCACCGCAGGGCCGCATGGCGGCGCTGGCGGCGCGCACGCGGGTGGGGCTGGCGCTGGCGCTGCGCCAGCTGCTGCGCCTGGCCGGCGGTGGCCTGATCGCAGCGGCCGGGCTGGCGTTGGCGGCGGCGCTGATCAGCCATGATCCGGCCGATCCATCGTTCAACACCGCCACGGCGCGCAGCGCCGGCAATTGGCTGGGCGACGCCGGTGCCCATCTGTCTGATATCCTGCTGCAACTGGCCGGCTGGCCAGTCCTGCTGCTGGTGCCGGCGATCCTGCTGGGGGGCTGGCGGGTGGCGCGCGAACAGGCGGTGCCGCTGGCGCGCATGGCCGGTTTCACGCTGGCCGGCATCGTGGCGCTGTCGGCGGCGACCGGCGGATTTGATCTGCCCGCCGCGAGCGCGCCGGCCGGGCCGGGCGGGCTGATCGGCCAGGGGCTGGCGGGGGTGGCCGATGCGCTGGCCAGCCGGCCCGAACTGGATGGCGTGCCGGTGGGGCTGGTGCTGGCGCTGTTGCTGTTGCCGCTGGGGGCCACGCTGGTGGCGCTGGGCACCGCGATCAGCGCCGATGCCGTGGCCGATGGGGTGGCCTGGCTGCGCGGCCTTGCCGGCGGCAGCGCCGATGCCGATGCCGAAGACCCCGCCGATGATGGCAGCCTGCCGCTGCCCAAACCGGTGCTGCGCCGCCGCGCCGCCAGCGATGCCGATGAAGGCGAACTGCCCGGTGCCATTGTCAGCCCCGGCCCCAATGTCGTGGAGCCGGCGGCCGCCGCAGCCCGCCGGCCGCCGCGCGCCCGGCAGCAATCGCTCGATCTGGGTGATGCGGCGGTGCTGCCTGGCCTCGATCTGCTGCGCCCGGCGCCCACCGGCCCGCGTGCGCGCATCGATGCCGCCGCGCTGGAGCAGAATGCCCGCCTGCTCGAAGGCGTGCTTGAAGATTTCGGCGTGCGCGGCCGCATCGGCGAAGTGCGCCCCGGCCCGGTGGTCACCATGTATGAACTGGAACCGGCGCCGGGCATCAAGGCCAGCCGGGTGATCGGCCTGGCCGATGATATCGCCCGATCGATGTCGGCCTTGTCGGCCCGCGTCGCGGTGGTGCCGGGCCGCAACGTGATTGGCATCGAGCTGCCGAACCAGACGCGCGAAACCGTCTCCCTGTCGGAACTGTTGGGCAGTGCCAGCTTTGAAGGCCGCGGCGTGACGCTGCCGCTGGTGCTGGGCAAGGATATCGCCGGCGATCCGGTGGTGGCCGATCTGGCGCCGATGCCGCATCTGCTCATTGCCGGCACCACCGGTTCGGGCAAATCGGTCGGCCTCAACGCGATGATCCTGTCGCTCCTGTATCGCATGACGCCGGCCGAATGCCGGTTGATCATGATCGATCCCAAGATGCTCGAACTCAAGATGTATGACGGGATTCCGCATCTGCTGGCGCCCGTTGTCACCGATCCGCCCAAGGCCATCCGCGCGCTGAAATGGGCGGTGGAGCAGATGGAGGAACGCTATCGCAAGATGAGCGAGCTCAACGTCCGCTCCCTCGCCAGCTTCAACCAGAAGGTGCGGGACGCCAAGGCCGCCGGCAAGCCGTTTGTGCGCCGTGTGCAGACCGGGTGGGACCCGGAAACCGAGCTGCCGATCATCGAGGAAGAACGGCTGGATTTCGAACCCCTGCCCCTGGTGGTGGTGGTGGTGGACGAGCTGGCCGATCTGATGATGACGGCCGGCAAGGAAGTGGAATTCCTGATCCAGCGCCTGGCGCAAAAGGCCCGCGCCGCCGGCATCCACCTGATCATGGCCACGCAGCGGCCTTCGGTGGATGTGATTACCGGCGTCATCAAGGCCAATCTGCCCACCCGAATCAGCTTTCAGGTGACCAGCAAGATCGATTCGCGCACTATCCTGGGCGAACCGGGTGCCGAGCAGTTGCTGGGCAAGGGCGACATGCTGTGGATGTCTGGCGGCAAGCTGGTGCGCGTGCACGGCCCGTTTGTGTCGGATGAAGAGGTGGAAGCCGTCGCCGATTTCTGGCGCGCGCAAGGCGAACCCGATTATGTCGAAGCGGTGACGGAAGAACCGCCTGATTTGGATGGCCAGCTTGATCTGGCCGGCGCCGGGCTGGGTGGCGGCGGCCGCGGCGATGAGGAAGCCGATGTCTATGCCAAGGCGATCGACGTGATCGCCAAGGCGCAAAAGGCCAGCACCAGCTTCCTGCAACGCCACCTGCGCATCGGCTACAACAACGCCGCCCGCCTGATCGAACGCATGGAGCAGGACGGCTTTGTGAGCCGCCCCGATCATGTTGGCCGCCGCGAAGTGCTGATCGATGAATATGGTCAGCGGCGGTGACACCCGCGTCGAAGTGCCAGTGGTGATGCCGGGCCGCGCCCGATAGGCTGCGGCCAGCGATGTGGGAGCTTCGCGGGGAACGGGATCAACCGGCATGACCATCACACCCGACCATCAGGCCATCTGGGCCGCCGTTCGTGCCCAGCGCGATGCGGTGCCGGCCTTGTGGGCGGATTTTGATTTTGATGCGCCGGCGATGCGTTTCACCACCGATCCCGATGCCGCCTCCACCCTGCCGGCGGCCCATGCGGCGAAACGGGCGCGGATCCTGGCCAACACCGATCTGGTCGAACGGCTGCGCGCCTATGCAATGATGGGCGATGTGACGGCCGATGCCTATGCCGCGTTGATGGCGCACACCAAGTTCCGCAGCCTGATCGACATGCTGAACCTGGCTTGTGACCAGGGCATCGACGCGGTGCCCGATGCCCCGCCGGAACTGGCGGCGTTCATTGCCGACATGGAAACCACGCCCGATTGGCTGAACATGGAACTGGTGGAGCGCGGCGCCCGGCTGGAGCGCAACGGCACGGCGCACATCGCGCCGTTCGCGGTGCGCGGTGCGTTCATCGCGACCTTCATGAACGAATATGCCGCGCTGCCGATGGCGCTCACCGGCACATTGTCCGATCATGCCGCGGCGCGGCGGGTGAAGGAAACCGCCAATTTCTTTGCCGTCACCACCCTGCCGGGCGCGCTCGATCGTTTTGGCCCCGGATTCAAGGCGGCGGCCATGGTGCGGCTGATGCACTCCATGGTGCGCTACAACATCGCCCGCCGGCCGCACCTGTGGGACCGGGCGCGCTTTGGCTTCCCGATTCCGCAGGTGGATCAGATGCCGGCCGGCCTGATCAACATCTTCCTGCTCTCCTATCGCCTGATTGCCGAAGGGCGGAGCGCGTTCACCCCGGATGAGCGCGCCGTGGTGGAGTTTGCCCGCTACCGCTGCCGGCTGCTCGGCCTGCCCGAAGCCCTGTTGCCCACCACGCCGCAGGGCATTGTCGATATCATGAACGTGCGCGCCGCCACCCTGCGCGCCGGCTTTGATGATCGCACCTGCGGCAGCCTGGTGCGTGCCACCATGGCCGCCGAACTGTGGGAAGGCGATGGCCTGGCGATGCGGCTGTTCCGGCGCGTGGAAATGAGCTTCTCGCGGGTGTTTTTCCTGAAGAATTTCATGGGCGATGATCGCGCCGCCACCAAGGCGGTGGGGGTGACGGTGAGCAGCGGCGATCTGGCGCTGGCGGGCTTGGCCGGCCTGTGGATTGCGGCCACAATGACCGCCTATCGCCTTGCGGCGCGCATCCCGGGCTTGTCAGCCCTGGCGGACCGCCGGTTGATCAGCAAGATCACCGCGCTGCTCAAGCAATATGGCCATGCCGAGTTTCTGGTTTATGAGCATCGGCCAGCCAGCCCGCAGCTCAGCCCCGCATGAACAGGCCGATCGTGAGGCCAAGGCCGATGACGATCACCGCGATCTTCAGCGCCTTTTCCGGCACCACGGCCAGGGCCCTGGCACCGATATAGCCGCCGGCCATCGCGCCAATGCCAACCAGCAGCGCATGCGCCCAGGCGACATTGCCGGTGAGGGCAAACAGACACGCCGCCGTGGTGTTGGACAGGGACACCAACACATTCTTGGTGCCGCCGGCATTGCGCACCGCCAGGCCGGCGATGGTGAGGCTGGCAAGCGTGAGGATGCCGGCACCGCCGCCGAAAAAGCCGCTGTAGAGCGCGATCAGCGATTGGCTGGTCACCGTCACCCAGGCCGGTGGCGGCGGCTTGTTCATGGACTTCTTCGGCCCGAAGGCGCCCCAGGCGAAGACGATGGTGGCCAACAGCACCAGCCACGGCACCATGGCGGCAAAAATGTGGGTGGGTGTGGCATTCAGCAGCGCTGCACCCGCCACCCCGCCGATCAGCGCGATGGCGGCCAGCGCCTTGAAGCTCAACCGCTCCGCCCCGGCCACCAGCTTGCGCCCGGCAATGCCGGTGGTGATCTGGCCGGGAAACAGCGCCATGGTGGAGGTGATGTTGGCCAGCTTGGGATCCAGCCCGGCGGCAATCAGCGCGGGCAGGGTGATGAAACTGCCGCCACCGGCAAGGGCATTCTGCGCCCCCGCCCACAGCCCCGCCCCGGCCAGCAAGGCCAGCATGGCCGGTTCAGGAAACTGCATCAGCATAATGGCCACCAAATCCTGTTTTCCGCCACCGGCGGCCCGGTTTCGGCCACCCGCACGCCCTGCGCCGGCACCGGCCTGCCCCGAAACGGGGGGAAATTCCATCAATTTTCAGCCGGCTGTGCCTTGGCGCTGCCCGGATTTGGCGATAGCGTGAAATCTGATGCAATTATCGCGCCAGTTTGCGGAGCCGTGATTCGACCATGAGCCTGACCGAAACCCTGCCCCGCACCGGCGCCGCCGCCGACACGCGCGGCCTGTCGGTGGACGGGATCGGCAAGCGTTACGACAAGCGCGTGGTGCTGCGCGATGTCTCGCTGTCGGTGCGGCCCGGCGAAGTCGTTGGTTTGCTTGGACCAAATGGCGCCGGCAAGACGACCTGCTTCTATTCGATCATGGGCCTGGCGGTGCCGGATTCAGGCCGGATCCTGCTCGATGGCCATGATATCACCGGCCTGCCCATGTATCGCCGCGCCGCCCTCGGCCTTGGCTATCTGCCACAGGAAACCTCCATCTTTCGCGGCATGACGGTTGAACAGAATATCATGGCCGTGCTGGAAGTGGCCGAACCCGATGCGAAGATTCGCGCCGCCCGGCTGGAAGAACTGCTGAACGAATTCAACATCTTGCGCCTGCGCGCCGCGCCTGCGATGGCGCTTTCCGGCGGCGAACGGCGGCGGGTGGAGATCGCCCGCGCGCTTGCGGCCAACCCGTCCATCATGCTGCTGGACGAACCGTTCGCCGGCATCGATCCCATCTCCATTGCCGATATCCGTGCCCTGGTGGTGCAGCTGCGCGCCCGCGACATCGGGGTGCTGATCACCGATCACAACGTCCGCGAAACCCTTGAAATCGTTAACCGCGCCTGCATCATTTATGATGGCCGGGTGCTGTTCGAGGGCACGCCCGAAGCGCTGGTGGCCGATGAAACCGTGCGCCGGGTGTATCTGGGCGAGGATTTCAGCCTGTGATGGGCGGCTGACATGGGCTTGGGGCCACGGCTTGAGATCAGGCAGTCCCAACAGCTGGTGATGACCCCCCAGCTGCAGCTGGCGATCAAGTTGCTCACCCTGACCAACGTCGAACTGGAAGGCTGGATCGGCGAGGAACTTGAACGAAATCCGTTGCTTGCCAGCGGCGATGCGGCCGAACCGGCAGAGCCCGAACGGGCCCGCAGCATCGATGACAGCCCTGAATCGCCCCCCGCGATCACCGAGGCCAGCAGCGCCGGGCTGGAGCAATTGTTGCGCGATGGCATCCCGGCCAGCGATGGGGCCCCGCTGGAGGCGGATTATACCGGCGAGCGCTTCCACCATGACTGTGCCAGCGATCAGCCTGCCGATTGGAGCGAGCGGGCGGGCGCGCAGGGTGATGATGAAGGCTTTGATTTCGATAGGGTTTCAGGCGCCGGGCCGACCTTGGGTGAGGTGCTGGAACAGCAGGCATCAGGGCAGTTTGACGGGCTGGACCTGGCCATTGCCCGGTTCATCATCGATGGGCTGGATGAGTGCGGCTATCTGGCTGAATCCATTGATGATATTGCCGACCGACTTGACACGTCACCGGCCCATGTCGAGGAAATTCTGGCCAAGGTCCAGATGTTTGATCCTGTTGGCGTGGCGGCGCGGACGCTTTCGGAGTGCCTGATTGCCCAGGCCAGAGCGGTCGATCGTTGCGATCCGGCGATGCTCAACTTGTTGAAAAATCTTGATCTTGTTGCCCGGGGTGACATGGCGGGGCTGATCCGGCTGTGCGGGGTTGAGCGCGAAGACATTGTGGACATGATCCGCGAGTTGAAGTCTTATGATCCAAAGCCAGGCTTGCGGTATAGTGCGGAAGCTGCAACACCAGTTGTGCCGGATGTGTTCGTGACAAAGGGCACAGATGGCGCCTGGCATATCAGCCTGAATCAGGCGACGCTGCCGCGCCTTATTGTTGACCGGGACTATCAGGCCGAACTGGCGCAAGGCGCGGACAAGGCCACCAACAGCTTTCTGAACGAGTGTGTCACCAGTGCCAACTGGCTGTTGAAGGCACTGGATCAGCGTGCCAGAACCATCATCAAGGTTTCGACTGAGATCGTCCGCCTGCAACAGGGCTTCTTCGAACATGGTGTCAGTCATCTGAAGCCGCTGACACTGAAAACCGTTGCCGATCTCGTCGAGATGCACGAATCCACCGTCAGCCGGGTGACCAGCAACAAATATATGCTGTGCGAACGCGGCCAGTTCGAGTTGAAATATTTCTTCACTTCGGGCGTTTCCAGCGGCGGCGGCGAATCGGCTTCGGCTTTGACTGTGAAGGATCGCATCGCCAAGTTGATCGCGGCGGAGGGTGATGATGTGCTGTCGGATGACAGCCTGGTGGAGGTTCTGAACGGCGAAGGCTTTGATATTGCTCGCAGAACTGTCGCGAAGTATCGCGAGGCGCTGGGCCTGGGATCATCGGTGCAGCGCCGCCGGGCCCGGGCCATGCGGGCGGCCTGAAAACCCGGCGCAACGTGGCAGCCCGGTGACCAATGTCGTGCAACAGTGGCCAAAACTGCCCCCGCCGTGACAAATACGCCGCCCCCCGGTGGCCACTCCCCGCTTCACCCCCGGTTCAACCGTGGTAAGACAGGGCCAGACCATGGCCGCCCGCTTGTTTCTTGCCGTTCTGGCGCTGTTGCTGCTGGCCCTGCCCCGGCCGGCCGCCGCGCAATCGATCCTGCGCGACGCCGAAACCGAAGCGTTTTTCCGCGACATCAGCCGCGACATGGTGGTCGCCGCCGGGCTTGATCCGCGCAGCGTGCAGTTCGTGCTGGTGGGCGATCCCAGCATCAACGCCTTTGTGACCGGCGGGCAGAATGTGTTCATCCATTCCGGCCTGATCACTGCGGCCGACAATGTGAACGAGTTGCAGGGCGTGATCGCCCACGAACTGGGCCATATCACCGGCGGCCATGCCGTGCGCTTTGGCGAAGGCGCCGGGCCGGCGTCGCGCATCTCGCTGCTCAGCCTGCTGGGTGCCGCCATGGCCGTGGCCGCCGGCGCCGGGGAGGCGGGCATGGCCATATTGGGCCTGGGCCAGACCGCGGCGATGAGCAAGTTCCTGAGCTTCAACCGCGATCAGGAAAGCCGGGCGGACCAGGCCGGTGCCAGCTTCCTGGCCAAGGCCGGCTTGTCGGGCCGCGGGTCCATCGCCTTCTTCCGCAAGCTGCAGGGCCAGGAATATCGGCTGGCGATCCCGCAGGACACGGAATATGCCCGCACCCACCCGCTTTCCAGCACGCGCATCAACAATCTGATGGCGGTGTATGAGCGCGACAAGGCCTGGGATGTCCCCAGCGATCCCGCGTTGCAGGCGCGCTTTGAGCGCATCAAGGGCAAGCTGATCGGCTTTGTCGAAGAACCGCGCATCGTGATGCAGCGTTATCCGGAAGGCACCAACACCGCGCCGGCGCTCTATGCCCGCGCCTATGCCTGGCACCGATCCGGCTATCCCGAGCTGGCGATTGGCGAGACGGCCAAGCTGGTGGCGCGCAACCCCAATGATCCCTATTTTCTGGAATTGCGCGGCCAGGTGCTGCTGGAATCGGGCAAGGTGGATGAATCGCTGCCGGTGTTGCGCCGGGCGGTGGCGCTGGCGCCCAATGAACCGATGATCCTCACCCTGCTGGGCCATGCGCTGGTGGCCAGCGAGGATGCCAAGCTGCAAGCCGAAGCCGAGCCATTGTTGCGCAAGGCGGTGAGCCTGGATCGCGAAAATCCCTTCACCTGGTATCAGCTGGGGGTGATTTACGATCGCCGGGGCGACAAGCCGCGCGCCGCGCTGGCGGCGGCCGAACGCTTCAGCCTGGAAGGCAATGCCATGGGCGCGGTGATGAACGCCCGTGTGGCGCACGCCGGCTTGCGGCCGGGCACCCCGGACTATATCCGGGCAGACGATATCATGCTGGTGGCCGGCGACGCGCTGGAACAGCAGCAACGCAAGAAGAAGAGGTGACAATGGCCAGTTTCTGGAACCGCCGGCTCAGCATGGCCGCCACCCTCGGCCTGGGCCTGGCGGCGGCCGGTGTGGGCGCCGGCACCGCCATGGCCGCCGGGGGCCAGGCCGGCCAACCGGCCAACCGCGCCGAGATCGAAGCCATTGTGCGCGACTATATCCTGAGCCACCCCGAAATCATCCCCGAAGCCGTCGCCCGGCTGGAGCAGGCCGAAGGCCGCAAGGCGCTGGCCGCCAACCGCCAGGCACTGGAAACCCCGTTTCCGGGCGCCGTGGCCGGCAATCCGCAGGGTGATGTGAAGCTGGTGGTGTTCTTTGATTATGCCTGCCCCTATTGCCGCCAGGGCCATGCCGATGTGCAGAAGCTGGTGCGCGATGATCCCAAGCTGATGGTGATCTATCGCGATTTCCCGGTGCTGTCCCCGGCCAGCACGGAAGCCGCGATGGCCAGCCTGTCGGCCGCCACCCAGGGTGGTTATGGCAAGTTTCACAACGCCATGTTCGACAGCCCGGGCCGCGTGAGCCTGGTGCGCACCATGGGCATCGTGAAGGGCGTGGGCCTTTCGGAAGACAGGATCACCGCCGATCTGAAGAACCCCACGCTGCGCGCCGAACTGGATCGCAATCTGGCGCTGGGCCGGGCCCTGGGCCTCACCGGCACGCCCAGCTATGTCGTGGGTGATCGCATCATGTCGGGCGCGGTGGGATATGATCAGTTGAAGGCCGCCGTGGCGACGGCACGGGCGGACAAGGCGAAAGCCTGATGGCCGTTTACAGCGGCTTTGACGGCGCGGCACTGAACGTCGTCGAGATGGGCGAAGGCCGGCCGGTTCTGCTGCTCCACGGCCTGTTTTCATCCGGTGAGATGAACTGGCGGCGTTATGGCGCCGCCGCCGAGATCGCCAGCGCCGGCTATCGCGTCATCATGCCGGATTTCCGCGCCCATGGCGCCAGCGCCGCGCCGCACGATCCGCGCGCCTATCCACCCGATGTGCTGGCACTGGATATCGAGGCGCTGATTGCCCAGCTGGGCCTGACGGATTTCGATATCGCCGGATACTCCATGGGCGCGCGCACGCTGGTGCGGCTGCTGGCGCGCGGCCTCAAGCCAGGCAAGGCGATCATTTCCGGCATGGGGCTGGAAGGCCTGATCGGCGGCACGGCGCGGGCGGATTTCTTCAAGAAAGTGGTGAAACAGCCCGACGGCTGGCCTGCCGGCAGCCCGGAGGCCTTTGCCGCCGCCTTCATGAAGCAGAACAAGGTGGATGGCACCGCCGTGGGCCTGCTGCTCGATACGTTTGTGTCCACCCCGCCCGATGTGCTGCGCGGGATCGAAACGCGCTGCCTGGTGCTGTGTGGCCGCGATGATCGGGACAATGGCTCCGCCCCGGCGCTGGCGCTGGAACTGCCCAGCGCCGCGCTGGTGGAGATTGACGGCAACCATATGAGCGCGGTGACCAAGCCGGATTTCGGCACCGCGATCGCGGCCTGGCTGGGGCATCGGCTGTAAGATCCGTGTTTGGGGGAGTGATGCGATGAGGATTTCACATCTGGCGCTGGCGAGCGCGCTGTTGCTGCCGGTTGCGGCGCAGGCGGCCGAGACCGCATCGGCCGCGCCAACAGCGGCGGAAGCAAAGGCCTTTACCGCCGACGCCGAAGCCCAGCTTTCGGCCTGGAGTGACCGGGCCCAGCGCAGTTTCTGGGTGAATGCCACCCACATCACCGATGATACCGATGCCATGGCCGCCGAAGCCGCCGCCGAAGGCACGATGTTGCAGGTGAAGCTGGCCAAGGACGCGGCGCGCTTCAACGCCATTTCCGGGCTTGATGCCGATACGGCGCGCAAATTGTTCCTGCTGCGCCAGGCCATCGTGCTGCCCGCGCCCGATGCGCCGGGCGCCGCCAAGGAACTGGCCGACATCGCCACCCGCCTGCAAAGCACCTATGGCAAGGGCAAGGGCCTCGCGCGCGGCAAGGAGATTGTGGGCAACGATATCGAAGCCCTGATGGCCAGCGAGCGTGATCCGGCCGTGCTGAAGGAAATGTGGGAAAGCTGGCACAAGGTGGGCACGCCGATGGCCGGCGATTATGCCCGGCTGGTGCAGATCGCCAATGCCGGCGCCCGGGAACTGGGCTTTGCCGACACGGGCGCCATGTGGCGGGCAGGGTATGACATGCCGGCCGCCGATTTCGAGACGCTGGTCGATCGCCTGCTGGCCGAGGTGCAGCCGCTCTATGTCGATCTTCATTGCTATACCCGGACCCGCCTGAACGCGAAATATGGCGATGCGGTGCAGCCGAAAACCGGCCCGATCCGCGCCGATCTGCTGGGCAATATGTGGGCACAGGATTGGGCCGGCATTTATGATCTGGTGGCCCCCGCCGGCGCCGGCGATGTGGGCTATGACATTGGCGATCTGCTGACGGCGAAAAAGGCCGGGCCGCTGGACATGGTGAAGTATGGCGAGAATTTCTATTCCTCGCTGGGCTTTGCGCCGTTGCCGGCGACATTCTGGACGCGCAGCCTGTTCACCAAGCCGGCTGACCGTGAAGTGGTGTGCCATGCCAGCGCCTGGGATATCGACAACAAGGATGATCTGCGCATCAAGATGTGCATCAAGGTGAACGCCACCGATTTCGTCACCATCCACCACGAGCTGGGCCATAATTATTACCAGCGCGCCTACAAGGCGCAGCCCCTGCTTTATCTGAACAGCGCCAATGATGGGTTTCACGAAGCCATCGGCGATTGGGCCGCGTTGAACGTGACACCGGAATATCTGGTGAAGGTGGGCCTGCTGGATGCCGCCAAGGTGCCCGATGCCAGCCGTGACATCGGCCTGTTGCTGCGCCAGGCCATGGAGAAGGTGCCGGGCATGCCGTGGACGGCGCTGGTGGACAAATGGCGCTGGGGCGTGTTTGCCGGCACCACCACCCCGGCCGAGTACAACAAGGCGTGGACCGATCTGCGCCTGCGCTATCAGGGGATAGCGCCGCCGGCCCCGCGGCCGGCCGATGCCTTTGATCCGGGGGCCAAATATCATATTCCCGGCAACACGCCTTATGCCCGCTATTTCCTCGCCCGCATCCTGCAGTTCCAGTTCTACGAAGCCGCCTGCAAACAGGCGGGCTGGACCGGGCCGCTGCACCGTTGCTCCATCTATGGCGACAAGGCCGTGGGGGCCAGGCTGAACGCCATGCTGGAAATGGGCATGTCCAAACCATGGCCGGAAGCGCTGCAGGCGTTTGCGGGGACGGGGCAGATGAGCGGCAAGACCATGCTGGCCTATTTCGCGCCGCTGCATACATGGCTGAAACAGCAGAACAAGGGCCAGAAATGCGGCTGGGACGCGGCCAAGCCCTGAACGGTCAGACTCGATTGCAGCAGGACTGAACCGCTAATGCCGAGCTTGTCGAGGCACGGACCCAGCGTTGTGCATGCCTCGACAAGCTCGGCATGAGCGGGTTGATGAACCACTGGATTACAGCGCCCGCCCCACCCAGTGCAGGGCCGCGCCGTGGCGGGCGAGCCAGCGGCGGGCATCCTGTGCGCGCGGATCAAGTTCGCGGTTGAGCTTGTGAAAGGCCGGCGAGTGGTTGGGGTGGATCAGGTGCGCCGCTTCGTGCGCCGCAATGGCGTGGCGCACGAAGGCCGGGGCCAGGATCAGCCGCCAGCTATAGGCAATGCGCGCGCCTTCGGGCCGGTTCCAGCCGGCGCAACTGCCCCAACGGCTGGCCGGATCACCCACCGAAACCCGCGCGACGCTGCGGCCCAGCCGGGCGGCAAAGCCGTGGGTGGCGGCCTCCAGATCGGCCTTGGCGCGGGCCTTCAACCAGCGCTCCAGCCGGGGGGCGACTGATTCCGCCGGGCCGCCGAGCAGCAGCCGCTCCGATTCCAGCCGCGGTGTGCGCGGGTGGCCGGCCTGCCAGTCGATCAGCACCGGCGCGCCATCGATGGGGATGATATAGCCGGGGGCAAAGGGGATGGGGCGCGGCCAGGCGGCGATGCGCGCTTCCAGCCAGTCGCGATGGCTGTTCAGCAGGGCCAGCGCGGCAGCCTCCCCACCGCTGGGCGGCAGGCTGATCTCGATGGCGCCGGCGATGCTGTTGGCCTTCAGCTTGACCGCGCGAGCCGTTGCCCGCCGGGTTGCCACCACCGGCACGTTGCGGCCGGCGAGGCTGAGATGGTCAGGCAGGGACGGGCGGCGCCAGCGCAGCATGGCCGGCGCTCACAATGGCTTGTCGATGATGAAATCTTCCAGATCGCCGATGTCATCCTCGCTGATCACCCGGCCGGCCACCGATTGGCCGGCGCGGTGGATGGACTGGCGATCGCCGGTGACCAGGTGATGCCATTCTGCCAGCCCCTGGCCGCGATGGACGCGCAGATAGGAACAGCTTTCCGGCAGCCAATCCAGATCATCCAGCTTGCCGGGCGTGAGCCGCACACATTCCGGCACCAGCGCCTTGCGGTTGCGATAATCGCTGCACTGCGCCGTGCGCGTATCGAGGAGGCGGCAGCAGACATTGGTGGGGAACACCTCACCCGTGTCTTCATCCTCCAGCTTGTGCACACAGCATTTGCCGCAGCCATCGCACAGGCTTTCCCACTGCGACCGCGTCATGTGGTGGAACGGCGTGGTTTCCCAGAAGGGTTTATCGGACATGGGCCACCAGCAGATCAGTGACCGCCTGGGCGGTGAGGCCCTGGTGCGGCAGGAAGGCGATGGGCCGGCCATCAGGGCCGAACAGATAGACCATGGCGCTGTGGTCCATCAGATAATTCTCAGGATCGCCGGTTTCCATGCGCTTTGCATAGACGCCATAGGCCCTGGTGACAGCGGCGATCTGATCTTGCGTGCCGGTGAGGCCGACCAGACGGGGATGAAAGGCGGCCACAAAGGGCTTCAGCACGGCCGGCGTGTCGCGCTGGGGATCGATGGTGATGAAGATGGGCGCCACCTTGGCCGCCGCGCCGGGCTGGGCGGCCTCAAAGGCGGCAAGGCCGCGACCCAGCAGCGCCAGATCGGTGGGGCAGACATCGGGGCAAAAGCCATAGCCGAAATAGATCAGGCGATAGCGGCCGGCAAAATCGGCCTCGCGCACGCTTTGGCCGTTCTGGTTGATCAGGCTGAACGGCCCGCCCAGCGTGGCGCCGGCCAGATTGCCCGTGGGTGGGGCCGGCGTGGCAAAGCGCATCCAGCCAACGGCCCCGGCCAGCGCCACCGCCAGGCCCAGCACGAGCCACAGGCGCAGATTCTTGCCCCTGTTCATGTTGGGCTCAACTGGCTATGCGCTATCATCAGGTCACGCATAAAGCGAAACACGGGGACTTGTCGATGAAAAGGCAGCTGATGGCAGCGGTGATGGCGCTGGCGCTGGCCAGCCCGGCCGCCGCGCAATTTTCAGACAGTTACAACTTCCTGAAAGCGGTTCGCGACCGCGATGTGAACAAGGCCATCGAATTTGCCGACAAGCCGGGCACCACCATCGTCAACGTGCGCGACAGCGACAATGGCGAGGGCGCCATCCACATCGTCACCAAGCGCGGCGATCTGGGCTGGCTGGGCCTGCTCTATCAGAAGGGCGCCAATCTCAATCTGAAGGATCGCGATGGCAACACGCCGTTGATCCTGGCCAGCATCAGCCGCTGGGGTGACGGGATTTCCACGCTGTTGCGGCTGAAGGCGCAGGTGAATGCGCAGAACCGCTTGGGCGAAACCGCCCTGTTGAAGGCGGTGCAGGCGCGCGCGCTGGATATTGCCAAGCTGCTGATCGAAGCCGGCGCCAACCCCGACATTGCCGACAACAGCGGGATTTCGGCGCGCATGGCCGCCGAGAATGATCCGCGCGCCGCCAGCATCGCCAAGCTGATCAAGGATGTGCCGGTGAAGGCGCCCAGCAAGATGCAGGGGCCCAGCCTGTAGTGGCGGCTGACATATGGCTGTAACCATGCGCCGCATGGGCAGCCGGGCATACAGGGTCTAGGCGGTGGCGATGGAACGGCCATCGATTGCGGCAGCGGCGTTTGATCGCCCCAGTGTGCGGGTGCGCACGCTGGCGAATATCCGCTGGATTGCGATCATCGGCCAGATCACCACCTTGCTGGTGGTTGGCCTGTGGTTTGGCTTCCCCTTGCCCTGGGGTTCGATGCTGGCCGCCATCGGCGCGTCGGCGATCCTGAACATCGGGCTTTCCACCCTGTATGAACGCACCGACCGGATGACCGGGCGGGAATTGAGCCTGCATCTGGCCTTCGATCTGATCCAGGCCGGCGTGCTGCTGTTCCTCACCGGCGGGCTGGCCAATCCGTTCTCGCTGCTGCTGATCGTGCCGGTCACCATCGCTGCCACCCTGCTGCGCGCGCGCGATATGGGCCCGCTGGTGGCGCTGGCTTGCGGCGTGCTGATGGTGGTGTGGCTGTGGGCGCAGCCGCTGCCCTGGTCGGGCCCGCCGCCGGTGTTTCCGCTGGTCTATCGGTTCGGCATGTTGATCGCCTATGCTCTGGCGATCGGCTTTCTGGCGGCCTATCTGTGGATGGTATCGGCGGAATCTCGCGACCGCGCCCGCGCGCTGGTCGCCACTGAGGCGGCCCTCACCCGCGAAGCGCGCATGAACGCACTCGGCAGCCTGGCGGCGGCGGCAGCGCATGAACTGGGCGGGCCGCTGGGTTCGATCAGCCTGATCGCCCACAGCCTTGAGGAACAATTGGGCGACGATCCCGATTTCGGCGACGATATCCGCCTGTTGAGCGCCGAGGCCAAGCGCAGCCGGCGCATCATGAAGGAACTTTCGACCCGCGCCGAAGCCGAGGATCCGTTCGCCGTGCTCGGCCTCGATCTGCTGCTGCACGAAGTGGCGCAAAGCGTGAAGCCCAGCCGGGTGCCGGTGCAGGTGGACGCCACCGGGCCGCAGCCGCTGGTGCAGCGGTCGCCGGAACTGCTGCATGCGCTCAACAATCTGGTGTCGAACGCGGTGCGCCATGCCGGCACCGAGGTGCGCATGGAAAGCATCGTCACGGCATCGGAAATCCGCGTTGCCGTGCTGGATGATGGCTTCGGCTTTCCGCCCGATCTGTTGCCGCGCCTGGGCGAACCGATGCTGGGCCCGTCGCGATCCAAATCCGATTCCACCGGGTTGGGGGTGTTCATCGCCACCACCCTGATTGAACGCACCGGCGGCCGCCTGGCGTTTTCCAACCGGCCCGATGGCGGCGCCCGGGTGGAGGTGCGCTGGCCAAGAGAAGCATTTGAGGTTATTGACCCAGTTGGGGAAAAGGAGTTCTGAATATGGCAAGCCTGCCCGAAACCGAAGGCCGCCCGCTGCTGCTGGTGGATGATGATGCCCCGTTCCGCCAGCGCCTGTCGGTGCTGCTGGCCCGCAAGGGCTTTGCTGTCACCTCTGTTGGCAGCATCGGCGAAGCCCGGGTGGAAGTGGCCCGGCTGAAGCCCAGCCACGCCGTGGTGGACATGCGGCTGGAAGACGGCAACGGCCTTGATCTGGTTGCCGAAATGCGCGCGATGAGCCCGGATGTGCGCATCGTCATGCTCACCGGCTATGGCAATCTGGCCACGGCGGTGGCGGCGGTGAAGGCCGGCGCCATCGATTATCTGGCCAAGCCGGCCGATCCGGAAGACATTGTGCGCGCCCTGTCGGCCGACACCGGCACCCGTCCCGAAGCCCCGCCGGAGCCGATGTCGGCGGATCGCGTCCGCTGGGAGCATATCCAGCGCGTGTATGAACTGTGCGATCGCAATGTCTCGGAAACCGCGCGCCGGCTGAAGATGCACCGCCGCACCCTGCAGCGCATCCTGGCCAAACGCTCGCCCAAGTAAGGCCATGCTCAGCCGCCGTACTGCCCTGGGCCTGATGGCCAGCCTGCCAGCGGCACCGTTGCTGGCAGCCGGCAGCGCCGGTTCTGAGGCATTGGCGGCCTTGTTGGAGCAGGCCGGGCGGGCGGATGCCGCGCTGTCGCCCACGGGCCCACCCGGCCGGCGCCGCCCGGCGGGTGAGCCGGTGTTCATCGATCCGCTGTCTGATGCGTGGGCGGCGCGCACGCTGGCCAACAAGCGCCAGGCCGCCGCCGCGCTGGCCGGCATCGATCGGGCTGCACTCACCCCGGCGGAGCGCATTGCTGCCGACGTGTTCGGCCGCAGCCTGAACCAGGCCATCGTGGCGCATGAAAGCGGCCTGTTCGCCATCCAGCGGCAGGTGGCGCTCAACCCCAGCTTCGGCCTGCATGTCGAGTTGCCGGATTTTGTTGCCGGTGCCGGCGCGCTGTTTGAAACCAGTGCGGATTATGCCGCCGGGCTGGAGCGGTTGCGGCTGTTTGCCGGCCATCTCGACATGATGATCACCCGCCTGCGCGAGGGCCTGGCCGCCGGCCGGCTGCTGCCGCAGGTGGTGGTGGACAATGTGCTGGCGCAGGTGGCCGCCATGCTGGCGCTGAAGCCCGAAGACACGCCGTTCTACAACGCCATCGCCCGGCTGCCCTCAGCGATGCCGGCCGGCGACTGGGCGGCCCGCTATCGCGCCATGATCGCCGGCACCGTGCTGCCGGCCTATGCGCGCTGGCAGGCGTTTCTGGCCGATGTCTATCGCCCGCGCGCGCCGGTGGGGCCGGGCCGCTGGGCCACGAGGGATGGTGACCGGCTCTATGCCGCCGAGCTGGAGCGCCACACCACCCTGCCGATGGCAGCGCAGGCCATCCACGATCTGGGCCTGCGCGAAGTGGCCCGCATCCGCGGCGAATTCGAGGCAACACGGGCGCAACTCGGCTGGACGGGCGACCTCAAATCCCTGTTCGAGCATGTGCGGACCGATCCCAAATTCTACTGCAAGACCGAGGCCGAGCTGCTGGCGCGCTTTGCCGAGATTGAGCAGCGCATCTGGCCGGCCATCCCGCGCCTGTTCCACAGCCGGCCATCGGCGCCGTTCAAGGTGGCCGGGTTGCCGGCCTTGGGCGGGCAGCGCGGCACCGGATATTATCGCGCCGGCCCGCCAGATGGCGTGTCACCCGGCATCTTGTTCTTCAACATGGCCATGCTGAACACGCGGCCGATCCCGACGCTGGAAACACTCACCCTGCACGAAGGCATTCCCGGCCATCATTTCCAGATCAATCTGGTGAATGAAGACAAGGCCCTGCCCGATGTGCTGAAGCGCGGCGGCAGCACCGCCTATGCCGAAGGCTGGGGGCTTTATGCCGAATCGCTGGGGCGTGAACTGGGGATGTTCAACGATCCGTGGCAATGGTTCGGCCATCTCGACATGGAAATGCTGCGCGCGGTGCGGCTGGTGGTGGACACCGGCCTGCACGCGCTGGGCTGGAGCCGGGATCGCGCCATC
>JAIXQY010000140.1 GCA_027485485.1 Sphingomonadales bacterium | reverse complement strand
CGTCCGGGCGGCGGCCATCGGCGCCCGCGTGCCGACATAGACAATGCGGTCACCCTTGATCGCCACATCGCCAACAAAGGGCGCGCCGGCGCTGCCATCATGAACAGTACCGCCGCGGATCACCACATCGGCCGGCTCCGGTGCTGCGGCCGCTGCCTGCAACGCGGTTGCCATCACCGTCAGGAACAATGCCAGTCGCAGCGACCGCGGTGCAGTGGGAACGGGGGAGATGGCCATGCGAGCTCCTGACAGTCACGCGGCCCCGAGTTGACCGGTCAAATCGCGTTGGGGGAACCCAGGCCGGCGAGATCATCACCCCCCAGTCGACCTATGTCATGCTTAGCGCGACCCAGCCAAAAATGGCAAGCCAGTCCCAAGATCGCGCACGCGACCAAGGGCGACCCACCGTCCCCTGTTTGGACATTCAGGGAATTGGTTCGAACCTCCAACACGGGAGCGCCAACCGGCCTTCGCAAACCAGGCGTCGCAGATTTGGCGGCTGCCAGCATTTGCGCCCCGCCGGCCTCATGGGCGGACTGAAAACTCACGCAATATCCAAGACAGATATACGGCTTAGAACACAATCTGCCGGCCAAGCATCGAGGACTGCTGCGCATTTCAGGAAGGTTGTGCACCAAATAAGACTGAATTTGGCACTGGAATCATTTGGAAATTTTGACTGATCTGCCCGTTCTTCAGCGCATCTGAAGACCCGAAAGCGGCCAGCGCATACAGCATCGGTGAAGACCGATCACGAGTGCGCGCCGTGCAACCACAATCAAGCAATGCCGCAGTTCAGTGGCCGGGCGAGAAGCTGGCCCGCTCGTTCAGTATTTTTGGGGAAAAGCCGGCCGTCTGCTTGTAGCCGTCGGCAATGGCCCGGCGTTCGCCCATCGGCAGCACATCAGCCAGCACGCCGCCGTCGGCCAGCCGGTCACGCGCCAGGTCAAGCACGCGGTCTGGCCCCTGCTGGCGGTTCATCAATACGATCCGGGCGGTCGCCTCGCGGCGATCGGCCTCATAGCCGGCAAGTGCCTCGGCCACGCTGCCGGCGCTTGCCAGATGCCAGGCCAACACACGGGCATCGATGATGCCCTGCGTCGCACCATTGGAGCCGATGGGGTACATCGGGTGGGCGGCATTGCCCAACAGGGTAACATGGCCAAAGGTCCAGCACGGCAGTGGATCGCGATCGACCATCGGGAATTCGTAGATCGGCCCGGCGGCCGCAATGATCGCCGGCACATCGAGGCCGGACCAGCGCCAATCAGCAAAGCGTGGCAGAAAGTCAGCGCGATCACCCGCGCGGTTCCAGTCGCGCGGCGGCGGCGTGTCGGCATCGGCGCGCTTCATGTCGCAGATCCAGTTCAGCCGCTCAGCGCCGGTCAGCGGATCGCGGCCGATGGGATAGGCAACGAACTTCTGCCCTGACCAGCCGGCCCAGATCATCGCTCTGCCGCCCATCGGCGCCGTCACAGGCGAGGTGGAGCGCCACAGCGTGATGCCGTTCCAGCGTGGCATGCCTTCGGCCGGATAGAAGCGGCGGCGCACGGCCGAATGAATGCCGTCGGCACCGATCAGAAGGTCAGGGCTTATCCCCGTTTCGCGGCCGCTGGCCCGATCGGCAAAGCGGGCTTCAACCTTTGTGCCCACCGGTTCGACGCCGACCAGTTCCGCACCGAAGCGCACGGCCTGTGGTCCAAGCCGCTGTTGCACCTTTTCGATGAGGAACATCTGCAACTGGCCGCGATGAATGGCGATCTGTGGCCAATGGTAACCGGCCGCCAGCCCGCGGGGTTCGTGCCAGACAAGTTCGCCGGTTGCCGTGAGATAGTTGAGATCGGTGATGGCCACACCCAGCGCCAACAGCTCGTCGAGCAGGCCGAGTTCGGCCAGTTCGCGCACAGCATGGGGCAATAGGTTGATGCCCACCCCCAGTGGCGCCGGCTTTTGCACCGCTTCGTAAACAATTGGCCGGAAGCCAGCGGCGTGCAGGCTCAAGGCGGCGGTAAGACCGGCAATGCCGCCGCCGACGATGGCAATATCCAGGTTGCGATCCATGTCAGGCCACCTCGTGAACCGTCAGGCGCACCGCACCGGACAGCCGTTCGCCGCTGGCCACGCCCAGAATGCGGCCCAGCCAGGCCAGTTCGGGCGCCGCGCTGCGAAAGCGCATCGCGGTGCGGAAATAATAGAGCGCGGGGTCAACCACCTCGCCCGCCGCCAGCCGGGCCAGAACCTCGGGCGGGCCGGCACGCAGCCCCCGCGATTCCACTTCCACCAGCCCGTCTGCCAGCTTCAGCACATAGCGGGCGTCAATCTCGATGGTGCCGTCGCTGCCGATCTGCTGCCAATCGGCACCGCCGGGCAGCACTTCGCCGTTGAGACGCCCGCTCACGGCCCCGCCCAGGATGGGAATGCAGCGGCGGCTCTGGCTGATTGCCACCGGCGGGCCTACCGCCAGGTCGATCTGCATCAACGGGCGGCTCACGTCCGCTCCACCGGAATGATCGCCATGGTCAGCCGCGAGACGCAGACCAGGCGATCCTGCTCGTCAACGATGCGGATGCTCTACACCTGCGTGGTGCGGCCCAGCGCCTCCGGACGGGCGGTGGCCATGACCAGGCCCTGTTTCACGGGGCGGACATGGTTGGCATTGATATCGAGGCCGACAGCAATCTGCCTGGCCGGATCGAGCGTGAGATTGGCCGCCAGTGACCCTACGGTTTCCGCCAGCGCCACCGATGCGCCGCCGTGCAGGCGGCCGTGCGGCTGCACGGTGCGCGCATCCACCGGCATGGTGGCGGTGAGGAAATCCTCGCCGACTTCGGTGATGACAATGCCCAGGTGCGCGGCCAGCGAATTCGCCTCACCAAGCGTCAACTGCTCCGGATCAAGCCCGCTGCGCTGCCAGATCGCGCCCGGCATCAGGCAAACCGCGTCAGCACGTCACCCAGCCCGGAATCGAAGCGGGCGATCACCTCGTCGCCGGCCTTGACCGGCATGGCCCGCACGAACGAGCCGGTGAGGATGGTCTGGCCGGGTTCGAAGGTGATGCCAAACTCACCCAGCTTGTTGGCCAGCCAGGCCACCGCGGTCACCGGATTGCCCAGCACCGCCGAAGCCTTGCCTTCATGCTCCATCTTGCCGTTGATGATCATCTGGCCGGTCACGTTGCGGATATCGATGTCCTCCAGCCGAACCGGATTGGCGCCCAGCACGGCCGCGCCGCAAGCCGCCAGATCGGCAACTGTATCGACCACCGTCATGCCCGGCCCGGGGCCGACGCGGAAATCGACGATCTCGATCGCCGGCAGCACGAAATCCGTGGCACGCAGCACATCGACCGGCAGGATGCCGGGCCCCTTCAGCGCGCTCTTCATCACGAAGGCGATCTCGATCTCGATCAGCGGACGGAAGAAGCGCGCACAATCGATCGGCGTGTCTTCGGGCAGGAACAGATCATCGGTCATCGCGCTGAAATCCGGCTCCGTCGAACCCATGGATTCCTGCATCACCTTGGAGGTGAGGCCCACCTTGTAACCGCGCACCTGCCGGCCTTCGGCAATGCGGCGATCGGTGAAGGCCTTCTGGATGGCATAGGCATCGTCCATCTCGATGGCCGGATAGGTCTTGGTCAGCAGCGGCAGCGCGGTGCGCGTGGCATAGGTGCCGATGATGTCGGCGAGAATCTGATTGCGGGTGGCGGTATCAAGCATGCGCGTTTCCTTCCGCGATGGCGGCACGGGTTGTGGCAAGGCTGGCCTGTGCGGCGGCGGCCAGCGCGGCATTGTCGGTGAGCACGGAAATCATCCGGAAGCCCTGCGCTGCCCGCAGCGGAGCCACCGCCGGATTGGACAGCACGGCCGTCGCAATACCGCGCGCCCGGGCGGCGGCATTGATGCGGGTGATGGCGGCATCAAAGGCCGGCTTGCCGTCATTGTCGCCGGGCGGCAGCCCAAGCGAGAAGGACAGATCGAAGGGGCCAACAAACAGCGCGTCCACGCCGGGCACCGCGGCGATCTCCTCCACAACCGCCAGGGCTTCCACGGTTTCGATCATCGGGATGACGGCAACACGGGCATTGGCGCCGGGCACATAGGACATCCCATCGCGCGCGCCGACCCGCACTGGGCCCAGGCTGCGGCGACCCGCCGGTGGATAGAGGCAGGATTCGACCAGCCGCCGCGCTTCGTCAACGCTGTTCACCATCGGCGCCACGATGCCCATCGCACCGGCATCCAGCATGCGGCCGACGATGCCCGGCTCATTCCACGGCACCCGCACAATCGGCGTGATGCCGGCCAGATCGATGGCGCGGATCATCTCGACGGCGGTTTCATAACCCATGCAGCCGTGCTGCATGTCGACCAGCGCCCAATCAAAGCCGCCCTTGGCCAAGATCTCGGCGGTCAGGCTGCTGGGCAGCATGCACCAGGCGCCCAGCGTCAGCTCGTCACGCGCCCAACGCGCCTTCAGCGGTTCAATCATTGGCGCTGTCTCCGTTGATCAGATGGGAAAGCTGTTCGCGCAGCAGCCGCATGCACCAGCCACGATCCTGGCCGGCGCCCAGCCAGCTCAGCAGCGCGAAATAATAAAGCGCGAAGGCCGATCGGGCGACGATGGCCGGGTTGCGGATGCGCGGTTCGGCGCCGATCATGTCGGTCAGCCCGTCATAAATGGCGTCCATCAGTTCATCGACATCGCTGCGCCGCGCTTCTGACCGCGGCACCACCAGTTCCTTCAGCAGCAGCCGGGCCAGATCGGGATCATTGGCGTGATAATCGGCCATGCGGTTGAACACCGCCAGCAGCCGGGCATCGAGGCCGGCCAGCGCCGGCGGCGCGGCAAAGATCGCCCGCACGGTTTCCAGCATCTCGTCGCGGAACACCATGACCAGCAGGTCTTCCTTGGCGCGCGCATAAAGGAACAAGGTGCCGGTGCCGATGTCGGCAGCGTCGGCGATCTGCTGGGTGGTGGTGTCGGCAAAGCCCTGACGGCGGAACAGATCACGCGCCGCCGCCACGATGCGCGCGCGCTTGGCCAGCTTGTTGCGCTCGCGCCGGCCGGGGGTCGCCACCCCAGAATCGGTCTTGCCGGGCATCATTCCCGTTCCCGCGCCGTCGCCTGATTCCTGTTCCATGACCGAAAGCCATAATCGAGTTATTGACCGCAGTCAAAACTGATTATACTCATTTTGTATCGACTCGCAGCAAGCGGGCGCATTTGGGGAGAGACGGGATGGCCGACAACAAGGTCATGGTTGCCGGGGTCGAGGTGTCGCTGGATCACTGGATCGGCGGACGCCGGGTCAGTTCGGACCGCCGCTTTGCCAACGCCTCGCCCATCGATGGCGCCGATCTGGGCGCGGTGGCCGCCGGCGGCGCCAGCGAGGCCGCGATGGCGGTGGCCGCCGCTGCCGAGGCCTTTCCGGCCTGGGCGGCGCTGGGACCGACGGGCCGCCTGCCGATCCTCAAACGCTTTGCCGAGGGAATATTGGCCCGCGCTGCCGACATCGCCGCGGTCGAAACCGCCGACAATGGCTCGCTGCTGGCCGGCAATCTTCACCGCATGGTGCCGCGCGCCGCGCAGAACATCAGCTTCTTTGCCGAATGGGCGCTGGGCCTGAACGATCACGACATCGATCACCCGGAGGTGGTCAACAATGTCCGCTATGATCCGTCCGGCGTGGCGGCGCTGATCACGCCGTGGAACGCGCCGTTCATGCTGACCACCTGGAAGGTTGGCCCGGCGCTGGCCGCCGGCAACACGGTGGTAATCAAGCCGCCGGAATGGGCCCCGCTCTCCTGCTCGCTGCTGGCCGACATCGCTCATGCAGCCGGCCTGCCGCCGGGCGTGCTCAACGTTCTGCAGGGCATCGGCGAGGAGGCCGGCGACGCGCTGGTGAACGATGCGCGGCTGGCCCGCATCAGCTTCACCGGCTCGCCCGAAACCGCCCGCATCATCGGCCAGGCCGCCGCCCGCACGATCACGCCGATGAGTTCGGAACTGGGCGGCAAGTCGCCCTTCATCGTTTGCGCCGATGCTGATCTCGATGCCGCTGCCCAGACGGTGGCCGGCCAATATATCAACGCCGGGCAGGTCTGCCTCGCCGGCACGCGCATCCTGGTCGAAGCCTCGGTTGAGCCCGAATTCCTCGCCAAGGTGCGCGCCGCGGTCGGCCAGATGACGGTGGGCGATCCCCGCCTGCCCACCACCCGTGTTGGCCCCTTGATCCACCCCGAGCATTATGCCCGGGTTGCGGGCTTTGTGGATCGGGCCAGGGCAGCCGGTGCCGATCTCCTGTGGGGCGGCGGGCGCGATGCGGCCGGTGCGCTCTATTTCCAGCCCACCTTGTTTGCCGGTGTCAGCCCCGGCGACGAGATCGCCCAGGACGAGGTGTTCGGTCCGGTGCTCACCTGGCAGACATTCACCGATGATGCCGAGGCGGTCGCGCTGGCCAACGGCACGAAATATGGCCTCGCCGGCACATTGTTCTGCGGCAACGAAGCCCGCGCCATGCGCATCGCCGAACAGGTGGTGGCCGGCACCCTGTGGGTCAACTGCTTCTTCGTGCGCGATCTCGCCGCCCCGTTCGGCGGCGCCCGCATTTCCGGCATCGGCCGCGAGGGCGGCACCCACAGCTTCGATTTTTACTGCGACATCAAGAATATCGCGGTCCGCAAGGGATCGTTTGCCAACACCGGGAGCGCCGCATGACTGCAATCACCGAACTTGGTTACATCACCCTGGGGGTGAGCAATCTCGCCGCCTGGGAGGCATTTGCCGCCAGCATCCTCGGCCTTGAGGTGATGCCCGGCGAAACTACCGACGTGCGCTACGTGCGGATGGATTATTGGCACCACCGCATCAAGCTGGTGAAGGATGGCAGCGACGATCTGCAGGCCATCGGTCTCCGGCTGGCCGGCACGCTGGAGCTGCGCGCCATGGTGGAACGGCTGGAGGCGGCCGGCGTGGCGGTGCGGCGCGGCAGCCAGGCCGAGGCCGAGGCGCGGCAGGTGCTGGACGTGGCCTTCGTCACCGATCCCAACGGCTTTGCCATCGAGCTGTTCCAGGGGCCGCTGGTGCAATATGATCTGCCCTTCCACCCCGGCCGGCGCATGCATGGCCGCATCCGCACCGGCACCGGCGGCATGGGCCATATGCTGCTCAATCGCCGCGCTGATTTCGATGCCATCCATGCCTTTTACACGCTGCTCGGCATGCGCGGCGGCATCGAATATCGCATGCCGCTGCCGATACTGCCGGAACCGGTGGAGCTGATGTTCCTGCACTGCAACGACCGCCAGCATTCGCTGGCCTTTGGTCCGCCGGGCGAAAAGGCCGTCAATCACATCATGATGGAAATGGAACGGTTCGACGATGTCGGCCTGGCCTATGACATGGTGGCCCAGGCCGGCATTCCGGTGATCATCGAGCCGGGCAGCCACGCCAACGACCAGATGCACAGCTTCTACTTCAAGAACCCGTCGGGTTTCATGAACGAAATCGGCTGGGGCGGGCGCAAACCGACCGGGCAATCCGAATATTATCAACGGGATGCCTATGGCCACGCACCAGTGATGAGCAACATGAAGGGCTTCATGGTCCCGGCCTGAACGCCGATTGGGGAGACAGATTATGTCAGTGCTTGATGGCCCGCGCGAGGAATGGCGGCGGATTCTGCTGGAAGGAACGCCGCAGTGGGTGCGGCCGGTGGACGACCGGCTGCTGCTGGGCGATGGCCGCCATATTGCCGAGGCCGATGCCACCTATCTGCCGCCCTGCGATCCCACCAAGATCATCTGCATCCACCTCAATTATGATTCCCGCCGCGTCGAATTCCGCGCGCCGGAACTGACCACCCCCACTTATTTCCAGAAGCCGCTGACCGCGCTGAATTCGCACCGCGGCAAGCTCTCGCGCCCGGCCGATTGCCAGTTCCTCAACTATGAGGGCGAAGTGGGGGTGATCGTCGGCAAGCCGATGCGCAATGTGGGCCGAAACGATGTTTGGGACCATATCGCCGGCTTTGCCCCGGTGAATGATGTGGGTGCGCAGGATTTCCGCGACACCGATGCCGGGTCGATGCTGCGCGTGAAGGGCATGGACGGCTTTTGCCCCATCGGCCCCGGCATCGTGCGCGGCATTGATATCCGTGAACAGATTGTGCGCACCTACATCAACGGCAAAGTGGTGCAGGAAGGCGCGCTGGCCGAGATGACCTTCGACATCCCCTATATCCTCGCCGATCTGTGCCGGCACATCACGCTGCTGCCCGGCGATCTGATCCTGTCGGGCACGCCAGCCAACAGCCGGCCGATGGCCATTGGCGACGTGGTGGAGGTGGAGGTGACCGGCGTCGGCCGCCTCACCAACAGCGTGCAGGAAATCCCGGCCCCCGCCCACGATGTCGGCCATGGGCCCACCGACACCGACACCGTGCGCCGCGTGGCGCTGGGCGGCGACTGGTGGGCACAGCAGGGCAACACCCCGGCCTGACGGCAAGACAGGAGAGCAGGCAATGACCGTTGCAGCACTGGCCGACAATCTGATCGATCCGGACATTTTTCCGGCCGAGCACGGCCCACCTCATCATTTGTTCGATCGCTGGCGGCAGACCGACCCGGTGCACTGGAACCCGGCCAATCCGGCCTATGTCGGCGGTATGCCGGGCTCATCGGGCGTCAAGGGCTTCTGGGTGCTCACCCGTTATCAGGACGTCTTCGACGTTTCGATGGACCAGGCGCGCTTCACCTCACACGACGGCATCGTGCTGTGGGATGTGGAGGGCGCCGAACTCGAACGCCAGCGCGCCAATTTCATGGTGATGCAGCCGCAACAGCACAGCGCCGTGAAGAAGGTGATCATGCCGCCGTTCATGCCGCGCGCCATGGCCGAGCTGGCGCCCGAAGTGGACAAGCTGGCTGCCGAGATCGTTGACCGCATCGCCCACAAAGGCGCCTGCGAATTCGTCTTCGATGTCGCCTCGATCCTGCCGGTGCACACCTTCTGCGAACTGATGGGCATTCCGCCCCAGTATCGCGACCAGGTCGCCGGCTATGGCAACGAGATGGCCGATGTCGAAAGCCGCACCAGCGTCTCGATGGACCCGATGATCGGCCTGTTCGGCCTGGCCCAGCAGATGGCCGAGGAAAAGCGCCGCAACCCCGATGGCCGGCTGCTCAGCGCCATGGTCAACGACACCACGCTCAATCTCGATCCCATGATGATCAACCAGTTCGTGCTGGTGTTTGCCATGGCCGGGCACGAAACCACCCGCTCCACCGCGGCGCATTTCATCCATCTGATGAGCCAGCATCCCGAGCAATATGCGCTGCTGAAGCAGGATTTCGACGCCCATATCGACAACGCCATCGACGAGGTGCTGCGCTATACCTCAACCACCACCAATTTCATCCGCCACGCCGTGGCCGACACCGAAATCGGCGGCCAGCCGGTGAAGCAGGGCGACAAGATCTACCTCTCCTACGCAGCGGCCAACCGCGATCCGGCCGTGTTTGCCGATCCGCACCGCTTCGACATCACCCGCGCCAACGCCAAGCGCCACCTCGCCTTCGGCGCCGGCCCGCACATATGCGTTGGCGCCCGGTTGGCGAAGATGCAGCTGCGTGCACTGCTGAAACAGATCGTCACCCGCCTGCCTGATCTGCACCCGGTGGGCGAACCGCAATGGCTGCGCTCGATCTGGTTCAACGCCATCATCAACATGCCGGTGGCCTTTACGCCCGAGCGCGGCCGGGGGTGATGCGCCGGGCGTCAGTCGCCGATGGTGAAGAACTGATAGACCGGGCCAGACGCGGTCTGGGTGCCGGTGCCGACCACGATGCTGTCATTCAGCCAGGCGTAACGCTCGTCACCGCATTCCAACCGCGCTGTCACCGCCAGCGAATATTCGTGCGGTTCCAGCAGCCCGCCCTTGCCGAACCGCGCCATCACATCCGGCGCGGCCAGAAAGCGGCCCTGATAGGTGAGATAGGCCAGCGCATCATCGTGCAGCTTCAGCACCAGCCGCACATCGATCAGCATCACGCCATCGGGCCGGTTGATCACCCAGTCCGCCCCCGGCAGCACCTTGCCGTGCAGCCGATCGCCCGAAAATGTGCCGCCCGTCACCGGCGCAATGCGGCGTCGGCCGGCTGGCACCTTGCCAATGCCGATCATCCCGGCAAAATCGACATCAAGGGCCATCGTCATCAGATGGCGGTGCTGCAATATGGTCATGGTCACCGGGGTATCAGCCGGCCGGACCCAAGGCAAACAGGGACTTGCACATGAGCATCATTGATCGCCGCCCGCGTCCGTCCGTGCAGGAGGTGCTGGCCACCGACACCAACAAGGCGCCGGACATCTTGCGGGTGGAATCGCCCGCACAGGGCCTGGGCGACGAGGATGTGCCCGTTGAACGCTATTTTTCGAAAGACTGGCATGACCGCGAGGTGGAGCAGGTCTGGCGCAAATGCTGGCAGATGGCCTGCCGCGAGGAGCATATCCCCAATGTCGGCGATCATATCGTCTACAACATCGTGCATGACAGCCTGATCGTCATCCGCACCGCGCCCGATGAAATCCGCGCCTATGTGAATGCCTGCCTGCATCGCGGCACGCTGCTGCGCACCGAAGGCGGCTGCGTGAAGCAGTTGCGCTGCCCCTTCCACGGCTGGACCTGGAAGCTGGATGGCACCTTGTCGGTGCTGCCTGGCCAATGGGATTTCCCGCATGTCGACAAGACGAAGATGAACCTGCCGGAAGCCCGGGTCGGCCGGTGGGGCGGGTTCGTCTTCGTCAACTTCGATCCCGATTGCGAACCGCTGGAGACCTATCTCGAAAATCTCCCCGCGCATTTCGCGCCCTTCACCCTGGAAGACCGCTATGTGGCGGCGCATGTCGCCAAGATCATGCCCTGCAACTGGAAGCTGGCGATGGAGGCCTTTGTCGAGGCCTATCATGTCAGCGTCGCCCACCCGCAGGTGATGAGCTATTATGGGGACAGCAACACACAATATGATGTGTGGCCGGGCGTGCGCCATGTCAGCCGGATGTTGAGCGTGCAGGGCGTGCCCTCCCCATCCACCGCCGGCATCTCGGCGGAGCGCGTGATCGAGGACATGCGCCGCGATGTGCCCTTCTTTGCCGGCAAGCCGATCAGCGTGGGTGAGGGGGAGACGGCGCGGCAAAAGCTGGCCGAACGGGCGCGCGAGAAGATCTCGCGCAGCAGTGGCCGGGACATGTCGCAGCTGTCCGATGCCGAATCCCTCGATCTCATCGAGTATATGCTGTTCCCCAACATGGTGCCGTGGGGCGGCCAGGCCCTGCCGATCACCTATCGTTTCCGGCCGAACGGAGACGATCCCGAAAGCTCGATCATGGAAATCATGTTCCTGTTCTCCAAGGCCACCGACGGCAGCCACCCGCCGCCGGCGCAAATGCGGCTGTTGGGCCCTGAGCAGAACTGGAGCGACGCGCCCGAGCTGGGATCGGCCGCGATGGTCGCCGATCAGGACACCGACAATCTGATGCGCATCCAGAAAGGCCTGCGCGCCACGAAGAAACCGGGCGTGACGCTGGCCCGCTATCAGGAAAGCCGCATCCGGCATTATCATGCGACGCTCGATGCCTATATGGCGGCGGGCGGCAACAAGGCCTGATCCGGCGAGGGGAAGACACATGACCACCCGCATGCCGGCCTTCTATATCTCCCACGGCGGTGGCCCCTGGCCGTGGATTGCGCCGATGCGCGCCGCGATGGCCACGCTGGAACAGTCACTCGTCGCCATGGTCGCCGGCCTGCCCGAACGGCCGCGCGCCATCCTGATGGTGTCCGGCCATTGGGAGACGGACGCGGTGCGCATCATGTCCAGCCCGCAGCCGGGCATGGTCTATGATTATCATGGCTTCCCGCCCCACACCTACGAAATCGTCTATCCGGCCCCCGGCGCGCCCGATGTGGCCGCCCGCGCCGCGCAACTGCTGGCCGCCGCCGGCATCGCGGCCACGCTGGATACAACCCAGGGTTATGATCACGGCACTTTTGCGCCAATGGCGGTGATGTACCCGGCGGCCGACATGCCGCTGCTGCAACTGTCCATCCTGAATTCCTATGATCCAGCCGATCATGTCCGCATCGGGCGTGCGCTGGCGCCGCTGCGCGATGAAGGCGTGCTGATCGTCGGCTCGGGCCTGAGCTATCACAATCTGCGCCTGTTCGGCCCGGCCGGCAGAACGCCGTCTGCCGCCTTCGATGCCTGGCTGTCCACCGCCCTCGCCCTGCCGCCAGAACCCCGTGAACAGGCACTGCTGGCCTGGGAACAGGCGCCGTTCGCCCGGGTCTGCCACCCGCAGGAGGATCATCTGGTCCCCTTGTTCGTCGCCCTGGGAGCGGCCGGGGCCGATCGCGCCACCCGCATCTATCACGACAGCGACGTGATGGGCGGCATCACCGCCTCCAGCTTCGCCTTCGGCGAACCGCTCTGACGGAGCGGGCGATTGCAACGGCACAGCCTGCTGCAATTTGGCCAATTCGAACGTCATGTTTCCTGAAATTTGGCGTGTCAGTGCCGGTGGAAAGCCAGATCCAAGCGCCAAACGACGGCTGGCGCACGAGCATGCCTGGGTTGATGACATGGGGCTGAGTGCCAGCACTTTCGACCTCCTGGCCTCATAAGCGGCCTGCAAGTCTGTTAGTGATGGTCGCCAGATGGTACCGCACCAGACTTCGCCTGCCGGCCAAGCTGCGCCGGCTGCTGCGCATTGCGGATAGGTGGTGCACCAAAAAGGACAAAACTGGGCATTGGGATCATTGGGAAATTCATTGCGATCTACCGGAGGGCGTTCGATCTGCGGGCTTTAGGACTGCCACATGACAGCCCGCGGGCGACCTGGTGCCTAACTGATGTGTATCCGTGTCGCGAGAAGGTCTTTCAATCAACAGACCGAGTTGCTTGACTCAGCTGATCGAGGGCGCAGGCCTATTCACCAGCCGGGCAAGATCCTCCAGTTGTTCCGGACCCGCATTCCAACAACCATCCATCAAGCCGGCCGAACCAAACAGCGCCTGAACAACATCATGGGCCTCGCCCGTTGCCCACAAGGCCTGAAGTTCGCCAGACCTTGGGTCAGCCACAGCCCCTGCCCGGCCGATATTGTCCCCCCGCACATGGCGCAGCCAGGCCGCCAGCGCGGCCAGGATGGCCGGGCAATTGCGCTCTTGCTTGCGGTTGGTCTCCAGGGTGGCAAGCCATCGCTGCGGAATCTTCTGGCTTCCATCCATGGCGATCTGCGCCAGCCGGTGGGCAAGCGCCGGATTTTCAAATCGTTCAAGCAGCCTGTCGGCATAGAACTCGAGATCCTGGCCTGGCGCGGCGTCAACGGTGGGTGCGGCCTCGGCCCGCATGAGGCGCAGCACCAAGGTCCGCAAGGCTGGATCGGCAATGGCCTGGTGCACATACTCGTGCCCGCGCTCCAAGCCCAGATAGGCCAGGGCCGAATGGGCACCGTTGAGCATACGCAGCTTGGCCTGTTCATATGGGGCGACGTCGGACACCAGCGAAGCGCCCACTGTCTCCCAGGCCGGGCGGCCGGCGGCGAACCGGTCTTCCACCACCCATTGGCTGAAGGGTTCCGTGAACACGGCGCCGGCATCTGTCATGCCGATCATCGCGGCGGCAGAGTCCAGATCACCCGATGTGGTCGCCGGCACGATCCGATCAACCATAGTGGCCGGAAAGCTGCAGCTCTGGGCCGCCCATTCGGTCGTGGCAGGATCATGTGCGTCCAGCCACGCCAACAGCAGGCGACGCAGGACGGCGCCATTGTCAGCCAGATTGTCACACGACATCAGGGTGATGCCCGAAAGGCCAGCAGCGCGCCGGGCGGAGAGACCGGCGGCGAGCAGCGGATAGATGCTGCCGGCGCCAGCCAGCGCCGGATCAAGCCCGCCATTGGTGCTGCGCCCATAGGCTTTTTCGGTGATGGTGAAGCTGGCGATGCGGGTGGCTGGCGCAGCCAGCGCGGCCACGATGGCGGCCGGTGCATCAGGCGCCACCAGCACGCGGTCAACCGCGCCGATCACCCTTGCCCGTGCGCCAACGCCATCACGCTCCACCAGTGTGTAGAGCCCGTCCTGCGGATTGAGCCGCTCCGCCATGTCGGGAGACCGCATGGAGACGCCGGTGATCAACCAGTCCCGCGCGCCGGCCTCCATGGCCAGATCGGTGTACCAGGCCATGTGGGCGCGGTGAAAGGCCCCGATGCCGAAATGCACGATGCCGCTGGCCATCGCGCTGCGCTGATAACCAAAGCGGTCCACCGTGGCCGGCAGACGGTCCAGCGTGGCCGTGCCCAGCCTCACAGCCGGTAGGCCTTGCGCACCAGCGTACTGGTGAGATCATGGGCCAGTTCGGCGGCCTCCCAATCCTCCAGCTGATGCTCGGCCACCAGTTCGGCCAGCACGCTGCAATCGATCCGTCGGGCGACATCGTGCCGGGCCGGAATGGACAGGAAGGCGCGCGTGTCGTCGTTGAAACCCACCGTGTTGGCGAAGCCGGCCGTCTCGGTGGTGGCGCGGCGGAAGCGGCGCATGCCTTCCGGGCTGTCGTGGAACCACCAGGCCGGGCCCAGCTTCAGGCAGGGATAATGGCCGGCCAGCGGCGCCAGTTCCCGGGCATAGGCGGTCTCATCCAGCGTGAACAGGATGATCGAAAGAGCGGATTCATTGCCGAAACGATCGAGCAGCGGTTTCAGCGCATGAACAAAATCCGTGCGGGTGGGAATGTCGGCGCCCTTGTCGCGGCCAAGCCGGGCAAACAGCTGGGCATTGTGGTTGCGGAAGGAACCGGGGTGGATCTGCATCACCAGCCCATCGTCCAGGCTCATTGCCGCCATCTCGGTGAGCATCTGGGCACGGAACAGTTCGGCATCTGCGGCCGTTGCCTGGCTGCGGCTGATCCGGTGGAACAGGGCCTCGGCATCCGGGGAGGACAGGTTGGTCGTCTGGGCGGTGGGGTGGCCATGATCGCTGCTGGTGGCGCCAACCGCCTTGAAATCGGCGCGCCGGCGCCGGTGGGCTGCCAGATAACCCTGCCAGCTGAAGCAGTCTTCCCCGCTCAATTCGGAAAAGCGGGCAAGATTGGCGCGGAAATCTTCATGATCAGGATCAATCACCGCATCGGGGCGATAGGCGGTGATGACCTTGCCCTGCCAGCGGCCTGCCCGGTTGTCGTTCAGGATGGACTGGTGGTGGGCAAGCGTGTCGAGCGGGCTTTCGGTGGTGGCAATCACCTCGATGCCGAAGCGATCGAACAGCGCGCGCGGACGGAAGCCATCAGTGGCAAGCGCGGCGGTGATGCTGTCATAATGGCTGTCAGCGGTGTCGGCATCGAGCCGGGTGGTCAGGCCGAAGACCTCGGCAAACACCCAATCCAGCCACAATCGCGACGGGGTGCCGCGAAACAGGTGATAATGGCCGGCAAACAGGCGCCAGGCTGCGCGCGGATCTACGCCAGGGTTGCCGACGCCCAGCTGCTCCAGGGCAATTCCCTGCGAATACAGCATGCGGAACACATAATGATCCGGCACCAGCAGCAGTTCGGTGGCGTTGCCAAACGCCGCATTGCCGGCAAACCAGGCCGGATCGGTGTGGCCGTGTGGGCTGATGATCGGCAACCCGGCCACGCTTTCATACAGGGCGCGGGCGATGGCGCGGGTGGCGGGATCGGCGGGAAACAACCGATCAGGATTCAGGTGAAGCGGTCTGGGCATCAATTCTACCACCCGGAGTTCTGGCGCCGCATCACACGGCGCAGTTTGTGAAGCCGAAAGGACTGGCAGCGCGCACTGACCATATCGGGCGGCATCGTGATCAGCCCGCGCTGCCGGCATAGCGCCGGCGCTTGGCATCAAGCTCACGCCGCGCGGCGGCAATGGCCTGTTCTTCTGTGGCGAACAACAGATAATCGAGCACGGCCGCCAGGTGGGTGCGCATAGCCGCGCGGGCAGCTGCCGGATCGCGGGTGCGCAGCGCCGTCAGGATCGCGGCATGCTCCTCCACCACCGGTTTCACGTTGGCGGTGCGAGCCTTGGCGTGCAACAGGGCGCTTTCGGGCGAGTTGGCGCGCAGATTCCACAGGGATTCGATGGTGTTGAACACGGCGGTGTTGCGGCCGGCGCGGGCGATCGCCAGGTGAAAGGCGCGGTCCGCCTGTTCGCTGCCACCCGGTGCTTGGTTCTCCGCCGCAATATCCTGCACCAGTTGGTCCAGCTGCTGTAGCTCTTCGTCGCTGATCTGGTTGGCCGCCAGCGCGGCGGCTTCGCCTTCAAACATCATGCGGGCTTCGGTGAGCTCAAAAGCGGTGATGCCAAAGCCGGGAATGTCATCACGACCCGGCAGGCGGCGGACATAAGCGCCCGAACCCACCCGCACCTCCACCAGGCCCTGCACCTCGAGCGCGATGATGGCTTCGCGGACGGTCGGCCGGCTCACGGCATGGGTGACCGAAAGCTCCCGCTCGGCTGGCAGCCGATCGCCGATGGCATAGCGGCCAGACGCCAGTTCGCCCATCAAGCGGCGCGCCAGATCCTGATAGAGCCGATCCTGATTCTGCGTCTCGCTCATGCCAACCTCCAAAAACCGGCCTGACCAATTGCATTCAACTTGACAGGCCAAAAAGAGAAGGTCAAGACTCTAGCACGTTGTTCAGCCGCCTGTCAGGGAATGGTTCCATCATGCGCATCGTTTCAGCCAAGGTCATCGTCACCTGCCCGGGACGCAATTTCGTGACCCTGAAGATCGTAACCGATCAGGGGGTGCATGGCATCGGCGATGCCACCCTGAACGGGCGCGAGACATCCGTGGTCGCCTATCTCGAAGATCATGTGATCCCCTGCCTGATCGGCATGGACCCGCAGCGGATCGAGGATATCTGGCAATATCTGTATCGCGGGGCCTATTGGCGGCGCGGCCCGGTGACGATGCGCGCCATCGCCGCCGTCGACATGGCGCTGTGGGACATCAAGGCCAAGCTGGCCGGCATGCCGCTCTATCAGTTGCTGGGCGGGCGCAGCCGCGATGGTGTGATGGTCTATGGCCATGCCAATGGCAGCGACATCGCCGAAACGGTGGAGGCGGTCGGCCACTATATCGATATGGGCTACAAGGCGATCCGCGCGCAGACCGGTGTGCCGGGCATCAAGGATTCCTATGGCGTGGGACGCGGCAAGCTCTCCTACGAGCCGGCCGATGCTGCGCTGCCATCGGTGACCGGCTGGGACACGCGCAAGGCGCTCAATTACGTGCCGCGCCTGTTCGAGGAATTGCGCAAGACCTATGGCTTTGATCATCACCTGCTGCATGACGGCCACCACCGCTATACCCCGCAGGAGGCGGCCAATCTGGGCAAGATGCTCGAACCATATCAGCTGTTCTGGCTGGAGGATGTGACCCCGGCCGAGAATCAGGAGGCGTTCAAGCTGGTGCGCCAGCACACGGTGACCCCACTGGCCGTGGGCGAGATCTTCAACACCATCTGGGACGCGAAGGATCTCATCCAGAACCAGCTGATCGACTATATCCGCTGCACCGTGGTGGGCGCCGGCGGCCTGACCCATCTGCGCCGCATCGCCGATCTGGCCAGCCTCTACCAGGTGCGCACCGGCTGCCATGGCGCCACCGATCTGTCGCCGGTCACCATGGGTTGCGCACTGCATTTCGACACCTGGGTCCCCAACTTCGGCATCCAGGAATATATGCGCCATACCGAAGCCACCGACGCGGTGTTCCCGCATGATTACCGGTTCGAGGCGGGCTATATGTATTGCGGTGAAACCCCCGGCCACGG
>JAIXQY010000079.1 GCA_027485485.1 Sphingomonadales bacterium | reverse complement strand
GCATGGGGAGGACCTGATCAGGCTTTCACCAGCCCCTTTTCGATCAGGCTGTTGGCGCAATCGAGGATCGTTTGCGCTTCGTCCCGCGTCTTCCAGCCCAGGCGTTCCAGCGCGTGGGCCGCGCTGGCCTCGCGGCGACGGCCGAGTTCGGGCACCACCATTTTCACGGTGGCATCGAAATTGGCGAGCAGCTTCAACAGCCAATCCGGCAGACCGCGCGTCGGCACCCGCTTGGCCTGGGGGCCCAGCCCGGCCTTCAGCACCTCGGCCACCTCGCGCATCCAGATGAAGCGGCCCTGTGCGATGAAGCGTTCGCCATCCAGGCCCGGCGTGGTCATCGCCAGCACGTGCAGATCGGCCACATCGCGCACATCGACCACGCCAAAGCCCAGATTGGGCAGGCCGGGCAACGCGCCATCCAGCAGCTTCTTCACCACCTCCAGGCTGGTGGAGAAATCCGCCCCCAGCACCGGGCCGAGCACAGCGGCGGGATTGATGCTCACATATTCCATGCCCACCCCGTTGGCCGCCATCCAATCCCGCGCCGCCCGTTCGGCGATCGTCTTGGACTTGATATAGGCATAGGCATCCACCGAAGTGACGTTGGACCAGTCGGCTTCCGTGAACGGCGCGCGGCCCTGGCCATGGCCATAGGCGATGGCGGCCATGCTGCTGGTCATCACCACGCGCTTCACATCGGCGGCCTTGGCAAAACGCAGCGCCCTGAGCGCCCCTTCGCGGGCCGGCACGATCAGATCGTCAGGATCCTTTGGCTCTCCCGCCGGGATCGGCGAGGCGATGTGCTGAACAAACTCAATACCGGCCATCGCCTCGGCCCAGCCGGCATCGCTCATCAGATCGCAGGCAACCAGTTCCAGATCGGGCAGGCCCAGCGTGGCGCGAACCTCGGCGGCACGGGACAGATTGCGGATTGTGCCGCGCACCTGCCAGCCATCCCGCACCAGCGCCTTGATGATGAAACCGGCGATATATCCCGATGCACCGGTGACCAGCACCTTGCCTTGCGTTGCAGCCATCGTCACTCTCCCGCTTGTCGATTCCATACTGAGCGTGATACAAACTGACAAATGTCGTCTGTTATGTCAATATCCGCCGATGAAGCCCGCCGCGTCCGCGTGGTGACTGCGGCGATCACGGCCTTTTCGCGCCACGGCTATCGCCGCTGCACCATGGCCGATATCGCCGACGCGGCCGGCATGTCACGCCCGGCGCTCTATCTGCTCTTTCCCGGCAAGGAAGCGGTGTTCCGCGCTGTGGCCGCCGCGCTGCTGGCCGATGCGGCGGTGGCGGCGGAACAGGCCTGGCCGGCCGGCGCCGATCCGGTGCAGGGGCTGGCGGCGGCCATCCTGGCCAAGGATCTGCTGATCCAGCGCCTGTGCGGCGCCAGCCCGCATGCCGACGAGATATTGGCGGTGGCCGCCAGCCTGACCGAGGATCTGCACCATGCCAGTGCCGCCCGTTTCGCCAATCTGCTCACCACCCGGCTGGCCGCGGCCGGCAAGGGCGATGCGGCCGAACTGGCCCGCATGCTCACCAACGCCGCCAGCGGCCTGAAGCACGCCGGCCTGCCCGAAGCCGACTATATTGCCGATGTGCAGCGGTTGGCGGCCTTGATTGGCACAAACTGAAGGGTTGGCAGCGGCGCGCTGCCGGCCCATTAGAACAAAGTGCAGACTCCCAATCCCTTTGCCGGCCTGGCCAGTGCATCACTGCCTCGCCGCGAGTTCGCCGTGGTGTTCGCCGCTTTGCTCACCGTGGCCGCCGGCAACACCGCCCTGCAAACCGTGCTGCCCGCCATCGCCCGGGTGATCCACTTGCCCGATATGTTGGTGGCGGTGATCTTTTCCTTTTCGGCACTGCTGTGGACGTTCAGCGCCCCCTATTGGGCGCGGCAGAGCGATGTGCGCGGCCGCCGCCGGCTGATGCTGGTGGGATCATTGGGCTTCATGGTCTCCATGGCCGGCTGCGGCATTGCGATTTATGCCGGGCTGAACGGCTGGCTGGCGCCCATTGCCACCTTTGCGCTGTTTGCCACGCTGCGCAGCCTGTTCGGCATTTTCGGTTCGGCGGCCAATCCGGCAGCCCAGGCCTATGTCGCGAGCCGCACCGATGAACAGGATCGCACTGCCGCCTTGTCCAGCCTGTCGTCTGCCTTCGGGCTGGGCACCATTATCGGCCCGGCCGTGGCGCCGCTCTTCATTCTGGCGCCCTTTGGCCTCTCCGGCCCGATGTTTGCCTTTGCCGTGTTTGCCGCCCTGGTGATGATCGCGGTGGCCCGGGTGTTGCCCGATGATGATCCCACCCACCGGCCGGGCTTCAAGCAAAGCGGCAGCGGCGCGCCATCATCGGAACCCAATCTGGCCGGGGCCGCCACCGGCGCCAATGTCAGCGCCGCCGCCGCCGGGCGGCCCAAGCGGCTGAGCGTGCGCGACAGCCGCATCCTGCCGTTCATGATCTTCGGCTTTGTCACCGGCTCCATCCAGGCCGCCACCGGCCAGGCGCTGGGCTTTCTGGTGATCGACACGCTGGGCGGTGACGCCATGGATTCGCAGCATTCGATCGCGCTGATCTTCATGGCCGGGGCCTTTTCCACCCTGCTGGCGCAGTGGGTGCTGATCCCGCAGCTGCGACTCACCCCGCCGGCCCTGATGCGCTGGGGCACGCTGATCGCTGCTGCCGGCACCGCCGGAATCGCGTTTTCGTCCAATCTCTATGGCCTGGTGCTGGCCTTTGCGGTGATGAGCGTGGGATATGGGCTGGCGCGGCCAGGATTCACGGCCGGGGCCAGCATTGCGGTCTCACGCGCCGAACAGGGCGGCGTGGCCGGCGCGGTCACCTCGGTCAACGGCAGCTGCTACATCTTTGCGCCGGCTGTGGGCATTGGCCTGTATCAGCTTGGCCAAACCCTGCCCTATTGGCTGGGCGCGGCGGCCCTGGTGGCACTGGCGGTCTATACCTTCACCACGCCCGAACTTGCCCGCGAGCCCGGCGAGCATCATCAGGACTGATCAGCGCGGTTGGCTGAGCGCGATGCGGTTGCCCTCGCTGTCCTCAAACTCGGCCACCCAGCCATTGGGGCCGATATCCTTCTTCGGATAGAGCACCCGCCCGCCCGCCGCCACGGCGCGTGCCAGCACGGCATCAACATTGGCCACCCGGAAATAGAGGATCGGCCCTGCCTTGCCGGGCACATAGACATCGCCCTTGACCAGCGCGCCTTCCGGCCCATCCGGCCCGGCAAACATCGCCATGGCATAGCCATCAACCGTCTCGCGGGTGAGCGGTTTGCCCAGCACGGCCTCGTAAAAGCGCGCCGCCCGCGCCAGATCGGTGACGGGAATTTCGAACCAGGCGATCATCGGCGCGTCAGCGGCGGCCACGGGGACCGCCGCCAACAGAGCCGCTGCAACCGCCAGCCACTTCACGCGCCAGCCGGCGCCTCGCCCAGGCCCGAGCCGCGGCGGCCGGCCTTGGGAATGGCGGCGCCCGAAGCCGACGGGCGGGCCACCGGCGTGGTGGTGGCGCTGCCACGATCGATGGTGCCGCCTTCCATCACCGTCTTGATCTCGTCTCCGGTGAGGGTTTCATATTCCAGCAGCGCGCCGGCAATGGCGTGCAGCTGATCGATATGATCGTTCAGCACCTGGCGGGCGCGGTCATAGCCGGCGTTGACGATGGTGCGCACTTCGGAATCGATCAGCCGGGCGGTTTCTTCCGACATGTTCTGCGCCTTGGTCACGCTGTGGCCCAGGAACACCTCTTCCTGATTCTCGACATATTTCAGCGGGCCCAGCTTGTCCGACATGCCCCACTGTGTGGCCATGGAACGCGCCAGATCGGTGGCATAGCTGATGTCGGACGAGGCGCCGGAGCTCACCTTGTCATAACCGAAGATCACTTCCTCCGCGACGCGCCCGCCCATGGCCACGGCCAGGTTGGCGTACATCTTGTCGCGGTGATAGCTGTATTGATCGCGTTCGGGCAGGCGCATCACCATGCCCAGCGCACGGCCGCGCGGGATGATGGTGGCCTTGTGGATCGGATCGGACGAGGCCTCGTGCAGCGAGACGAGCGCATGGCCAGCCTCGTGATAGGCGGTCATCTTCTTCTCGTCTTCGGTCATCGCCATGGTCTTGCGCTCGGTGCCCATCAGCACCTTGTCCTTGGCGTCTTCGAATTCGCGCATCGAAACCAGCCGCTTGCCGCGCCGGGCTGCCAGCAGCGCCGCCTCGTTGACCAGATTGGCCAGATCGGCCCCGGCAAAGCCCGGCGTGCCGCGCGCGATGGTGCGGGCGATCACATCGGGGGCCAGCGGCACCTTCTTCATGTGGACCGAAAGGATCTTCTCACGCCCTTCGATATCGGGGCGGCCCACCACCACCTGCCGGTCGAACCTGCCGGGGCGCAGCAGCGCGGGATCGAGCACATCGGGGCGGTTGGTGGCGGCGATGATGATGATGCCTTCATTGGCATCAAACCCGTCCATCTCCACCAGCAGCTGGTTCAGCGTCTGCTCGCGCTCATCATTGCCACCGCCCAGGCCGGCGCCACGGCTGCGGCCGACAGCGTCGATTTCATCGATGAAGATGATGCACGGCGCGCTTTTCTTGCCCTGTTCGAACATGTCGCGCACGCGGCTGGCGCCAACGCCGACAAACATTTCGACGAAATCGGAACCCGAAATCGAGAAGAACGGCACATTGGCTTCGCCGGCAATGGCGCGGGCCAGCAGCGTCTTGCCGGTGCCGGGCGGGCCAACCAGCAGCGCGCCCTTCGGAATCTTGCCGCCAAGGCGCGAGAAGCGCGACGGGTCCTTCAGGAAATCGACGATCTCCTGCAGCTCTTCGCGGGCTTCGTCGATGCCGGCAACATCGTCAAAGGTCACGCGGCCTTCCTTCTGCACCAGCAGCTTGGCGCGCGATTTGCCAAAGCCCATCGCGCCGCGGCCGGCGCCGTTCTGCATCTGGCGCATCACGAAGATCCAGATGCCGATCATCAGGATGAAGGGCAGCATGTTGAAGAAGAGCTGCGCCAGGATCGAGCGGCTTTCTTCCGGCTTGGCATCAAAGCGCACGCCCTTTTGACGCAACCGCTCGATCAGCACCGTGTCACCGGGGTTGAAGGTGCGGAATTCCTCGTCGCTGCTGGTGCGGCCGATGATCTCGTCGCCCTTGATCTCCACCGATTTCACCGCGCCGTCATCCACGCGGGCCAGGAAGTCGGAATAGGCCATCGCCTCACCGCTGCGACTGCCTTCCGAACCCTGCATCAGGTTCACCACCACAGCGAGGCCAACCAGGATCGCCACCCACAGCCCGAGATTGCGCATCCACGGATTGGGCGGGCGTTTGTTGGGGCCATCAGACATCGCAGATTCCTGTCACAAGCAACATGTGGGTGGGCCATGAACAACCGGACCACCGTTCAACACTTCAAAATAGGGGCGATTGCCATTGTTGCAATCGGCCTGTGCTGTTCTGCCTCGCATTAAACAGCAATTCAGCCATTTTTGCGACCATCCCGCCGCGCTGGCGCGGCATCCAGCCGCCATAGTGGCGCAATCCCCGGCCCACCACGGCCCGGCAGCAGCGGGCTCGCCCGCACCCCGGCCAGGGTGCCGGGCTGCCGGTCCCCGAGTCGCTGCGCCAGCCGCGCCACATCGGCCCCGCGCGGCACCCGCCCCGAAAGCTGGGCCACCGCCCGCGCCAGCAGCCGGTGCAACAGGGCTGCGGGCAGGCCGTCGCCATCGATCAGCAGCGCGCCATCGGCGCACGTCACCCGGCTGCCCCAGGCCAGATCGGCCGCCCAGGCCAGCGCTTCGGTTTCGCCCGCCAGGTGCGCCGCCGATGCCGACAGTGCCGCCACGTCCAGCGCCGGATTGGCGGCCAGCAGCGCGCGCACGGCGGTGCGATCGTGGCGCACATCATGGTTGCTGGGATCATCCACCGCCTGCCAGCCGGCTTGCATGGCAATCGCAACCAGTTCGGCCTTGCGGGCGCCCAGCAGCGGCCGCACCAGCAGCACCCCGCCCAGATCACGTACCGCGCGGATGCCGGCCAGGCCATCACCGCCGCTGCGGCGCGCCAGCCGCATCAACAGGGTTTCGGCCTGATCATCGGCGTGATGCGCTGTCAGCAACAGGCCATGGCCATGGTGGCGGCACCAATCGGCCAACAGGGCATAGCGCGCGGCGCGGGCCTGGGCCTGCACATTGGCGGTGAACGGCGGGCCTTCGCGCCGCAGGATCACATGGGGCAGCCCGCGCGCCCGGCAGCCGGCCGCAACGGCCGCCGCTTCGGCCGCAGCGGCGGCACGCAGGCCATGATCGACGGTGACAGCGGTGATGCGGCCGGGAAAGGCGGCAGCAGCAAGGGTGAGCAGGGCCAGACTGTCAGGCCCGCCGGAAACCGCAATAGCCAGATGTTCGTCCGGAACCGGCGCGCGGCCCAGTGCCGCCGCCAACGTTGCTGTCAGATCAGGCGGCACATTTGGCACGCGCCCGCTGGCGCCCGGCATCGGCCTTCTGCGTGTCGGTCAGCTTGGCGCCATAGACATTGTCCAGCTCACCCAGCACCTGGCAAGCATCGCCGGGCTTGGCCATGGCATTGAGCGCACCGGCCAGCCCGATCAGGGCATCAGGGGCCGGAGTGGAACGCGGGGCCGACTGATAGACGTCAAGAAACGCCTTGGCCGCCTGCGGTTGCTGATTGCGGGCGGCAAAGCTGCGGCCCAGCCAGTATTTCGCCTGCGCGGCGCGGGGCGATTTCGGCCAATCGGCCACGAATTGCGTCATTGCGGCTTCAACGCCGGGCCAATCCTTGGCCGTGACCTTGGGATAGGCCAGTGCCCAGGCCGCATCAGCGGTGGCCGGCTTGCCGGCAACCGGTTTGGCGGCGATGGGATTGGCACCGGCGGGAACGGGCTTGGCCGGAGCCGGCTTGGCTGAAGTGGCTGGCTTGGCCGGGACTGCGCCCGCAACCGGTGCTGCATCGGCAACCGGCGGCACGGCTGCGTCGGGCGCAGCTTCGGCGGGTTTTTCCAGCGCGTTCAAGCGGAATTCCACATCGCCCTTCATGCGGCGTTGCGCATCTTCCAGCTGGCGCAGCTTGTATTCGATGGCTTCGATCTGGCCCGTCAGGCCCTTGAGCGTGGCTTCCAGCGATTCCACCCGCCCGGTCAGATCGGTCAGCACCGCGCTGGCCGGGTTGGCCTCTGGTGCCGGGGCGGCGGGCGGGGCCTCTGCCGGGGTTTCGGGCGCAAACACGCGCGGGTTGGCGCCGGGAAACACCTTGCGCTGCACGGCGCGCATTTCCGATTCCAGCGTGCCGACCCGGCGATCCAGCTTGGCCACATCAACCGCCTGGGCCGCCAACGGCGCGGGCAGGCCAAGGGCCAGAAGGATCAGGGCAGGCAGAACACGCACGGTTTCAGGCTCCGGGATTGGCGGGTTGGGTCTCCGCCACCGGGTTTGCCGGGGCCGGGATGACCGGCGGCTGAACGGGCGTGCGGCGCGGACGCAGCGGGCGCGGCGGCGGCGGCGGGGCGTTGGGATCGAACCGCGCCGCCAGCGCCGGGGCGGTGAGCAGCACGCCGTCGATGGTGGCCACTGGCCCACCCAACGGCGGCAGCTTCACGCCGGCCACGCTCACCTCGATCATCCCGGCCTTGCCGGCACGCAGGATCAGCGCCGATCCAGCCGGCACATCAAAACGCTGTCCGGCCGCGAGCACGCCCATGAAGGCGCGGCGGCGGGTGGCGGCGTCATAGATTTTCACCCACACGTCCTCGCGCGCCAGCAGCACCACTGGCCCGGCGGTGGGTATGGCGGGCGGGGCAGCCGCAGGCACGGCGGCAGGAGGAAGCGCTGTGGCGGCCGGCGGCGGCGCGGCCGGATCGGTGGGAAGGGCCGCCACTCCGGTCTCAACCGGCGCGGCCGGCACCTGCACAGCCGGTGGTTCGGGGGCGGCGACCACCACAGGCGGTGGCGGCGGATCGAACACGCCGGCGCCATACAGGCTCAGTCCCAGGATCACCGCCGCCAGCACCACCAGGCTGCCCACCGCCAGGTTGCGCGACGGCAGCCGGGCTTCGTCGGCCGGCTGGCTGGGCGGCGGCGTTGGCACATGCGGGGTCAGGCTGGTTTCCGCGCGGAACTGGGCGGCAAAGGCATCGGAATCAAGGCCGATGCTGCGCGCATAGCCTTTCACGAACCCCAGCGCATAGGGCAAAGCCGGCAGCGAGCCATGATCATCCGCCTCGATCGCCATCAGATGGCGCAGCGGTATCCGGGTTTCGCGGGCAATATCGGACAGATCACGGCCAGTGGCGGCCCGCGCTTCGGCCAGCCGGGCACCAACGCTCAACGGACGGATCCGCGGCAGTTCGTCAGAGGCTTCTTGTGCTTCTTCGTGCAAAGCATCATCATCCATCGGGCGACCCTCCCGCGTTCGCTGTGCCTTGGCCCAGCAGCGGCCAGCGAGTCAACTGGTTGGAAAGCATTTCCTGCCGCGCTGCAACACGCCATTCTTGCCCAAAGCCCGCCCTTGCCCTATGGGCGCAGCCGATCCTGCCGGCGTGGTGCCGGCGTGCAGCCTCACCCCGCCTTTTCGGAAAACCCCATGTCCACCCGCAATATCGCGATCATCGCGCACGTCGACCATGGCAAAACCACGCTGGTCGATCAATTGTTCCGCCAATCCGGCACCTTCCGCGAGAACCAGCGGGTGGCCGAAAGGGCCATGGATTCCAACGATCTGGAAAAGGAACGCGGGATCACCATTCTGGCCAAGTGCACCAGCATCGAATGGGCCAGCCCGTCAGGCGAAACCTTTCATATCAACATCGTCGACACCCCCGGCCACGCCGATTTCGGCGGCGAGGTGGAGCGCATCCTCTCGATGGTCGATGGCGTGATTCTGCTGGTTGATGCCGCCGAAGGCCCGATGCCGCAAACCAAGTTTGTTTGCGGCAAGGCGCTGGCGCTGGGCCTGCGGCCGATTGTCGTCGTCAACAAGATCGATCGCCCCGACGCGCGCGCCGATGAAGTGCTCAACGAAGTCTTCGATCTGTTCGTCACCCTGGAAGCCAATGACGACCAGCTCGATTTTCCCACCCTCTATGCCTCTGGCCGCAACGGTTATGCCGGCATGGATGAGCATGTGCGTTCGGGCGATCTGAAGCCCTTGTTCCAGAAGATCGTCGACCATGTGCCGGAACCGGCTGGCGACCCCGATGGCGAGTTCAAGATGCTGGTGTCGCTGCTCGATCGCGATTCGTTCGTGGGCCGCATCCTCACCGGCCGGGTGATTTCCGGCACGCTGAAGGTCAACTCGCCGATCCACGCGCTGAACCCGGATGGCACCATCGCCGAAACCGGACGCGCATCGAAGATTTTCGCGTTCCAGGGCCTGGAACGCGTGCCGGTGGAAGAAGCCAAGGCCGGCGACATCATCGCGCTGGCCGGCCTGACCAAGGCCACCGTGGCCGACACGATTGCCGACGTGAGCGTTTCGGAACCGCTGCATGCCCAGCCCATCGATCCGCCAACCCTGTCGATGACGTTCAGCGTGAACGATTCGCCCTATGCCGGCCGCGATGGCAGCAAGGTGACCAGCCGCATGATCGCGGACCGCCTGAACCGCGAAGCCGAAGGCAATGTCGCCATCAAGATCACCGAAAGCGCCTCCAAGGACGCGTTCGAAGTGGCCGGCCGCGGCGAATTGCAACTGGGCGTGCTCATCGAAACCATGCGCCGCGAAGGCTTTGAACTGTCGATCAGCCGCCCGCGCGTGATTTTCGGCGTGGACGAGAACGGCAAGCGCACCGAGCCCTATGAAACGGTGGTGATCGATGTGGACGAAGCCTATTCGGGCACGGTTGTCGAGAAGATGGCCATGCGCAAGGCCGAGATGACCGACATGCGCCCCAGCGGCGGCGGCAAGACGCGCCTCACCTTCTCCGCCCCGTCGCGCGGCCTGATCGGCTATCATGGCGAGTTCCTGTCTGACACGCGCGGCACCGGCATCATGAACCGGCTGTTCGAGAAATATGGCCCCCACAAGGGCCCGATTTCGGGCCGCGCCAACGGCGTGCTGATCTCCACCGAAAGCGGCGAGGCCGTCACCTATGCGCTGGGCTATCTGCAGCCGCGCGGCGTGCTGATGATCGGCCCGGGTGAATCGGTGTATCAGGGCATGGTGATCGGTGAGAATGCCCGCGAGGAAGACCTGGAGGTCAACCCGCTGAAATCAAAGGCGCTCACCAACTTCCGTGCCAGCGGCAAGGATGATGCCATCGTGCTCAGCCCGCCCAAGAAGCTGACGCTGGAACAGGCCATCGCCTATATCGACGAAGACGAGCTTGTGGAGGTGACGCCCAACTTCATCCGCCTGCGCAAGATCCACCTCGATCCCAACGAGCGCAAACGCGCCAGCCGCGCCCGCTCCGCCGGCTGAGCCTGCGCGCTCAACTCACAGGGATTTCACTGGAAGCAGCCGGCCGCGACGTGCAGTCGCTGCTGCGACAATGGCGCGATTGCGGGCCGGGGTGGTTCGGCCTAGGCCGCGCATCCCGTCCCCCAATTGGCCGCAGCGGGCCAGGCGGCAGCCATGTTGGCGCCGTGCTCAAGCTGGAGTGATCCCTCATGATCTATGACGATGATGCCCCGATGGACGCTCCGGCCCCGGCCGATTTCGTCACCATCCCGCAGGCCGAAGCCGAAGACGCGATCCGCACCCTGATCCGCTGGACCGGCGATGATCCCACGCGCGAAGGCCTGCTCGACACGCCCAAGCGCGTCGCCAAGGCCTGGCGCGAATATACCAAGGGCTATGCCGAAGATCCCGGCCTGCACCTGGCGCGCACCTTCGCCGAAGTGGGCGGCTATGACGAGATCGTGATCCTGCGCGACATCCCGTTCCAGTCACATTGCGAACATCACATGGCCCCCATCATCGGCAAGGGCCACATCGCCTATCTGCCGCGCAGCCGCGTGGTCGGTATTTCCAAGCTGGCGCGCGTGCTGCACGGCTATGCCCGCCGCCTGCAGGTGCAGGAACGCCTCACCGCCGAAGTGGCCGACTGCATCCAGCAGCATCTCGATCCCGTTGGCGTTGCCGTGGTGATCGAGGCGACTCACGCCTGCATGTCCGCCCGCGGCGTGATGACGCCCGGCGTGATCATGACCACCAGCCGCATGATGGGCGTGTTCCGCAATGATGCCAGCAGCCGGTCCGAAGTGCTGCGCCTGATGGGCAAATAAGGCCGGTCAGGCCGCAGCCACCCGGCGCTGCCGGCGCAGGGCAGCGCCCATCAGGCCAAAGCCGGCCAGCATCATCGCCCAGCTGGCCGGTTCCGGCACCGCGCTGATCGGCAGAGCATAATTGGTACCGCCGCTGCCGGTGGCGGTGAAGCTGGCGACCGGCGTGTTGGTCGCATCCAGCACCTGGCTGATGCCGCCCCAGGTGATGGTGTGGGAATAATCGCAACCGGCGCTCGAGGTGTCACCCGGCTTGTAGGTGCGGGCGTTCACCCCGCAGCTTTGGGTGATCGTCACGGTTTGCCCGACCAGATTCTCGAACGGAATGGTGAAGGTGAACAGGCCGGTGAGCGGCCCGGTATAAGGCGGACCGCTCCGCCCCCGCGTCAGCGTGGCCGTGCCGCCAACAAAGCCGTTGTAGTTGGACTGGTTGACCGAAAAGCTGAACACCGGATCAGCCAGGCCGGCAACCTCCACCAGGGTTTGCGAATTGGTGAACGCAACCACCGCGCCACCGCCCGCCGCCGCTGACGACAACACCCCATCAATCAGGATGGATGCAACAAAGCTGCCCGACGATATCCCCGGCGCATCAATCGTGATCACATCGGTGAAACTGGCCGTGACGCCTGCACCGTTGATCAGCTGCAGATCCGGGACATTGTTGTTGACCGGGCCGGTCGTGACCGCCTTGACCTTCAAGACGCCCGTTGCGGCTTGGGCGGAATAGCTGCTCGACCCCGTTGTTCCGGTGAAGGACTGCGGCCCGCCAGTGGTCGAATCGACGATGGACGTATCCGCGCTGTTTCCGGTCACGCCAATCTTGATCGTCGTGCCTGGCGTCGGCACAGGCGTCGCCACAGCAGACGCCTCAGCCGTCATCGCCACCGCAAAAGCGGCCAATATATATGCACGCATGTCTTGTCCCCCCCGGGTAAGGCCGCCCCCCCGGCAGCCGATCTGCGCCTCTTTGCCAAGCCACAGGGCATCCCGTCAATGGCAATTGCCTTTGGCCCGGATTGGGCGCGATTTGCCCGATCCCGCCTGCGCCTGTATGGGGCCGGCCATCCCGCCCTTCTCTTCCGCAAAGGCCCGACCCATGGGGGCAAGCCCCGATCACTCCCGCGAAGCCGGTTCCGGCTTTGGCGTGCTCGCCCGGCTGGCGGCACCGGTGGTGGCGTCGCGCCTGGGCATCATGGCGATGGGGCTGGTGGATACGATCATTGTGGGCCGCCATTCCACCGCCGAACTGGGCTATCATGCGCTGGCCTGGGCGGTCACCGGCGTGGTGCTCACCACCGCGCTTGGCCTGTTGAACGGCGTTCAGGTGATGACCAGCCAGGCCATCGGTGAGGGCCGCGCGGCCGACACCGGCGCCATCCTGCGCCGTGGGATGATCTATGCCAGCTGGATTGCCGTTGGTTTTGCCGCCTTTCTGGCAATCGCGGGCGGGCCACTGCTGGTCACGTTCCAGATGGCGCCGGGGCTGGCCGAAGGCGCGACCCTGGTGCTGCAGGTGCAGGCGGTGTCGCTGATCCCGATCATCATTGCCGATGCCGGGCTGTTCTGGCTGGAAGCACATGGCCGCGCCCTGCCTGGCACCATCGCCATGTGGCTGGCCAACATCGTCAATCTGATCGTCAATCTGTGGCTGGTGCCGGGCGGCAACATGCTGGGCGTCGAAGGCGCCGCTGCCAGCGCCTGGGCCACCTTTGCCAGCCGCCTGTTCCTGCTGGTGGTGCTGGCGTTTGTCATCCTGCGCTGGAACCGGGCGCGCGAATTTGGCGTGTTCACGCCGGCACCGCGCGATCCCGAGGCGGCCCGCGCCATGCGCACGGTCGGCTATGGCGCAGCGGCGAGCTATTTCATCGAATCCCTGTCCTTCTCGGCGATGGCGGTGTTTGCCGGCTGGATCAGCGTGACCGCGGTGGCGATCTGGGCCGTGGTGATCAATGTCGCCGCGCTGGTGTTCATGGTGCCGCTGGGCCTGTCGGTCGCCACATCGGTGCTGGTTGGTCGGGCCTATGGCGCGCGTGATCGCGGCGCCATGCTGGCATCGGCCGGGCAGGGCTTTGCCGTCACCACGGCGCTGCTGTTGCTGGTGTCGCTGGGCGTGTGGTTCGAACCGGAGCTGATCGCGGCGGCCTATTCGCGGGACCCGGTGGTGATCGCCGGCATTGCCAGCGCCATGGTGCTTTCCAGCCTGTTCTTCGTTGCCGATGGCCTGCAGGTGGTCGCCTCGCAGTCGCTGCGTGCAAGGTCCGATATCGTGGTGCCCACCGCCACCCATTTGTTCACTTATGTGGTGCTGATGATGCCGCTGGCCTGGTGGTTGGGCGTGAAGACCGGCGGCGGCGTCGATGGCCTGATCTGGGCCATCATCGCCGCCAGCCTGCTGTCGGCCGTGCTGCTGTGGGGCCGCTTCATCCTGCTCGGGCGTCGGCCGCTGCCGCCAGCGGCTGATGCGGCGGTGCCCGCTTCTGCCCCCGCCTGATCTCGGCGGCCAGATCGGCGACATAGGGTTCGAAATTCACCTGCATCGTGTGGCGGCGGCTGGCGTAATAATGGCCCTGATATTTCCGCTCCTCGGCCACGATCACCCCCGCCATCTCGCCCGGCGAAGGCAGCGCGTAACGCCCGCTCAGATAGGCCACCAGCAGCTTTGATTGCTGTTCCGCCAGATTGACCAGCGTTGGCAGCGTCTGCGCCAGGCCCATGAACCACAGGCCGTGCAGCGCCGGATCGGCCTGCACCATCCGCTTGTACAGCGGGATGTGATTGTCCACCACCGGCGCATCGGCGGGATCGAGGAAGGGAAAATCGATATTGTACCCCGTCGCGGTGATGATCGCGTCCACCGCCTCGCGCCGGCCATCGCTGAAGATTACCCCATCGCCATCCAGCCGGGCGATGCTGGGCCGCACCACGATATCGCCGCTGCCCAGCCGGTTCAGAAACTCGCCGCTCACGGTGGGGTGCGCGTCCAGGGGCTCGTGATCGGGCGTGGGCAGGCCATAATCCTCCATATTGCCCACCAGGCTCTTCACCTTGCGCCGCCCGATCCAGCGCGCCAGCCCCAGCGGCAGCCAGGGCGGCGCCGCCTGCTTGTCGGCCGGCACGCCGTTGAAATATTTGGGCAGCACCCACACGCCGCGCCGGGTGGACACGAACAGCCGGGCCGTGATGCTGCGCTGGCCCAGTTCCGATGCGATATCCACCGCGCTGTTGCCCAGCCCCACCACCAGCACCCGTTTGCCGATCAGGTTCAACGGCTCGAACGGGGTGCGATATTCGTGGGCGTGGATGATCGGCCCATCAAACGCGCCCTCCCAGATCGGGCGATTGGGGCTCCAGTGATGGCCATTGGCCACGATCACCGCGCGATAGCGGCTGGTGCCATGCCGGGTCGTCACGTCCCAGCTACCGTCGCCGCGCCGGGCCACCTTCGTCACCGGCGTTTCGAACTGCACCAAGCCGCGCAGCCCGAAATGATCGACATAATCGTTGAAATAGGCGTTGATCAGGCTGTGGTGCGGAAAATCCGGCCAGTCAGCGGGCACCAGAAACTCCTCGAACTGCAATCGCCATTTCGATGTGTCGATGTGCAGTGATTGATAGGCGGCGCTCATGCCATTGGGATTGTTATAGGCCCAATTGCCGCCAATCCGGTCTGACGCTTCGAACCAGTCAAAGGCGATGCCTTCATCCCGCAGCCGCTTGGCAGTGGTGAAGCCGGAACAGCCGGCGCCGATCAGGGCAACAGGAAGGGCATGCATGGCGCCACTTTATGCGGGCGCTGGCGCTCCGCCACCTGTCGCTTTGCATACGAATACGCGCACGCACGCCATTGCCGGCCCGGGCCGGCCATGGCACCCACGCACCAAAGGGGATGGATCAACATGGCGGGTGATGTGTTTGCGCGCGGGTTGGCCGGGCTGGATTGGGCCGTGGTCGCTGCCTATGCGCTGGTGGTGATTGGTCTTGGCCTGTGGGCCGGGCGCAAACAGGCGAGCGGCACCGATTTCTTCCTGGCCAGCCGCGACAGTTCGTGGCCCGTCATCGGCCTGTCGCTGCTGGCGTCCAACATCTCGTCGGCCACGTTGATCGGGCTCGCTGGCGCGGCCTATGCCAATGGCATCGCGGTTTACAATTATGAGTGGATGGCCAGCGTCATCCTGGTGTTCTTCTGCATCTTCTTCCTGCCGTTCATCATCCGCGCGCAGGTCTATACCATGCCGGAGTTTCTGGAGCGCCGCTTCAGCCGCGGCACCCGTGCCTATTTCTCGGCGCTCACCATCTTCCTCAGCGTGTTCGTGGACAAGGCGGCGACGCTCTATGGCGGCGCGCTGATGCTGTCCCTCATCTTCCCCGGCGTGCCGCTGTGGCAGATGATCGTGGCGCTGGCCGTGCTGGCCGGGGTCTATACCATCGTCGGCGGGCTGAAGGCCGTGCTCTATACTGAAGTCTTGCAGGCGGTGATCCTGCTGGGCGCCGCCGTGGTGCTGTCCATCGCCGCCTTCGACGCGGTGGGCGGCTGGAGCCGGATCGTCGCCGAGGTGCCGGCGGCCAAGCTCTCGCTGATCCGGCCGGTGGATGATCCATCGGTGCCATGGACCGGGCTGATCACTGGCGTGCCCATATTGGGTTTCTATTTCTGGTGCACCAACCAGTTCATGGTGCAGCGGGTGCTGTCGGCCCGCAATCTCGATCATGGCCGTTGGGGCAGCCTGTTTGCCGGGCTGTTGAAACTGCCGGTCCTGTGGCTGATGGTGCTGCCCGGCACTTGTGCCATCCTGCTCTATCCGGCGCTGAAGACGCCCGATCTCGTCTATCCCACCCTGATGTTCGATCTGTTGCCCACCGGCCTGCTGGGCCTGGTGGTGGCGGGGTTCCTGGCCGCCATCATGTCGGCCACCGCCTCCACCTTCAATTCGGCCGCCACCTTGTTCACCATGGATTTCGCCCGCCACTGGAACCCGGATCTGGAGGGCAAGGCGCTGGTGCGCACCGGCCGGCTGGCCACTCTGGTGTTTCTGCTGGTGGCGGTGGTGGTGGCCCCGCAGATCGAACGCTTCGGCAGCGTGTGGCAATATCTGCAAGGCGCGCTCAGCTACACCGCGCCGCCGATCGTCGCGGTGTTCCTGCTCGGCCTGTTCTGGCCACGTGCCAATGCCCGCGGGGCCAGCGCCGCCATCGCCACCGGGCTGGTGATGGGCATCGGGCTGTTCTTCGCCATCAATGTGACCGGCAGTGTGCAGATCCATTTCCTGCACGTGGCGCCGATCTTGCTGGCAGCCTCGGCGGTGGCGATGGTGGTCGGCTCGCTCTCGGCCCCGCCGCCACCGCCGGAAAAAACCGCTGGCCTGTTGTGGAACCGCAGCTTCTTCGATGCCGAAACCGCCAGCCTGGCCGGCACGCCGATCTGGGCCAATTATCGCGTGCTTGCCATTGCGCTGCTGGCTGCGACATTTGTCATCGTCTGGCGCTTCGCCTGAAGCGCGCATAGACACCCATCATGGCAAGCAGCGTCCACAGCAACGAAGATCTTTTGTTCAGCGTCCTGGTGCAGTTGATCATCATGATCACGGCCGCCCGCGCGCTGAACATCGTCGCCCGGCGGTTGGGGCAGCCCGGCGCCGTGGGCGAAATCATCGCCGGGCTGATGCTGGGCCCATCCTTGCTGGGGGCGCTGGCACCGGGCTTTTCGGTGCAATTGTTCGGGGCGACGCCGGCGCCGGCCATCACCATCATCAGCCAGATCGGCCTGACGCTGTTGATGTTCCAGATCGGCAGCGAGTTCGAATTCGGCCATCTGCAAACCCCGCAGCACCGGAAGGGCGCGCTGCTGATTGCCGGGGCTTCGGTGGCGGTGCCATTGCTGGCCGGGCTGGCGTTTGGCTGGTTGAGCGCCGAGGCGCTGGCCCCCGGCATTGATCCCACGCTCTATGCGCTGTTCTGCGGCAACGCGATGGCGATCACCGCACTGCCCATCCTGGGCCGCATATTGGCGCAGTTCGGGCTGACCGACAAACCAATGGGCGTGGTGGCGATTGCGGCGGCGGCGGTGAATGATGTGGCGGGCTGGGTGATGCTGGCCAGCATTTCGGCACTGGCAGCGTCGCGTTTTTCCGGTCTTGATCTGGCGCTGCAACTGGCCGGCATCGGCACGCTGCTGATCATCGCGCGGCTGGTGCTGGCGCCGTTGGCCAGCCGGCTGGTGGCGGCCTTTCCGCCCACGGGCGGCCGCATCGATCCCACGCTGATGGCGGCCATGCTGGCGCTGGTGTTCGGGCTGGCGATCTGTACCTATAAATTGGGCATATTCGCGATTTTCGGCGGCTTTCTGGGCGGGCTGATCATGCACCGCCACACCGGCTTTGTGGCGGCGTGGAAGGGCCAGGTGGGCGGTTTCGTGCTGGTGTTCTTCCTGCCGGTGTTCTTCACTTACACGGGCCTGCGCACCAATCTGCTGGGCCTTGGCGCAGGCGATCTCGTGTGGCTGGCGATCATCCTTGCCATTGCCATCCTCGCCAAGATCATTCCCGTTTATGGCGCCGCCCGGCTTTCGGGCTATACCCCGGCGGAATCCGCCGTGCTGGGCAGCCTGATGAACACCCGCGCGCTGATGGAGCTGATCGTGCTCAACATCGGCCGCGATCTGGGGGTGATTCCGCCGAATGTCTTCACCATGCTGGTGGTGATGGCGGTGGTGACCACGATCATGACCGGGCCGCTGTTGAAGTATCTGCTGCCGCGCACCGGGCACATCACGCCTGAGGGGGTGGAGGCGTGAACCCGGTCCGCTCCGTCTGCATCGTCGGCGGCGGGTCCGCTGGTTGGATGGCGGCCGCGGCGCTGGCCCGCAACCTGCCCCACGGCGTCGCCATCCAGCTGGTTGAATCCGAAGACATCGGCACCGTCGGCGTGGGCGAAGCCACCATCCCGCCGATCAAGCTGTTCAACCAGATGCTCGGCCTGAACGAAGCCGATTTCGTTCGCGCCACGCAAGGCAGTTTCAAGCTGGGCATCGAATTCGTTGGCTGGGGCCAGGCCGGCCACCGCTATTTCCACCCGTTCGGCACATACGGCGCGGATTTTGACAGTGTGACCCTGCACCATTGGTGGAACCGGCAGCGGCTGGCCGGCGATGCCACGCCGCTGGACGATTATTCGATGGCCTGGGTGGCCGCCCGCTCGAACCGCTTCGCCCCGCCAGCGCAGGATCGCCGGCTGGTGCAATCCACCTTCGATTATGCCTATCATTTCGATGCAGGCCTCTATGCCCGCGCCCTGCGCACATTGGCGGAACAACAAGGCGTCACCCGCCATGAAGGCCGCATCACCGGCGTGGCCCGCAATGGCGAAACCGGCAATGTCAGCGCCATCACGCTCGCCGATGGCCGCCAGGTCGAGGCGGACTTCTGGATCGATTGCTCCGGCTTCCGCGGCCTCCTCATCGCCGAAGCCCTGGACACCCCGTTCGTCGATTGGACCCACTGGCTGCCCTGTGACCGCGCCTTCGCCGTGCCCTGCGCCCACGCGAACGGCAGCGATGACGCCGGCTTCACGCCCTACACACGCTCCACCGCGCATGCCGCCGGCTGGCAATGGCGCATTCCGCTGCAACACCGCATCGGCAACGGCCATGTGTTTTCCAGCGCCTTATTGGGCGAAGATGAAGCCGCCGCCATCCTGCTGGCCAATCTCGATGGCCCGGCGCTGGCCGATCCGCGCCTTTTGAAATTCACCACCGGCCGCCGGGCCAGCGCCTGGAGCCACAATGTCGTTGCCATCGGGCTGGCCGCCGGCTTCATGGAGCCGCTGGAATCCACCTCGCTCCACCTCGTCCAATCCGGCCTGATGCGGCTGCTGGCGCTGTGGCCCACCCGCGCCATGGACGCGCTGGTGCGCGACGAGTATAACCGCGTCACCGCCACCGAGTGGGAGCGGATCCGCGATTTCCTCATCCTCCATTATCATCTGAACAGCCGCGACGAGCCGATGTGGCAACACTGCGCCGCCATGCCCATTCCCGACACACTGGCGCACAAGATCGCGCATTTCCGTTCATCCGGCCGCCTGGTGTCAGACGGCCCCGAACTGTTCCTCAACGCAAGCTGGCTCGCCGTGCATGTCGGCCAGTTCAACCTGGCTTCATCCTATGATCCGCTCGCCGATGCCCGCGCCCCCCAGGTGGACGCGCCGCGCCTGCTGGCGGGCCTCACCCGCGTGATGCGCGAAGCCGCCGCCGAAATGCCCACCCACGCCGCCTTCATCGCCCGCCACTGCGCGGCAAATTAGGTCCTCCCCATGCTTGCATGGGGAGGTGCCGAGCAACGCGAGGCAGAGGGGCCCGTGGAGCAAGCAGCCCCTCCGTCGCCTTCGGCGCCACCTCCCCAAACAAGTTTGGGGAGGATCTGCTTCAACTCGATCCCCGCACCACCAGCCGCGCCGGCAGCGCCTGCGGGCTGGGAATCTCGCCGCGCAGCCGGTCGAGCAATGTTTCCACCAGCACGGTGCCGGCATGGCGGGCATCCTGGGCCACGGTGGTGAGCGGCGGACTGGTCAGGCTGGCGGCGGGCTGATCGTCAAAGCCCACCACCGCCACATCATCCGGCACGTGTCGGCCCGCTTCGGCCAGGGCGCGCATAGCGCCAATGGCCACCAGATCGCTCACGCAGAAGATCGCATCAAATGCAGCACCGGCGGCCAGCAGATCGCGCGCGGCGGCGTAGCCTTCCTCCTCGCTGCTGTTGGCGGCGCGCATCAGGGCCGGATCGGCCACCAGCCCGGCCTCGGCTTGCGCCGCGCGCCAGCCTTCGCAGCGGTCCAGAAACTCCGGCGCGCCTTCGTTGGCGGTGCCGATGAAGGCGATCCGCCGCCGCCCGCGCTCGATCAGGTGGCGCGTGGCGGCCAGCCCGCCGCCCAGATTGTCACTGCCGATGGTGGTGCCCAACTGGCCGGGCCGCAAACTGCCCCAGCGCACGAAATGCGTGCCCTGCTGCACCAGCTGTTCCAGGCGCGGCAGATACTCGAGATAATTGCCATAACCCAGCAGGATCAGACCATCGGCCCGGCGCGCATCCTCATAATCCACATGCCAGTTGCCGGACAATTGCTGGAAGCTGATCAGCAGATCATAGCCGGCCACCGCACAGCGCTTGGTGATGGCGCCCAGCATCGACAGGAAAAACGGGTTGATCTGCGTCTCGCCCGGCGCCGGGTCTTCAAAGAACAGCAGCGCCAGCGTGCGCGTCGCCTGCCGCCGCAGGTTGGAGGCGTTCTTGTCCACCTTGTAATTCAGCGCTTCGGCCGCCGCAAACACCCGCGCCCGGGTTTCGGCCGAAACCGCCGGGTTGCCCGACAGCGCGCGCGACACCGTGGGTTGGGACACCCCGGCCAAGGCAGCAATATCGAAACTGGTCACCCGTGCCATTGGCCCGGCCACCCTTCCCCAAATTCAGCCCTGTGGCTGCATACGTATGCCTTTGTTGGCCAAGGCTTAGCGTGACATAATAGCCACGTGAATACGTATGTCCGGATATGCGGCCATATTGCGCTGCCTGTTGCTTGTCAGTCACAAACATCACGCTGAACAGCCGCTCTGTCAGATCCAGCCCGCCAACGGGCAATGCGGCTGATTTTGGGGGGTGATGAACATGCGAATTGATTTTGTGCGTGCAACCTTGCTGGCGGGTGTGGCCAGCCCCGTGGCATTGGCGCTGCTGGCGGTGCCGGCGCTGGCGCAAACCGCCGCTGCGCCGGAAAAAACCGCCGCCGCCGAAGCCGACACGGCGGCCGAGGAGCTTGTGGTCACCGGCTATCGCCGCTCGCTGCAGGTGGCCTTGTCCAACAAGCTCAACAGCGATCGCATCGTTGAATCGGTGAGCGCCGAAGACATCGGCCGCCTGCCCGACAACTCGATTGCCGATGCCATCGCCCGCCTGCCCGGCCTGACCACGCAGCGCCTCAACGGCCGCAGCCAGGTCATCTCCATCCGCGGCTTTGCGCCGGATTTCTCGTCCACGCTGCTCAACGGCCGCGAACAGGTCACCAACGGTGACAACCGCTCGGTGGAATTCGATCAATATCCGGCCGAAGTCATCAACCAGGTGCTGGTCTACAAGACCCCGGATGCCAGCCTGGTGGCGCAGGGCCTGTCCGGCACGGTCGATCTGCAGACCATCCGCCCGCTGTCCTATGGCAAGCAGGTCATCTCGGTCGGCGCGCGCTATGAATATACCGACAATGGCCGGCTGAACGTCGATTCCAAGAAGTTTGGCTGGCGCGGTTCGGCGCTCTATGTCGACCAGTTTGCCGATGGCAAGGTGGGCGTGCTGCTGGGCATCAGCCATATCGATTCCCCCACCCAGACCGAACGTTTCAACGCCTGGGGCTATCCCAACGCCAATGCGTCCAACGTCGTCATCGGTGGCTCCAAATCCTATGTGGACAGCGTGCGCCTCCAGCGCACCGGCGTCACCGGCGCGCTGGAATTCAAGCCCGCCGAAGATCTGACCATCGCGTTCGACGGCTATTACAGCAAGTTCAAGGAAGATCAGGTGCTGCGCGGCATCGAGCTGCCGCTGTTCTGGTCCGCCGCCCAGCTCGCCCCCGGCTTCCAGACCGCGAACGGCCTGGTCACCAATGGCACCTTCAATGGTGTGAAGGGCGTGGTGCGCAACGATCTCAACAAGAAGGAAGCCGATCTTTACTCCGGCGGCCTCAACATCAAGTGGGAAAATGATGATTGGCAGGTGATCGGCGATGCCAGCTATTCCGGCATCGACCGTTCGGAACTGGTGCTGGAAACCTATTCCGGCACCGGCCGCGGCCCGCTGGGCGCCACCGATGCGCTGGGCTTCACCATGACCGATCGCGGCGCCACCTTCCGCCCGACGCTGAATTATGGCGATTACAACCTGATCCGCCTCACCAGCCCGCAGGGTTGGGGCGGCGATGTCGCCAACCCCGGCGGCCAGCCGATCCGCGGCGGCCAGGATGGCTATTTCAACGATCGCCAGATCAGCGACGAACTTTATGCCTTCCGCGCCCAGGTGGAACGCAAGCTGGACGGCGCGATCAGCGGCATCCAGGCCGGCGTGAACTACACCAACCGCGAGAAGGAACTCACCCCGGATGAATTCTTCCTGGGCCTGCGCGGCAACACCGATGGCCAAACCAGCGTTGCCATCCCCACCGATGCGCGGCTGGGCACCACCAACCTCGGCTTCCTCGGCCTCGGCCCGATGGTCAGCTATGATCCGCTCGCCCTGCTCAACAGCGGCATCTACAACCGGGTGCGCAACCCCAATGCCGATGTGAACACCAAGGGCTGGACGGTGCGCGAAAAGGTCTTCACCGGTTGGGTGATGGCCAAGATCAACGCCGATATCGGCGGGTCAAAGCTCACCGGCAACATCGGTGTGCAGGTGGTCAATGTTGATCAGAGCTCGACGGCGCTGGTCTCCTCCGGCAACGGCACCAGCGTGGTGTCCACCCTGCGCACGGATGGCGCGAAATACACCGATGTGCTGCCATCGGCCAACCTGTCGCTGCGCATGCCGGATGATGTGGTGGTGCGCCTTGGCGTTGCGCGCCAGATCGCCCGGCCCCGCATGGACGACATGCGCGCGGCGGTGAACTTCAACTTTGATCCAGCGCTGGGCCAGACCCAGGGTGTGACCCCATGGAGTGGCGGCGGCGGCAACCCGCAACTGCGGCCATGGCGCGCCAATGCCATCGATCTTTCGGTGGAAAAATATTTCGATGGCAAGGGCTACATCGCGCTCGCCGGTTTCTACAAGGATCTGAAGAGCTATATCTATGAGCTGGCGACGCCGTTCAACTTCGCCGGCTTCCCGCTGCCGCAGGGCGTGCCGGAACCGCGGACCCGCCAGGGCTTTGTCACCCAGTGGGTGAACGGCGACGGCGGCCAGCTTTATGGCGCCGAGCTGTCGGGCCAGTTGCCCTTCTCCACCTTCACCACCGCGCTTGATGGCTTTGGCATCAACGGCTCGGCGGCGTGGACCAAGAGCAAGGTTGCCCCGGCGCCGGGGGCTGATGCCGATGATCTGCCCGGCTATTCGCGCTGGGTGACCAACCTCACCGGCTATTATGAAAAGGGCGGCTTCTCGGCCCGTGCCTCGATGCGCACCCGCTCCTCCTTCCAGGGCGAGCTGCGCGGCTTTGGCGGCGGCAACCAGCGCCGCCGCGCCGATGGCGAGCTGATCCTCGACACGCAGATCAGTTATGAAATCCAGGGCGGCGCCTTGAAGGGCCTCACCCTGCTGGCCCAGGCGCAGAATCTGACCAACGAACCGTTCGTCACCTTCAACCCCGGCCGTCCGCAGGAAATCATCGACTATCAGGATTATGGTCGGCGCTTCCTGGTTGGCTTCAACTGGCGCTATTGATCGCGCGATGCTGGCGGCCGGCCTTGGTTCCCCCTTGGCCGGCCGCCTTTTTCATGCGCAAAAGCCGTGATGCCCGACCAACCAATCCAGACGCTGGTCATCGCCGGTGGCGGCACCTCCGGCTGGATGATGGCGGCCGCGGCGGCCCGTTTCTGCGGGCCGGGCTGGCGCATTGTGCTGGTGGAATCCGATGCCATCGGCACGGTGGGGGTGGGCGAAGCCACCATCCCGCAGATCCGCCTGTTCAACGCCGGGCTGGGCATTGATGAGACGGATTTCCTTTCCGCCACGCAAGGAACGCTGAAACTCGGCATCGAATTTGTCGATTGGTGGCAGCCCGGCCAGCGTTACATGCACAATTTCGGTGAGGTGGGGCGGGCCTTGAGTGTGGTGCCGTTCCACCATTGGTGGACCGCCGCCCGCGCCGCCGGCTTGGCGGGCGACTATGGCCACTACAGCCTGAACGAACGCGCCGCCCGCGCCGGCCGCTTTGCGCCGTTCGGCGGCGACAACACCCTGCCGCCCCTGGTGTGGGCCTATCATTTCGATGCCGGCCTCTATGCGGCTTATCTGCGCCGCTATGCCGAAGCGCGCGGCGTGACGCGCCATGAAGGCCGGATTGCGCAGGTGGAAACCCAGGGTGAGACCATCCTGGCCCTGCACATGGACGATGGCCGCCGCATCACCGGCGATCTGTTCGTCGATTGCTCCGGCTTCCGCAGCCTGTTGCTCGGCGAAACGCTGGGCAGCGGTTGGCACGACTGGTCGCACTGGCTGCCGTGTGACAGCGCGGTGGCGGTGCCCTGCGCCCATGCCGCCGGCGCGGTGCTGACACCCTATACCCGCAGCACCGCCCGCGCCGCCGGCTGGCAATGGCGCATCCCGCTGCAGCACCGCATCGGCAATGGCCATGTGTTTTCCTCGGCCCATCTCAGCGCGGATGAAGCCACCGCCACGCTGCTGGCCAATCTGGACGGCCCGGGGCTGGCCGAGCCACGCACGCTTCGCTTTCAGGCCGGGCGGCGCGACAAGATGTGGATCGGCAACTGCATCGGGCTGGGGCTGGCGGCGGGCTTTCTGGAGCCGCTGGAATCCACCTCTATCCACCTGATCCAGTCCGGCATTGCCCGGTTGCTGGCGCTGTTGCCCGGCGATGCGGCCACGCTGCCGGTGCTGGCCGCCGAAGCCAACCGCCAGGCCGCCCGCGAGATGGAGTGGGTGCGCGATTTCATCATCCTGCACTACAAGGCCACGGCGCGGGCCGACACGCCGTTCTGGCAACAGGTGCAGGCGATGGCCGTGCCGCCCGAGCTGGCGGAGCGGATGGACCTGTTCCGCCACACCGGCCGCATTCGCCGCGACCATGACGAGCTGTTCACCGAACTGGCCTGGGCCCAGGTGCTGATCGGGCAGGGGTGCGCGCCGCTGGCGGCCCATCCGCTCACCGCCGCCATGGGCCGCGATGATCTGGCCGGGTTCATGGGCCTGCTGGATCGGGCCATCACGGCCGGCGTTGCCGCGCTGCCCGGCCATGGCGACTGGCTGGCCCACCATGCCGCCGCACAGGAGACACGATCATGATCCGCACGCTGGCCACCGCGCTGCTGTTTGGGGCCGCAATTGCCGCAAATGCGGCCACCAAAGCCCCGGTTTTGGCCACCAGCCTGCCCGATCCGGCAGCATTGGCCGCCGTTCGCGCCCGCCCGCCGCAGGATGAGCTGATCTATTTCCTGCTGCCCGACCGGTTCGCCAATGGCGACCCGACCAATGATCGCGGCGGCATCGTTGGCGGGCGGCTGCAGACCGGCTTTGACCCCACATCCAAGGCCTTTTTCAACGGCGGCGACATCGCCGGCATCATCCAGAAACTCGATTATATCCAGGGGCTTGGTGCCACCGCCGTGTGGCTCGCCCCGGTGTTTGCCAACAAGCCGGTGCAAGGTGGGCCAGGCCAGGAATCGGCCGGCTATCACGGCTATTGGATCACCGATTTCACCAGGGTCGATCCCCATCTGGGCAGCAACGCCGATCTGAAGCGCCTGGTCGATGCCGCCCACGCCCGCGGCATGAAGGTCTATCTCGATATCGTCACCAACCACACTGCCGACGTGATCCAGTATCGGGAATGTGTTGACAAACCATGCGCTTACCGCAGCCGGGCGGACTATCCCTACAGCCGCCAGGGCGGCCTTTCGGGCGCCCCGATCAACCCCGGTTTCGCCGGCGACCACATCGCCACCACCGAAAACTGGGCCAAATTCACCCGCCCCGATTTTGCCTACACGCCCTTCATCCCCGCCGGGCAGGAACGCGCCAAAACCCCGGCCTGGCTGAACGATCCCATCTATTACCACAACCGCGGCGAAACCGTTTTCCGTAATGAATCCAGCCAGTTCGGTGATTTCGTCAGCCTGGATGATCTGGCCACCGAACATCCGCGCGTGGTGGCCGGCATGATCGAAATTTATGGCGACTGGATCGACCGGCTGGGCATCGATGGTTATCGCGTCGACACCGCCCAGCATGTGAACCCCCAATTCTGGCAAGCCTTTGTGCCGGCCATGCAGGCCCGCGCCAAGGCCGCCGGCATCCCCAATTTCCATATTTTCGGGGAGGTTTCGATCGACGATGTCGATGTGGGCCGCCTCGCCCGCAACAGCATCATCAGCGGCATGGACAATGTGCTGGATTTCGCCCTGACCAACGCCGCCATGCAGACCATCGCCGGTGCAGCGCCCACATCGGTGCTGGCGCGGCTGTTCGCCGATGATGTGCTCTACCGCCAGGGGGAGGCCACCGCCGGCACCAACGCCAGCTTCATCAGCAACCATGATGGCGGCCGTTTTGCCTGGTTCGTGCGCCGCGCCAACCCGCAGATCGGCACGGTCGAACTGGCGCAGCGCACCTTGCTGGCCCATGCGCTTCTGCTACTTTCCCGTGGTGTGCCAACGCTTTATGCTGGCGACGAGCAGGGCTTCATCGGCACTGGCAATGATCAGAACGCCCGCCAGCCGCTGTTCGCCAGCCAGGTGCCCGAGTATCGCGCCATGCAGCGCCTCGCGACCACCGCCGGGCATGGGGTGGACAGTTATGATCCCAAACACCCGTTTTACCGCGCCATCAAGGAAATGGCGGCGGTGCGCGCCGCCGATCCGCGCCTGCGCCACGGCCAGACCTTGGTGCGCGCGGCCGGCGATGCGCCGGGCCTGTTTGCCCTTTCCCGCCGCCTGTCCGGCCGGGCGGGCGAGACCCTGGTGGTGATGAACACCGCCAACACCCCCCTCACCGCCAATGTGATGGTCGATCCGGCCAGCATGGCCTGGACCAGCCGGCTGGGCGCCTGCCCCGCCACGGCCGCAGCGCCGGGCACAGTAACGATCAGCCTGCCACCATTGGGGGTGGCGGTGTGCAGCAGTGACGAAGGTGCACGATGATGCCTGATGCCGCCCAAGCCCTGCCCGAAGCCCAAACCGCCGCCGCGGCGCCGTGGTGGCTGGGGGCCAGCATCTATCAGATCTATCCGCGGAGCTTTCTGGACAGCAATGGCGATGGCATTGGCGATCTGCCCGGCATCACGGCGCGGCTGGATCATGTTGCCTCGCTGAATGTCGATGCGATCTGGCTGTCGCCCTTCTTCACCTCGCCGATGCGGGATTTTGGCTATGACGTGGCCGATTATCGCGGCGTTGATCCGATCTTCGGCACGCTGGCCGATTTTGATGCGCTGATCGCCCGCGCCCATGCGCTGGGCCTGAAAGTGATCATCGATCAGGTGTGGAGCCACACATCCGATCAACACGCCTGGTTTCAGGAAAGCCGGCAGAGCCGCACCAACCCCAAGGCGGATTGGTATGTGTGGGCCGATGCCAAGCCGGATGGCACCCCGCCATCCAACTGGCAATCGGTGTTCGGCGGCCCGGCCTGGACCTGGGACGCCCGGCGGCAGCAGTATCATCTGCACAACTTCCTGAATTCCCAGCCCGATCTCAATCTGCACAACCATGCAGTGCAGGATGCCATATTGGATGTGGCGCGCTTCTGGCTGGATCGCGGCGTCGATGGCTTCCGCATCGATGCGATCAATTTTTCGATGCATGATCCGCTGCTGCGTGACAATCCGCCGGCCAGCGGCAACCACAAGCGCACCCGCCCGTTCGATTTTCAGCGCCGCATCCACAACATGTCCCACCCCGATATTCCGGGCTTTCTGGAACGGGTGGCCAGCGTGATGGCAGACTATCCGGGGCGTTTCACCGTGGCCGAAGTGGGCGGGGACGAGGCGATTGCCGAAATGCACGCCTTCACCGCCGGCAGCAAACGGCTGAACTCGGCCTATGGCTTCAACTTCCTCTATGGCGAGGCACTCACGCCCCGGCTGGTCGCCGATGCGCTGGCCGAATGGCCGCAAACCGCCGGCACCGGCTGGCCCAGTTGGGCCTTTTCCAACCATGATGCGCCGCGCGCCGCCAGCCGCTGGCACGGGGCCTGGGATCATGATGACTATGCCCGGCTGATCATGCTGCTGCTGGTGGCCCTGCGCGGCAACATCTTCCTCTATTATGGCGAGGAGCTGGGCCTCACCCAGGCCGAGATTGGCTATGACGATCTGCAGGACCCTGAAGCCATCGCCAACTGGCCGCTCACTCTGGGCCGTGATGGCGCCCGCACCCCGATGCCCTGGGCCGCCGAGCTGCCCCAGGCCGGCTTTTCCACCGCCAAGCCCTGGCTGCCATTGGGCGCCGATCATGCGGCGCGGGCGGTGGACCGGCAACAGGCCGATCCCCAGGCGATGCTGCAGTGGACCCGCATGTTGATGGCTCTGCGCCAGCAGCAACCAGCCCTCAAGCGTGGCAGTGCCGATGTGGCCGTGGCCACGGGCGATCTGCTCATCCTGCACCGCGCGCTGGGCCATGAACGGCTGGTCTGCGCCTTCAACCTGGGCGCCGAACCAATCTTTGTCGATCTGGCCATCGGCACCCCCCTTGCCAGCCACGGCGGTGCCAGCGCCAGGCTGTTGCCACCCTTTTCGGGACTCATCGCACCATGCGCCTGATCCTTTCCCTGCTGCTTGCTTTTCTGGCCTGGCCGGCACTCGCCGAACCGGTGCTGCGCTCGCCCGATGGCCGCACCGAAGTGCGCATCACCGGCGACGGCGATGGCAGGCTTTATTGGCAGGCCAGCCGCGACGGCAAGGCGCTGATCAGCGCCTCGCCCCTGGGCTTCATCCTCGCCGATGCCCCCAAGCTTGACCGCAAGCTGGCCATCACCGGCGAAGACCGCGCCAGCCGCGACAGCAGCTGGGACCAACCCTGGGGTGAGCGCGCGCGGGTGCGGGATCAGCACAATGAACTGGTTCTGCACATCGCTGAAACCAGCGTGCTGAAACGCCGCTTCGATCTGGTTGTCCGCGCCTTCAACGATGGCATCGCGCTGCGCTATGCGTTTCCCGAGCAGCCGAATCTGAAGACATTGCGCATCGTGGCGGAACTCACCGAATTCCGCATTGCCGATGCCGCGGGCGGCAAGGCCTGGTGGATTCCGGCGCTGGAATGGAACCGCGAGGAATATCTCTATCGCGCCACCGGCATCACCGAAGTTGGCCTGGCGCAAACGCCGATGACGATGCGCACCGCCACCGGCACCTGGCTATCCATCCATGAAGCCGCGCTGATCGATTATGCCGGCATGAACCTGCAACCGGCCGGCAATGGTGTGTTCCGCGCCGCGCTCACCCCATCGGCCAGCGGGCCGGCGGTGGTGGTGGCTGCACCCTTTGCCACCCCGTGGCGGGTGGTGATGATCGGAGACAACGCCCCGGTGCTGGCCAATAGCAGCCTGATCCTCAACTTGAATGAGCCCAACCGGCTGGGCGACGTGTCGTGGGTGACGCCGTGCAAATATGGCGGCATCTGGTGGTCCATGCATCTTGAAACCGAAAGCTGGGCCACTGGGCCCAAGCATGGCGCCACCACCGCCAACACGGTGAAGATGATCGACTGGGCCGCCGCCAATGGCCTGTGCGGCCTCCTCATCGAAGGCTGGAACAAGGGCTGGGATGGTGACTGGTTCGCCAACGGCTGGGATTTCCGTTTCGATCAGCCCACCCCCGATTTCGACATGACGGCGATTGCCGCCCACGCGAAGAAAAAGGGCATCGGCCTGATCGGCCACCATGAAACCAGCGGCAATCTCGCCAATTATGAGGCGCAGCTGGATGCCGGCATGGCCTATTATGCCAGGAACGGCGTGACGATGGTGAAGACCGGCTATGTCGCCGATGCCGGCGGCTTGCAGGTTGCAGCGACAACGCCCGGCACCGACATGAACGGCCAGCCGCGCGCCATCACCTATGAATGGCACGAAGGCCAGGCCAGCGCCCGCCACCATGTGAAGGTGCTGGAAGCCGCTGCCAAACAGCATGTCTCCGTCAATGCCCATGAACCGATCAAGGACACCGGGCTCAGGCGCACGTTCCCGAACTGGGTAAGCCGCGAAGGCGCGCGCGGCATGGAGTTCAACGCCTGGGGCAACCCCAACAACGGGCCGGAGCATGAGGCGACCCTGGCCTTCACCCGGCTTCTGGCCGGGCCGATGGACTATACACCCGGCATCGTCTCGTTGCAGGGCCGCGGCCAGAAGATCCCGTCCACACTGGCCAAGCAGCTGGCGCTCTATGTGACCATCTACTCCCCGCTGCAGATGGTCGCCGATCTGCCCGAGAATTATGCCAAGTCGCCCAAGGCAGCGATGGACTTCATTCGCGCCGTTCCGGTGGACTGGCAGGAATCCATCACACTGGCCGGCGAACCCGGCAGCCATGTCGTCACCGCCCGGCAACGGCGCGGCGGTTCGGATTGGTGGCTTGGCGCGGCCGGCGGCAAGGCGGCGGTGGATGCAGACGTGCCGCTCAGCTTCCTCAGCCCCGGCACGCGCTATCGCCTCACCCTGTGGCGCGATGGCCCGGCGGCCGATGCCAACCCGCATGATCTGGCCGTGGAAACCCGCATCGTGACCAGCACCGACCGGCTGGCCCTGCATCTGGCCGGCGGTGGCGGCGGCGCGGCGGCGCGGTTCGAGCCGATCAAATGATCAGCCGACGCGCTCTGCTGGCCAGCGGCGCTGCGCTGGCGGCGGCGCCGGCCCTGGCGCGCGAATCGATTCAGTTCGCCCGCCATGCGAACATCACCGCGCCCGGCCTGATGCCGCGCCATGTTGATGTGTGGGTGCCGCCCGATGCCCCGGCTGGCCAGACACTGCCGCTGCTGCTGATGCATGATGGCCAGAATCTGTTTGAGCCGGCCTCGGCCTATGGCGGCGTGACCTGGAGCGTGGCCGAAACCATCATGGCCGGGATGGCCGCCGGCACGCTGCCGCCGATGATCGTGGCGGGCGTGTGGAACACGGGCGCGCAGCGTTGGGGCGATTATGTGCCGGCCGATCTGATGGCGCGGTTGCCAGGGCCACTCGCCGCCCGGTTCAACCAGGCCGGCGGTGGCCCGTCGCGATCGGCGGCCTATCTGGGCCTGCTGGCCGATCAGGTGCTGCCAATGCTGCGCCAGACCTATCCGGTGGCGCCGGGCAAGGCGGTGATCGCCGGCTCCTCGATGGGCGGTCTCGCTTCGTTGAACGCCTTGATGGAGCGGCCCGATCTGTTCCGTGCGGCCGGCTGCCTGTCCACCCACTGGCCCGTGCTGGCGCCCCAGCCCGAGCCGCAAGCCGGTGAGGTGCCGGCGATCCAGGCTGCGATTGCGGGCTGGATTCGCGATCGGCTCGGCCAGCCCGCCGGCCGCCGCCTGTGGCTGGACCATGGCGATCAGGGGCTGGATCAACATTATGCCCCGTTCCAGGCCGTGGCCGACAAGGCGCTGCTTGCCGCCGGCTGGACATTCAATGGATCAGGGGGGCAGGATGCCGTATCGCGGGCGTTCCCCGGCACGGGCCATAACGAGGCCAGCTGGGCTGCAAGGCTTGCGTTAACGTTCACATTCCTGTTCAAAGGCCAGGCATGACCATCGCCACCTCCCTGTTGCTGTTCGGTGCCACCGGCGATCTGTCGCGCCGCATGCTGCTGCCGTCGCTGTTCGGCCTGTCGGCCGATGGCCTGCTCCACCCGGATCTGCGCATCATCGGCACCGCCCGCTCGGCGCTGGATACCGCCGCCTTCCGCGACATGGCGGCCAAGGCGCTGGAACAATTTCTCGAACCCGAACGCCGCCCGGCCGCGGCGGTCGCCACCTTCCTCGATCGCCTCGCCTATGTGCCGCTGGATGCCAACCAGCCCGAAGGCTTTTCGGCGCTGGCCGCCGAGGTGGGCGATCCCTGCCGGCTGGCGATCTTCCTGTCGACCGCCCCCAGCCTGTTCGGCCCCACCATCGCCGGGCTGGCCGGCGCCGGCCTCGCCTGTGCCGGCGCGCGGTTGGCGCTGGAAAAGCCGTTGGGCCATGATCTGGCCAGCAGCCGCGCCATCAACGATGCCGTCGCCAGCGCCTATCCGGAAAGCCAGATTTTCCGCATCGATCATTATCTGGGCAAGGAAACCGTCCAGAATCTGCTCGCGCTGCGCTTTGGCAACATATTGTTCGAACCGCTGTGGAACGCCACCGGTATCGATCATGTGCAGATCAGCGTGGGTGAAACCGTGGGCCTGGAATCCCGGGCCGATTATTATGACGGCATGGGCGCCCTGCGCGACATGGTGCAGAACCATATGCTGCAATTGCTGGCGCTGGTGGCGATGGAGCCGCCGGCCCGATTGGACCCAGCCGCCGTGCGCGATGAAAAGGTGAAGGTGCTGCGATCACTGCGCCCGATCACCGCCCGCGACGTGGAAAGCCACAGCGTGCGCGGCCAATATGGCGCAGGTTCCAGCGGTGGCCAGCCGGTGAAGGCCTATGCCGAGGAACTGGGCCGGGCCTCCAACACCGAAACCTTCGTGGCCTTGAAGGCCCATGTCGACAATTGGCGCTGGAAGGGCGTGCCCTTCTATCTGCGCACCGGCAAACGCCTGCCCGAACGGTTGAGCGAGATCATCGTGCAGTTCCGGCCTGTGCCGCACAGCATGTTCGGCGATGCCGCGATGAAGCCCAACAAGCTGATCATCTCGATCCAGCCCGATGAGAATGTGGGCCTGCAGATGATGGCCAAGGTGCCGGGCCTGGATCGCGACGGGCTGAAGCTGCGCGCCGTGCCGCTGGATATCGGCATGAAGAACGCCTTTGCCGATGTGCGCCGCCGCATCGCCTATGAACGGCTGCTGCTTGATCTGGTCGAGGGCCGGCAGACGCTGTTTGTCCGCCGCGACGAGGTGGAGGCGCAATGGACCTGGATCGATGCGATCCGCGCCGGCTGGGCCGAAACCGGCATGATGGTGAAGCCCTATGCCGCTGGCACCTGGGGCCCATCGGCGGCCATTGCCTTGACCGAACGTGACGGGGTGAGTTGGCATGACTGAACTGGTTGCAGCCGATATCGGTGGTACCCACGCCCGCTTTGCGCTGGCCCGGCTGGACGGTGCCGGCCATGTGATTGCGCTGGATGAACCGATGGTGCTGCGCTGTGCCGATCATGCCTCGCTGCAGATGGCGTGGGAGGCATTTGGCGCCAATCTGGGCCGGCCCCTGCCGCGCGCCGCCGCCATTGCCGTGGCCGCCCCGGTGGTGGGCGAAGAGCTGAAGCTGACCAACAATCCTTGGGTGATCCGGCCGGCGCTGGTGAACGAGAAGCTCGGCCTTGATGCCCATGTGCTGGTCAATGATTTCGAAGCGGTGGCCTATGCCGTTGGCGCCTGCGGGCCCGATCAGTTCCGCCATCTGTGTGGCCCGGATCAGCCGCTGCCGGACCGAGGCACCATCTCCGTGCTTGGCCCCGGCACCGGGCTGGGCGTTGGCTTGTTGGTGAAGAACGGCGGCGCGGATTGGCAGGTGCTGCCCACCGAAGGCAGCCACGGCGATTTTTCCCCGGTGGACAGTCTGGAAGACGCGATCCTGGCGCATTTCCGCCGCCGCTTTGTCCGGGTTTCGGCCGAACGGGTGATCTCTGGCCCCGGCCTGGCCGATATCCATGCCGCGCTGGCCGCGCTGGAAGACCG
>JAIXQY010000201.1 GCA_027485485.1 Sphingomonadales bacterium | reverse complement strand
TTTGATGGCCGGATTTCGCTTTCGGCGTTGCCGGAACCGCGGCTGCGGCTGGCGCTGGGGGGCCAGCCGTTTGTGGCGACGACGCCGTTCAGCCTGCCCATCGGGGACCGTTCGCATGATCAGGGGGTCATGGGGGTGATGGCACTGCCGGGGATTGATGCGCTGTTCGTCGGGCTGGAGTTTGGCCGCGAGGTGGATTTGCCGGTGGTGTCGATGGCGCTGGGGCAGGATCTGATCCGGCTGCATGGCGGCCAGCCGGATGGGCCACAGCTGCGGCGGCGTCGCGGTGATTATCGCCTGCGCCTGTTGCGGCCGCTGCGGCTGGCGACGCCGCTGGTGCTGGGGCCGTTGCGGCTGGACCGCGTACTGGTGGAACAGGCGCCCGGTCTGGTCAATTGGCTGGACAGGATCCACTGGCCCCGGCAGCGGCCCTGGCCGGATTTCGCCCGTGTCAGCGGCCTGGAACGCGAAGTGCGGGTGCCGGTGGCGATGCTGCAGGCGGCGGGCTGCCATGAACTGGTGGTGGACAAGCCGGCGCGGCGCTGGACGCTGTCATGCGCCCCTGATTGAGCCATGCTTGCCTCCCCACGCGTTCGCGCCTAGGCTTGTGGGAACGTTCACAAGAATGGGGGCAGGGCGATGCGCAAGGTTCGGGCCGGGGTGATGCTGGCCCTGGCAATCGGGGTGGTGGCCTGTGGCGGTGCGGCCAGTGGGCAGCGCAACACGGTGGCGGTCGCGCCAACGCCGGCTCCGGCACCATCGCCAACACCCGCGCCAACACCCGCGCCAACGCCTGCACCCACCTCAACCCCAACGCCCGCGCCAACCCTGCGGCTGGTGTTTGCCGATGAATTCAATGCCGGCGCGCTGGATCGCAGCAAGTGGAATGTCGAAGGCCCGGCCTTCTGGGTGAACAACGAGGTGCAGGCCTATGTCGACAGCCCGGAGACGATCAGCTTTGCCGCGACTGCCGGGGCGGATGGCGGCGCGCTGGTGCTGAAACCGGTGCCGCGCCGGGGCTTTGTGACACCCACCGGGCGGGTGACCGATTTCGTTTCCGGCCGGATCAACACGGCAGACCGGGTGGACATGATCTATGGCAAGGTGGAAGCCCGCATCCGCATGAGTGACGCCACCGGCGCCTGGCCGGCGTTCTGGCTGCTGGGCTATGGCAATTGGCCCGACAGTGGTGAGACCGACATCATGGAATATGTGGGGGACAAGGCGTGGACCAGCTCGGCCCTGCATGGCCCCGGCTATTCCGGCAACACGCCCTTGAACAAGCGGCAGTTTTTCCCGGCCGGCGAGGATGCGACCGGCTGGCATGTCTATAGCGTGGTGCGCAGCGCGGATGCGCTGGTTTTTGCCGTGGATGGCCGCGAAACCTATCGGGTGACGCGCGCCATGGTTGAGGCCTATGGCGCGTGGCGGTTTGACCGCAAGCAATATCTGATCCTGAACACGGCCATCGGCGGCGTCTATCCCAACGGAGTCAACGGCGTGACCGCGCCCTATTATGGCCTGCCCCAGGCCACGGTGGACAAGATCGGCCGCGGCGAGGTGGCGATGGAGGTGGATTGGGTGCGGGTGTGGGACGCGAGCTGATCAGGGCTTGGGTGCGGCCAGCGCCTTCAGATCGGCAATCAGATCGAGCGCTTCGCGCGGGGTGATGTTGTCGGGATCGATTGCGCCGAGCTTTTCGCGCAGATGATCGGTGCTGGCCGGGCCGGCGGGCGCGGCGAACAGGGGCAGGCTGTCCACGCCCGCCGCAATCCCGCCGGTCTGGTCGCGGCGGGCTTCCAGCCGGGCCAGGATCGCGCGAGCGCGGGTGACCACCGGGCCGGGAATGCCGGCAAGGCGGGCGACGGCCAGGCCATAGCTTTTGTCGGCGGCGCCCGGCGTCACCTGGTGCAGGAACACCAGATCGCCCTTCCATTCGCGCACCCGCACCGTCACGCTGGCCAGGCTGGTGAGCTTGGCCGTCAGCGGCACCAGTTCGTGATAATGGGTGGCGAACAGGCAGCGGCACGCCAGATCATCATGCACCGCCTCCAGCACCGCCCAGGCGATGGCAAGGCCGTCATAGGTGGAGGTGCCGCGGCCGACTTCATCCAGGATCACCAGGCTGCGGTTGGTGGCGCCGGTTAGGATGGCCGCGGTTTCGACCATTTCGACCATGAAGGTGGAGCGGCCCTCCGCCAGATCATCCGCGGCGCCGACCCGGCTGTAGAGCCGGTCGACCACGCCGATATGCGCGGCCGCTGCCGGCACATGGCTGCCGGACTGGGCCAGCACGGCGATCAGGGCGTTCTGGCGCAGGAAGGTGGATTTTCCGGCCATGTTGGGCCCGGTGACCAGCCACACCCGGGCATCGGCCGACAGATTGCAATCATTGGGGGTGAAGCGCCCGCCGGCCTTGGCCACGGCCAGTTCCACCACCGGGTGGCGGCCGGCATCGATGTGGAAGGCGGTGGTCGCGTCCACCGTGGGCCGGCACCAGTTTTCGGTGGCAGCCAGATCGGCCAGCGCCGCGCCCACATCGATGCGGGCCAGCGCGGCGGCGGTTTCGGCAATGGCGGGCGCTTGCGCCAGCACGGCGGCGCGCAATTCTTCCAGATGGGCGGCTTCGGCAGCCAGCGCGTGATCGGCGGCGGACAATATGCGCGTGGCCAGGCTGGCGAGCTCGGGGCTGGAAAAGCGCACAGCGCCCGCCATCGTCTGGCGGTGGATGAAGCCGCTTTCGGGCCGCAGCAGCGGATCGGCGCGGGCGGCGGGCACTTCGATATGATAGCCCAGCACATTGTTGTGGCGGATCTTGAGCGCGGAAATGCCGGTGCCGCTTTTCAGCCGGCTTTCCATCGCCACGATGGCGCTGCGGCCATCGCGCGCCGTCTCGCGCAGATCATCCAGGGCGGCATCCAGGCCGGGGCGGATGGCGCCGGGCAACTCCTGCGGCGGATCATCGACCAGGCTGCGCGCCAGATGCGCCACCAACGTGGCGATGCCGCCGGTGCCGATCTGGCCCACCAGGCTGGTGAGCAGCGCCGGCGGTGCGGGGCGGGCGGCAAGACTGGCCTTCAGCGCCAGCGCGCCGGCCAGGCCGTTGGCCAGCTGCCCCAGATCGCGCGGCGACCAGCGGCCGATGCTGATGCGCGCCAGCGCGCGCGCCATGTCGGGCAGGCCGGCCAGCGCTGTGCGGGCAGCGTTGCGGGTGAGCGGATCGGCCAGCCACCAATCAACCAGATCAAGCCGGTCATTGATCGCGGCGACATCGGTGAGCGGCGCGGCCAGATCGCCGGCCAGCGCGCGGGCGCCGGCGGCGGTGACGGTGCGATCGATGGCGGCTTCGAGGCTGTGGCGGCTGTGGCTGCGCTGCAATTCCAGGCTGGCGCGGGTGGCGGCATCGATGGCCATGGTGGAACCGGGCAATTCCTGCCGGGGCGGCAGGATCAGCGGCACCGCATCCTTGGCGGTGGCGCTGATATAGGCGAGGCAAGCGCCGGCCGCCGCCAGTTCGGGCGGTGAAAACTGGCCCCAGCCATCCAGCGTGGCGACGCCGAAGCGGGATTTCAGTGCAGCTTCGGCGCGGGTGGGCGAAAAATCGCCGGCCGGGCGCGGGGTGCCTGCAATGGTGCTGGCTTCGGGCACCAGGGTTTCGGCCGGTGCCAGCCGTGCGAGTTCGGCCTTGATCGCGGCCAGCGTGCCGGCGCGGGTGTGGAAGGCGCCGGTGGACAGATCGAGCCAGGCGAGGGCCCAATGCTCGCCGTCCCCGGCCAGCGCCGCCAGCCAGTTGGCGCGGCGCGGTTCCAGCAGGCTGGCTTCGGTGAGGGTGCCGGGCGTGACGATGCGGGTGATGGCGCGGGCAACGATGGACTTGCCGCCGCGTTTCTTCGCCTCGGCCGGGTCTTCCACCTGTTCGGCAATGGCGACGCGATGGCCGGCGCGGATCAGGCGGGCGAGATAGGTCTCGTGGCTGTGGGCCGGCACGCCGCACATCGGGATTGGTTGGCCGGCATGTTCGCCGCGTTTGGTGAGCGCGATATCAAGGCTGGCAGCGGCAGCGGCGGCATCGTCGAAGAACAGCTCGTAAAAATCGCCCATGCGGAAAAACAGCAGCGCATCCGGCACCTCGGCCTTCAGGGCCAGATATTGCGCGATCATGGGGGAGGCAGCGGTCACCCTTGCCGGATAGCGCGGTGGACGGATGACGGAAAGAGCCAGAAACGCGCGTTCAAGCCCCTTGCCCCCTTGCTGCCACAATTCTATCCCTGTTCGACGATCCTGGGGGCCGAGCGCAATGACCGACACAGTTGACAATGATTTTGGCGACCGCGAGGCGCTGAACTATCACCGCACCGGCAAGCCGGGAAAGATCGAGATCATCGCCTGCAAGCCGATGGCGACGCAGCGCGATCTTTCGCTGGCCTATTCCCCCGGTGTGGCCGCCCCGGTGCGCGCCATCGCGGCCGATCCCGACAGCGCATATGATTATACCATCAAGGGCAATCTGGTGGCGGTGATCTCCAACGGCACCGCCATCCTGGGCCTGGGCAATCTGGGCGCGCTGGCATCGAAGCCGGTGATGGAAGGCAAGGCGGTGCTGTTCAAGCGCTTTGCCGATGTCGATTCCATCGATCTGGAAGTGGCGACCGAGGATGTCGACAAGTTCATCGCCTGCGTGGAGCTTCTGGAGCCATCGTTTGGCGGCATCAACCTTGAGGATATCAAGGCGCCGGAATGCTTCATCATCGAAACCACGCTGAAAGAGCGGATGAACATCCCGGTGTTCCATGATGATCAGCATGGCACCGCCATCGTCGCCGCCGCCGGCATGATCAACGCCATGCACCTGACCGGCCGCAAGCCGGAAGATGTGAAGATGGTGGTGAACGGTGCCGGCGCCGCCGCCATTGCCTGTACCGAACTGATCAAGGCCTATGGCGTGAAGCATGTGCTGATGTGTGACACCGAAGGCGTGATCTACACCGGCCGCAGCAAGGGCATGAACCAGTGGAAATCCGCCCATGCCGCCGTGACCGACGCGCGCAGCCTGGAAGAGGCGATGGTGGGCGCCGATGTGTTCCTGGGCCTGTCCAAGAAGGGCGCGGTGAGCGAGGCGATGGTGGCCAGCATGGCGGCCAACCCGATCATCTTTGCCATGGCCAACCCCGATCCGGAAATCACGCCCGAAGATGTGGCCAAGGTGCGCAGCGACGCCATCGTTGCCACCGGGCGCAGCGATTATCCCAACCAGGTCAACAATGTGCTGTGCTTCCCCTATCTGTTCCGGGGCGCGCTGGATGTGCGGGCGACGGCCATCAACGAGGAGATGAAGCTGGCGGCAGCCAACGCCATCGCCAGCCTGGCGCGCATGCCGGTGCCCGATGAAGTGGCGGCGGCCTATGGCGGCAAGGCGCGCAATTTCGGCCCGGAATATATCATCCCGGCGCCGTTTGATCCGCGCCTGATCGAACATATCCCCACCGCCGTCGCCAAGGCGGCGATGGCATCGGGCGTGGCCCGCAAGCCCTTCTTTGATGAAGAGGCCTATCGCCAGGAGCTGCGCGGGCGGTTGAATCCCACCACCTCCATCCTGCAGGGCGCCATCGAAAATGCCCAGAACCGGCCGCGCCGGGCGGTGTTTGCCGAGGCCGAGCAGGAAGTGGTGCTGCGCGCGGCGATGAACTGGAAGAACAGCGGTTACGGCACGCCGGTGCTGGTCGGCCGTGAGGAGCCGGTGCGCGAAGGCCTGCTGCGGCTGGGCGTGGACGATATCGACAGTTTCGAGATCCACAACAGCGCCAACAGCCCGCTGGTGCCGCGCATGGTGGATTATCTCTATGAACGGGTGCAGCGCCGCGGCATGCTGCACCGCGATGTGCAGCGCATGGTGAACCACGAACGCAACGTGTTTGGCGCGCTGCTGGTGGCCCTGGGTGAGGCGGATCTGATGCTCACCGGCGTCACCCGCAATTTTGCCACCACCTATCGCCAGGTGCGCATGGTCATCGATCCGGTGCCGGGCCGGCGGCCGTTCGGCATCCACATGCTGGTGGGCAAGCAGCAGACGATCTTTGTCGCCGATACCACGGTGACGGAACGCCCCACCGCCGAAACCCTGGCCGGGATCGCGATCGAAACCGCCGCCGTGGCGCGCCGGCTGGGCCAGGAGCCGCGCGTGGCCTTCCTGTCCTATTCCAACTTCGGCAACCCCAAGGGCGAATTTGTCGACAATGTGCGCGGCGCGGTGGAATTGCTGGATCAGCGGCAGGTCGGCTTTGAATATGAAGGCGAAATGTCGGCCGATGTGGCGCTGAACCCGGCGATGCGGGCGCAATATCCGTTCAGCCGGTTGTCTGGCCCGGCCAATGTGCTGATCATGCCTGGCCTGCACAGCGCCAACATCGCCGCCAAGCTGATCAAGGAGGTCGCCAATCTGCGCGTGGTTGGCCCGATGCTGGTGAACATGAGCCAGCCGGTGCAGATCGTGCCGATGAACAGCTCGGCCAGCGATATCGTGACCCTGGGTGTGTTGGCCTCCACGGGCGTGGTGTGCTGAAACCGCCCATTCTGCTGATTCATGGCATGTGGTCCACCCCGGCCACATTCGATCGGCTGCGCCTTGCGCTGGAGGCGGCGGGCCATGCCACCCATGCGCCATCGCTGCTGTTCCATGATCGCCCGGTTGGCCTGCCGCCGGCGCCGGGCCTGCGTGAACTGCCGATCCGCGCCTATGTCGATCAGCTGGAGGCCGAGGCGCTGAAACTGGCGGCAGCAGGATCGGGGCCGCCGATCATCCTGGGCCATTCGATGGGCAGCCTGTTGGCGCAGCTGCTGGCAGCGCGCACCGCCCATGCCGGGCTGGTGCTGCTGTCTCCCGCGGCGGCGGCCAACAGCCAGTCGTTCAGCACCGATCCCTTCCGCACCCTGAAGAATGTCATCCTGAAATGGGGCTGGTGGGAAGAACCCACGCTGTGTGACGCCGAGGGCGCGCGCTGGGGCATCTTCAACGGCGTGCCCGATGATGTTGCCAGGGCCGAGATCGAGGCGCTGGTGTGGGACAGCGGGCGCGTATTGGCCGAAATGGCGTTGCCGCCGCTGTTTGGCAACACCACGCGGGTGGATTATGCCCGGCTGAACCAGCCGGCGCTGGTGCTGGTTGGCACCGAAGACCGGATCACCCCGGCCGGCATCGCCCGCGCCACCGCCCGCAACCTGACGGGAACGGTGGATTATCACGAACTGCCGGGCGCGCCGCATTGGCTGTTCTGGGGCGAACTGGAACGCCAGGTTTCGGGCATGGTGGTGGAGTGGCTGGCGGGCTTGCACTGAAAGCCGCGTTGACCGCAGAGGCGCTGCGGCTGGGCTTTGCCGATGTGGGCATTTGCCCTGCCGATGCGGTGCCGCAGGCCGGGGCGCGGCTGCGGCAGTGGCTGGATGATGGCTGCCATGGTGACATGATCTGGATGGAGGCCCGCGCCGACGAGCGGGCCAGCCCCGCCGGCCTGTGGCCGGATGTGCGCAGCGTGATCATGCTGGGCACCAGCTATGCCCCGCCACTGGATCCGCTGCGGCTGGCGGGGCAGGGCGATACGGGCGTGATCAGCGTTTATGCCTGGAACCGGGATTATCATGATCTGATCAAGAAGCGGCTGAAGGCGCTGGCGCGCTGGCTGGTGGCGGAGGCTGGCGGCGAGTTGAAGGTGTTTGTCGATACCGCGCCGGTGATGGAAAAGCCGCTGGCCGCCGCCGCCGGACTGGGCTGGCAGGGCAAGCATACGAATCTGGTGTCGCGCACCCATGGCTCGTGGCTGTTCCTGGGGGCGATTTACACCACGCTGGACCTGGAGCCTGACGCACCGCATGCCGACCGCTGCGGCAGTTGCACCCGCTGCCAGACGGCCTGCCCCACCGATGCGTTTCCCGCGCCCTATCGCCTCGATGCCCGGCGCTGCCTGGCCTATCTCACCATCGAACACGCCGGGCCGATCCCGGAGGAATTCCGCCAGCCCATGGCCAACCGCATCTATGGCTGTGATGACTGCCTGTCGGTCTGCCCGTGGAACCGCTTTGCCAAGGCCACCGAGGAGCCGGCCTTTTTGCCGCGTGCGGAACTCACCGCGCCGAAGCTGGCGGCGCTGCTGGCGCTCGATGATGCCGCCTTCCGGGCGCTGTTTTCGGGCAGCGCCATCAAGCGCATCGGGGTGAAGCGGTTCCTGAGGAACTGCCTCTATGCCGCCGGCAACAGCGGCGATGCGGCTCTGGTGCCGGCCGTGGCGGCGCATCTGGGGCATGAGGATGGCGTGGTTGCCGAAGCGGCGGCCTGGGCGATGGCGCAATTGGAGGCAGTGACATGAGCATAACCACAGGCACGGCGCGGCTGGCGGCGCTGCAGATCGGCAGCCGGGCGACCACGGCGGAAACGCTCAGCGCGCTGATGGAACGGCGCGCCGAATTGATCGCGGCAAAGCCTGACCTGCTGGTGCTGCCCGAAGCCCTGCTGGGCGGCTATCCCAAGGGGCAGGATTTTGGCGTGCGGCTGGGATATCGCACGCCGGCCGGCCGTGATGCCTTCCGCCGCTATTGGGAACAGGCCATCGAGATTGACGGCCCCGAAGTGGCGGCGCTGGGCGAGCTGGCAGCTGCTGTTGGCTGCACGATGGTCGTGGGCGCCATTGTGCGCCGGGGCGCGACGCTGCACTGCTGCGCGCTGCATTTTGCCCCCGATGGCCGGCTGACCGGGCAGCGCGGCAAGCTGATGCCCACGGCCGCCGAGCGATTGGTGTGGGGGCAGGGCGGGCCACAGGACGTTGTGCAGTTTGACAGCCCGATTGGCCGCATTGCGCCGGTGATCTGCTGGGAAAATTTCATGCCGCTGTTCCGGGCGGCGCAGTATCAACAGGGCGTCACCATCTGGGCGGCGCCCACCGTGGATGATCGCCCGCAATGGGAAGTGGCCATGCGCCACATCGCCCACGAAGGCCGCTGCTTTCTGGTGAGCGCCTGCCAGTGGCTGCCGCCCACGCAGGAGGCACTGGGTGAGCCGATCACGCTGATCGACCGCGCGGCCGATGTGCCGATCATCGGCGGCGGCAGCCTGATCGTCTCGCCCATGGGCGAGGTGCTGGCCGGCCCGCTGCGCGGTGGCGAGGGCTTGATCATGGCCGAGGTTGATCTGGCCGATATCGTGCGCGCCCGCTTCGATTTTGATGCCGCCGGCCATTATGCCCGGCCCGATATCTTCCGGCTGGACGTGACGCCGGCCGCGCGCTGAAACTGGCCGGCAAAGGAGAATGATGTGACCGATTCCCTGTTCATCGGCCTGTCCGATCAAGACGTGGCCCAGGGCCTTGTGCTGAAACGCGCCAACCGCCACGGCCTGATCGCCGGCGCCACCGGCACCGGCAAGACGGTGACGTTGCAGGGCCTGGCCGAGGGCTTCAGCCGCGCCGGGGTGCCGGTGTTCCTGGCCGATGTGAAGGGCGATATCGCCGGCATGGCCAAGGCCGGCAGCGAGGCGGCGGGCTGGACGGCCAAGCGCGCCATGGACATGAAGATGGAAGATTATGACTGGGAATCGATGCCAGTCGTGTTTTGGGACTTGTTCGGCGAACAGGGCCACCCCATCCGCACCACCATTTCCGAAATGGGGCCGCTGCTGCTCGCCCGGCTGATGGGCCTCAACGACACGCAGGAAGGCGTGCTCTCCATCGCGTTCAAATATGCCGATGATCACGACATGCTGCTGCTGGACCTGGAAGATCTGCAAGCGATGCTGGCCTGGGTGTCGGAGAATGCCGCCGAGCTTTCGAGCAAATATGGCAATGTGACCAAGGCCAGCGTGGGCTCGATCCAGCGCCAGCTGCTCACGCTCGACAGCCAGGGCGGCGCGGCCTTCTTTGGTGAGCCAGCGTTCGAGATCACCGATTTCATCGCGCTGGACGGCAAGGGGCGCGGGCGGGTGAACATATTGGCGGCGGACAAGCTGATGAACAGCCCGCGGCTTTATGCGACCTTCCTGCTGTGGCTGCTGGCCGAACTGTTCGAAACGCTGCCCGAAGTGGGTGATCCCGAAAAGCCCAAACTGGTGTTCTTCTTTGACGAGGCCCATTTGCTGTTCGACGAAGCGCCCGATGCCCTGATGGACAAGGTGGAACAGGTGGTGCGCCTGATCCGGTCCAAGGGCGTGGGCGTCTATTTCGTCACGCAGAACCCGATTGATATTCCCGAAAAGGTCGCCGGCCAGTTGGGCAACCGGGTGCAGCATGCGCTGCGCGCCTTCACCCCGCGCGATGCCCGGGCGATCAAGAGCGCGGCCGAAACCTTCCGGCCCAACCCGCGCCTGGATGTGGCGGCGGTGATCACCGAGATGAAGGTGGGGGAGGCGCTGGTGTCCACCCTGATGCCCGATGGCGCGCCTTCGCCCGTGGAGCGCACCCGCATCGCGCCGCCGCGCAGCCGGGTGGGGCCGCTGACACCCGGCGAGCGCATGGACGTGATCAATGCATCACCCTTCGCCGGCAAATATGAGGAGCGCATCGACCGCGAATCGGCCGCCGAACTGCTGGTGATGAAGCGCGAGGACAGCGCCGCACAGGCAGCGGCCGAGAAAGCGGCCGCCGTGCAGGCCAAGCTGGACGCGCAGGCCGCGAAGGAAGAGGCCAAGCTGGACGCGCAGGCGGCCAAGGAAGCGGCGCGGCTGGCCGCGCAGCGCGAGCGGGAAGCGGCCCGATTGGAAGCTGCCCGTGCCCGCGCTGCCGCCCGGCCCAGCGCCACCGAAAAGGCCATCGCCGCGGCCACACGGTCGGCCGCCAGCAGCATCGGCCGGCAATTGGCCGGTAGCGTGGGCAAAAGCCTGGTGCGCGGGATTTTGGGGAGTTTGTTCAAGTAAACACCCACCCCCGACCCCTCCCGCAAGCGGGAGGGGAGGTCTCGTTCTGCTCCCCTCCCGCTTGCGGGGAGTCGAAGACGGCGCATTGCGCCAGCGGTCGGGGGAGGGCATGATGAGGAACAACATCGGGGAGAAACGCACATGACCACCACCCGCCGCTGGCTGCTGAAATCGCGCCCGAATGGCCCGCTGAAAGACAGTGATTTCGATCTGGTCACCGTGCCCATGCCCGAGGTGGGTGACGGGCAGTTTCTGGTGAAGGTCACCCATTTCTCCTTCGATCCCACCCAGCGCGGCTGGCTGGGCGGGGACACGTATCTGCCCGCCGTGCCGATCGGCGGCGTGGTGCGCGCCGGCGGCGTGGGTGAAGTGGTGGCCAGCCGGCATGAAAAATTCGCCGTGGGCGATATCGTGCAGGGCACATTCGGCTGGCAGGAGCATGCGCTCACCGACGGCATGACCGAAACCGGCCCGGTGACCAAGCTGCGCGGTGGCATCACGCCGGAACAGGCGCTGGGCGTGTTCGGGGTGACCGGCCTCACCGCCTGGTTTGGCCTCACGGAGATTGGCCAGCCCAAGGCGGGTGACACCATCCTGGTTTCGGGTGCCGCTGGCGCCACCGGCAGTGTGGTGGTGCAGGTGGGCAAGGCGCTGGGCTGCACCGTGATCGGCATCGCCGGCGGGCCCGAGAAATGCCGCTGGGTGGTGGAAACCGCCGGGGCCGATGCCTGTATCGATTATCGTGCCGGCGGCGTGGCCCGGCAGATACGCGAGCATGCCCGAAAGGGCGTGAACGTGGTGTTCGAGAATGTTGGCGGTGAGATACTGGACGCGGCGCTGGCCAATCTGGCGCTGAACGCGCGCGTCGTGCTGTGCGGCGGGATTTCCAGTTACAATGACACGGCCGAGGACCGGCAGCCGGGCTTGCGCAACTACATGAACCTGACGGTGATGCGCGGGCGGATGGAAGGCTTCATCGTGCTGGATTTCGCCAAGCGTTATGGCGAGGGCGTCGCGGAACTGGCCAGGCTGATGGCCGAGGGCAAGTTGAAGACGGCCGAAGATGTGGCGCACGGGTTCGAGAATTGCCCGGCCACGTTGCGCCGGCTGTTCGAGGGCAAGAACTTCGGCAAGCAGCTGCTGAAGGTCTGATCCTTTCCAAAAGCGCCCGTCATGCTGAGCTTGGTTCAGCATCCATGGGAGGATGCCACCCCAGGGCGTGCTCGTCGGGGTGCTCGCGCCATGGCTGCTGAAACAAGTTCAGCATGACGAGGTGCATGTGGCAGGCGCTGACGGCCACCCCTCCGCCTCGCGATGCTCGGCACCTCCCCTTGCAGGGGAGGATCGCTATGGTCCTCCCCTGCTAGGGGAGGTGGCGCCGAAGGCGACGGAGGGGTGGCGCTTGCGTGCCTCAGAACAGCCCCGGCATCTCGCGCTGGGCCACGCTGGGGTCTTTTGCGGTGAGCAGGGCGCGGGTGGGGGTGGACAGTTCCCGCAACGTGTCGGCGGTGCCGGCGATGGCGGTGCAACTGTCCCCCTTCAGCGCGGCGATGGCGCGGGCGGTGGAGGCTTCGGAGGGCGAACCCATCGGGCGGGTGAAATCATCGCTGGCGGTGCAGGTGCGGCCGCCGCGCGCGGCGAACACCGGGGCCAGGCCGTTGAAATAATCGCCCTGCCGGTCGGCATTTTCGGTGGCAAAGGCCACCACGCGCAGCCGGTCATCACAGGCGGCGCGGTCCAGCGCGATCTGGCCCACCGGCTTGCCGCCAGTGTTGGCGCCCACCAGCGTGATGTTGCCGCGCGTGTAGGGCAACATGCCATTGGCGACCAGTTCGCTGGCCGATGCCGAGGAACTGGTGGTGATGAAGGCCAGAGCCGTGGGCGCGATGCTTTCGGGCGCGGTGCGGAACAGCCGGGTGGAATTTTCCGAGGATTTGCTCGCGCGGAAGGTGGTGAAGCTGAACACTTCGCTCGTGGTGCGCGCCCGGCCCATCAGATCGCCCATCAGATTGGCAATGCTGACCAGGCCGCCGCCGTTGTAGCGCACGTCGATGATCACGCGGCTCACGCCTTCGCTGCGGAACCGGCCAAAGGCGGCGCGCAGCGGGGCTTCGGCGGTGGAGATGAAGTTGCGCAGATTGACATAACCCACCCGGCCGCCAGCGCCATCATCCAGGATCTGGGCGCCAAAGCGTTCCGAAATCGGGGGGATGTTGAATTCGGCCTTGGTGATGGTGGCGGTCCGCTCGCTGCCATTGATGCGATACTGGATGGTGCGGGTAACGCCGGCATTGCTTGGCCCCAGCGCGTCTGACACCGCCGCACTGCCGCCACGGGCAAACAGATCGGAGACAGTGACGAGGTTCGACGCAGTGTCGCCAATGGCCAGCAACTCGGCGCTGCGGTCCAGCCCGGCGGCAAAGGCCGGGCCGGTTTCAAAGGCATCGATCACGGTCGCGCGGCGGGCGGCGCTGTCATAGCTGATGCGGATGCCGAAGGCGGCGGTTTGCCCGGAGGAGTTGAAGGCATTTTCCTCTGCGATCGACGTGATGAAGGTGAAAAACCGATCCTTGTTCGCCGCCCGTGCATTGGCGGTGAGCGCATCGATATAGGCCTGCACCGTGGTGAAGGGCGCGGGATCGAGGCTGGCCGGCAGATCGGCCGGGAACAGATACCATTCCCGCAACTGCGCCTCCGCCCACAATTGCCGTTCGCGCAGGGAACAGGCCGCCACCGGGGGTGTTGGCGTTGGGGTGGGCGCGACCGACACCGGCGGCGCGGGGCTGCCACCTCCGCCGCAGGCGGTGAGAGACAGGCACAGGGCCGCCAGGACGGCACGGGATGCGGTGGAGCGCAGATTGGCTTGCATGGACCAAGACATGCCAAATATAGGGACTGCTTGTCCAGCACGTGGACGGGTTGCGACAATGACTGTGGGTCTTTGCAAGCCTTTGACTTGCGGCCTGATCGGGCTTGTCGCGCTGACGAAGGGGGGATTTATGCGGATTGGATTTGTGGCGGCGGCTGCGGCGATGTTGGCGTCGGCGGCCTCGGCCCCGGCGGCGCAACTGGTCACCGATGGCAGCGGTTATGCCGGGCCGGTGATCGATATCGGCCATGTGCCCTCGCCGGGCTATTATTTCGGCAACGGGCCTTTCACCTTTGGCGGCGCGACGGTGACCGGCACCAACATGTTCGGCACCACGGTTTATGGCCAGGCGCCCTATGGCGTGGGCAGCAATGGCTTTCTGGGCAACAGCATCATCATCGGCGCCGGCATGTCGGATGCAGCGGTGATCATCGATTTCGCCACGCCGGTGGCGGCCTTTGGCGCTGGCTTCAATTATGATCCGGGGCTCGATCCGTTGAACTTCCCGTTCCCGGTCACACCCGCAACGATTGCGGCCTTTGATGATCAGGGCGGTCTGATTGCCAGCTTTGATCTGCAGGCGCTGGCCCCCATCGATTCAGCCGGTCAGAATGATTATTTTGCCTTCCGCGGCATTGATGGTCAGGGCACCGGCATCAGCCGGTTCGTGTTTTCCGGCGCCTATATCGCCATGCAGGTGACCGGCACCGCCGATACGCCGCCGCCGCCACCGCCGGCGGTACCGGAACCGGCGAGCTGGCTGCTGCTGATCAGCGGTTTCGGCCTGGTGGGGGCGATGGCCCGACGCAGGCGCCGCCAACTGGCCTGACGGGCGGCCGAAACGGTCCGAAATTTTGTCGCAACGGCCTGGGGCCGCCCTTGACGGGGTGGGGCGGCGGACCCATATGCAGGTCACTGCTGGCACTCACATCTGTTGAGTGCCAGCAGAAAGATTTCGAACCCAAAGCAAAGAGGCAAAGCAATGGCATTTCGTCCGCTGCATGACCGCGTGCTCGTGCGCCGCGTTGAAGCTGAAGCAAAGACCGCCGGTGGGATCATCATCCCCGACAGCGCCAAGGAAAAGCCGCAGGAAGGCGAAGTGGTCGCCACCGGCACCGGCACCCGCGCCGATGATGGCAGCATCACCCCGCTGGAAGTGAAGGCTGGCGATCGCATCCTGTTCGGCAAATGGTCGGGCACCGAAGTGAAGCTGAACGGTGAAGACCTGCTGATCATGAAGGAAAGCGACATCCTGGGGATCATGGGCTGACGCCAATGACATTTGGCTTGCCGGCTGAGCCGGCGGGTTAATCCCAGCCTCAATTCGCTGAATTCAAACAAATTTTTTAGGAGTAAAGCCAATGGCTGCCAAGGACGTGAAGTTCGGCCGCGATGCGCGTGAACGCATCATCCGCGGTGTTGATATCCTCGCCGATGCCGTGAAGGTGACGCTGGGCCCCAAGGGCCGCAACGTCGTCATCGAAAAGAGCTTTGGCGCGCCGCGCATCACCAAGGACGGTGTGTCAGTTGCCAAGGAGATCGAACTGAAGGACAAGTTCGAGAATCTCGGCGCCCAGATGGTGCGCGAAGTGGCCTCGAAGACCAACGACGCTGCCGGTGACGGCACCACCACCGCCACCGTGCTGGCCCAGGCCATCGTGCGCGAAGGCATGAAGTCGGTTGCCGCCGGCATGAACCCGATGGATCTGAAGCGCGGCATCGATATGGCCGTGGTGAAGGTTGTGGAAGATCTGAAGGCGCGTTCCAAGCCGGTGTCCGGTTCGGGCGAAATCGCCCAGGTCGGCACCATCTCGGCCAACGGCGAAACCGAAATCGGCGCGATGATTGCCCAGGCCATGGAAAAGGTTGGCAAGGAAGGCGTGATCACGGTTGAAGAAGCCAAGGGCATGGACAGCGAGCTGGACGTGGTCGAAGGCATGCAGTTCGACCGTGGCTATCTCAGCCCCTATTTCATCACCAACGCCGAAAAGATGCAGGTGGAACTCGACAACCCCTACATCCTGATCCACGAAAAGAAGCTGTCCAGCCTGCAGGCGATGCTGCCGGTGCTGGAAGCCGTGGTGCAGTCGGGCCGTCCCCTGCTGATCATTGCCGAAGACATTGAAGGCGAAGCCCTGGCCACCCTGGTGGTCAACAAGCTGCGCGGCGGCCTGAAGGTTGCTGCGGTCAAGGCCCCGGGCTTTGGCGATCGCCGCAAGGCCATGCTGGAAGATATCGCCATCCTGACGGCTGGTGAGATGATCAGCGAAGACCTGGGCATCAAGCTGGAAAACGTCACCCTGCCGATGCTGGGCAAGGCCAAGCGCGTCACCATCGACAAGGACAACACCGTCATTGTTGACGGCGAAGGTTCGGCCGAAACGATCAAGGCCCGTGTCGAACAGATCCGCGCCCAGATCGAAGTGACCACCAGCGATTATGACCGTGAGAAGCTGCAGGAACGTCTGGCCAAGCTGGCCGGCGGTGTGGCCGTGCTCAAGGTTGGTGGCAGCACCGAAGTGGAAGTGAAGGAGCGCAAGGACCGCGTTGATGATGCCCTGCACGCCACCCGCGCTGCGGTGGAAGAAGGCATTGTTCCGGGCGGCGGCACGGCGTTGCTCTATGCCACCCGCGCGCTGGACGGCATGAAGGGCGCCAACGACGATCAGACCCGCGGTATCGACATCGTGCGTCGCGCGATCCAGGCCCCGCTGCGCCAGATCGCCATCAACGCCGGCCATGATGGCGGCGTGGTGGCTGGCAAGCTGCTGGAAGGCGGCGACCAGACGGTGGGCTTCAACGCCCAGACCGACGTGTATGAAAACCTGGTTGCGGCCGGCGTGATCGATCCGACCAAGGTGGTGCGCACGGCGCTGCAGGATGCCGCTTCGGTTGCTTCGCTGCTGATCACCACGGAAGCGGCGATCACCGATCTGCCGGCTGACGACAAGGGCGGTGCCGGTGGCATGCCCGGTGGCGGCATGGGCGGCATGGGCGGCATGGATTTCTGAGATTGAGTTGGCTGGCGGCAGCGCAAGCTGCCGCCAGACTCAACGAAATCCGGCCAGCGAACGAAAAGGGCGGTCCCTCAGGACCGCCCTTTTTGATTCGTCTGACGGCGTGGCTCCGCCACGTTCTTTTTCTGACTTTCCTCCTTCACGTCAGAAGCGGACTCGGCGGCTCCGCCGCCGGCCGCGCCCGCTGGTGCCCAGCTTTGGCGTATGAAGCAGGACCCACCCCCAACCCCTCCCGCAGGCGGGAGGGGAGCCATGTGTGCTGGTTGCCAGGGCGCGCCCCCTCCGCCTCCCGTTGGTCGGTACCTCCCCCAGAGGGGGAGGATCTTGTGCAGTGGCACAGGCGCCGCCCCTCCGTCAGCCTTCGGCTGCCACCTCCCCAAACAAGTTTGGGGAGGATCTAAACGGGCCGCGCTCGCCACACGGCGGCCGCATTGATCAACCCGAAACACAGCGTCCCCACCGCCGCCGCCAGATAGACCTGCAGCAGCGGCGCATGGCTGGCCGCCAGCCAGGCGGCGCCGCCGGCGGTGATGCTGAGCCGGCTGATGGCGGCCAGCAGCGGCCCGCGCATCCGGCCCAGGCCTTGCGCGGCGAAATAGAGCATCAGGCCCATGCCGAAAAAGCCATAGACCGGCCCGGCCGTGTGAAACCACAGGGTGCCGGCCTGGCGGACGGCGGCATCGGCGGTGAACCAGTTCATCCACAGCCAGGGCGCAATCACCAGCACCACGCCGATGCCGGCCGCGCCGCAAAAGCCCAGGGCAGCGGCCAGCCTTGTGACGGCCCAGGCGCGCTGGTGCTGGCCGGCGCCGGTGGCGGCCGCAACCATGGTGACCACGCCGGTGCCCAGCCCGAACAGCAAGGGCACCAGCAGACTGTCGACGCGGCTGGCAATGCCATAGCCGGCCAGCGCCTGCGCACCGTATTGGCCCACCGATCCGGTGATGGCGATGATGGTGAGGCTGGACAGGATGGTGCCGACCGCTGACACCAGGCCAACGCCCATGATCGCCCGCACCGGATCGGCATCAAGCGGATGGCCATGCAGGTGCAGCGGGCCGCTCCCACGCCGCAGCCAGATCACATAGGTGATGAGCGCGCCGAGATAATAGAGCAGGGTGGCAATGCCGGCCCCGGCGACGCCCAGCCCCGGCAGCGGCCCCGCACCGAGGATGAGCAGGGGGGACAATGGCACCAGCAGCGCCGCACCGATCAGCGAGACCTTGGCCGGCAGCTTGACCTCCCCAGCGCCGCGCAAGGCCGCACCGAGCAGATTGACCAGCCAGACGAGAATGGACCCGCCGAACATCCAGCCGGAAAAGGCCAGCGCCTGGGTGAGCGTGCCGCCGCGCGCGCCCAGCGCGGCATAGAGCAGCGGCCCGCCCAGCAGGATGGTGATGGTGAACAGCGCGCCAAAGCCCAGCGCGATCAGCACGGCATGCCACAGCAGCGCGTTGGCCCGGGCCGTGTCCCCGGCGCCCTTGGCGCGGGCAATGGCGGAGGCGACACCGCCGCCGATGCCGCCGTTGCTCATCGTGCCCATCAGCAGCACCAAGGGGAGCACCAGCGCCACGCCTGCCACCGCTTCGGTGCCGAGCCGGCTGACCCAATAGGCTTCGAGGATGGTGACAAACACCTGCGCCACGATCACCACGATCACCGGCAGGGTGAGGCGGGCGAGGGTGGGCAGGATCGGCCCGGTCAGGATGGCGGCAAAGCGGGCGTCTGCCGCGGACGCGCTCACTTGGTCGTGCCTGCCGCGGCCTCGGCGGCCACGACATCGGCATTGGCCTTGTCGATCACGGCCTGGCTGTTGCCGGCGGGAGCCTCAGCCTCCTTCGAACAGGCAGCAAGCAGGAGGAGGAGAGGGAGCATCCGGCGCATGACCTGACGATAACCGGCGCTGGCCAGCCCGCCAAGCCCGTGCCACCATGCCACGCATGGGCCTTTATTCCGAAACCATCTTTCCCTGGCTGCTCGATCGGGCGCTGGGCCATCCCAACATCATGCGCCGGCGACAGGCGTTGGTGAGCGGGGCCAGCGGCGCGGTGCTGGAAATCGGCTTTGGTTCGGGGGCGACCTTGCCCTTTTATGATCCCGCCCAGGTGACCAGCCTCACCGTGGTGGAGCCATCCGAAGGCATGAACCGGCGCGCGGCGGCGCAGTTGGCCAATTCGCCGGTGCCGATCACCTCCGTCCCCGGCGCGGGCGAGCGTTTGCCATTTGGCGATGCCGGTTTTGACACGGTGGTCTGCTGCCTCACCCTGTGTTCGGTCAGCGATGTGGGGCAAGTGCTGGCCGAGGTGCGCCGGGTGCTGAAACCCGGCGGGCGATTCCTGTTTCTGGAGCATGTGCTGTCGGACGATCCGGAGCGGCAGCGCTGGCAGCAGCGGCTGAACCCGATTCAACGGGTGGTTGGCGTGGGCTGCAACCTCAACCGGCCGTCGGCGGAGCTGGTGCGCGCTGCGGGCTTTGTGCTGGAGCCGATGCCCGCCAAGGAGGTGGAGTGGGCGTTTGGCGCGCTGAAGCATCTCACCCCGCTGGTGATGGGCAGCGCCGTCAGGGTCTAGGCGGATCGGCGGGCGGGGGCGCAGGCGTGGGTTGTGGCGTCGGCGTCGGAGGGGGTTCAGTCTCTTCTTCTGCCGTGTCGGCAAATGGGTCCTGATCGGCGGGCAACTGGCCATCAAACAATTGCAGCCGCCGCCGCTGCAGATAGGCAGAACGGGCCAGGGCATAATCATCCAGGCTGTCGGCCAGCAATTGATCGGCGCCGGTTTCGATCAGCGCGTTGCGGAAATTGATGATGCGCCCGCTGGCCACGCCGATGCGCACGCCCCAGCTGGGGCTGAGCCAGGCGTTGCGGGCGAAATCGGCCGGATCGACGAAGAAATCCACCGGCGTCATGATGCCATCGCGCAAGGTGGACGGGCCGAACAGCGGCAGCACCATATAGGGCCCGGCCTTGACGCCCCAGCGCGCCAGCGTCTGGCCGAAATCCTCCGCTTCACGCGGGCGGCCCATGCCGGTGGCGACATCCATCACGCCGGCCACGCCCAGCGTGCTGTTGAGGATGAAGCGATCCAGCGTGCGGAAGGCCTGGGCCAATTTGCCCTGCAGCACCGAATTGAGGAAGTTCGCCGGCTCGCCATAATTGCCATAGGCGTTTGAAACGGCCGTGCGCGCCGGCTTCGGCACCACCGCGCGGTAGCCACTGGTGACCGGCTTCACCACCCAGCGATCCAGCCGCTTGTTGAAGGCAAACACCCGGCGGTTGGACTTTTCCCACGGATCGGCCTCGGCACGTGACAGATCGGTGCTGCCGGTGCTGGCACAGCCGGCCAGCAGCAGCACAAGCAACGCGGGGGCGGCGAAGCGGGGCATGGCCGCTGCTTGGCATGGCCGGCCGGAGTCAGCAACCGGCTTGACTGATATAAAGATAACTTTATATGACTTCGGCCATGGAGATTCTTCTCGCCATTTTCCGTGCGCTGGGTGATCCTAGCCGGCTGCGCATCCTGTTGCTGGTGCGCGGGCTGGATCTGGCGGTGGGCGAAATCGCCCGCGTGTTGCAGCAGAGCCAGCCCCGTGTGTCCCGCCATCTGCGCATATTGGCCGAAGCCGGGCTGGTGGAGCGGGTGCGCGAAGGGGCCTGGGTGTTTGTGCGGCTGGGCCCGGCGGCGGCCACGGCGCCAGTGTTGGCAGCGATCGATGCGCTGGCGCCGGGTGATCTGGCCGCGGCCGATCGCGAACGGCTGGCCGTGGTGCGCGCCGAACGCCGGGCGGCAGTGGAAAGCTGGTTCAACGACCATGCCGATGAATGGGAACAGGAACGCTCGCTCCACAGCCGTGAGGCCGGGGTGGAGGCCGCCATCGTCGCCGCTTTGGGCGGGGCCGGGGCAGCGCTGGGCGAACTGGTGGATGTGGGCACCGGCACCGGGCGCATGATCGAATTGCTCGGCGGCCAGGCCCGCAGTGCGCTGGGCCTGGACCGTTCCCCTGAAATGCTGCGCATCGCCCGCAACCGGCTGGAGGCGGCCGGCCTGGCCCGCGCCCGGCTGCAAACCGGGGACATGTATGCCCTGCCGTTGGCGGCTGGCGCCTGCGATACGATCGTGCTGCACCAGGTGCTGCATTTCGCCGATGATCCGGCCGCCGTGCTGGCCGAGGCGTCGCGGGTGCTGCGCCCCGGCGGCCGGCTGCTGGTGATCGATCTGATGCCGCATGATCGGGAGGCGCTGCGCGATGAACGCCGGCACCTGCGCCTGGGCTTTGCCGATGAAGCGGTGCTGGGCTGGCTGGCGGCGGCAGGCTGCACGGCCAGCGTGGCCCAGCGGCTGCCGGCCGATGCGCTGGGACAATTGGGCGTGACCCTGTGGCTGGGAACGAGATCAGCATGAGCGCGCTGACCCTCAATCAGATGGCGGAAGCAGCCTGTGCGCTGAACGGGCCGTTGTTTGCCGATCTTCCCGGCGATCTGGCGGTGAGCTTCGAATTTTTCCCGCCCAAGACGCCGGCCATGCAGGACAGCCTGTGGCAGGCGGTGGAAACATTGGTGCCATTGGCGCCGCGCTTCTTCTCGGTCACTTATGGCGCCGGGGGCAGCACGCGCGAACGCACCCACGCCACGGTGGCGCGCATCGTCGGCGAAACCCCGGTGCCGGCGGCCGCGCACCTTACCTGTGTGAACGCCACCGCGGCCGAGCTGGACGCAATTGCCGATGATTATTGGGCCGCCGGCGTGCGCCATATCGTGGCGCTGCGCGGTGATCCGCCCGGTGGCGACGCCGGTTTCCAGCCCGTGCCCGGCGGTTATGCCAGCGCCGCCGAACTGGTCGCCGCATTGAAGCGCCGGCATGATTTCGAGATCTCGGTAAGCTGCTATCCCGAAACCCACCCGGAAGCCGCCAGTGCGCAGGCCGATCTGGATGCGCTCAAGGCCAAGATTGATGCCGGGGCCAGCCGGGCGATCAGCCAGTTCTTTTTCGAGCCTGACAGTTTCTTCCGCTTCCGCGACCGTGTGGCGGCGGCCGGGCTGACGGTTGAACTGGTGCCGGGCATCCTGCCGGTGAGCAATTTTGCCAATCTCCGGAAAATGGCGCAGAGCTGCGGCACCCATCTGCCCGACTGGATGGGTCGGCTGTTCGACGGACTGGACGACAAGCCCGCCGCCCGCCAGCTGGTCGCTGCCACCGTGGCCGCCGAAATGGCGCGGCGGCTTTATGCCGGTGGGGTGCGGCATTTCCATTTCTACACGTTGAACCGGGCCGAGCTTTCCTATGCGATCTGCCATCTTCTGGGTGTGCGACCGGCCGAGCAGGTGATCCGATGACCAATCCCGCCCAAAGCCTGCGCGCCGCCGCCGCCAGCCGCATCCTGGTGAAGGATGGCCCCTATGGCACGGCGATCCAGGCGCTGGGGCTGCATGCGGCCGATTATGCCGGCAGCATCGCCAGCAATCATGATCAGAAGGGCAACAATGATCTGTTGAACCTGACCAGGCCGGATGCCATCGCCGGCATCTGCAACGCCTATATTGCCGCCGGCGCCGATCTGCTGGCCACCAACACATTCAACGCCAACCGCATCAGCCAGGCCGATTATGGCATGGAAGACCGGGTGCGGGAGATCAATCTGGCCGCCGCCCGCATCATCCGCGCCTGCGTGGACGCCGCCACCGCCCTTGATGGCCGCCCGCGCTGGGTGGCGGGCTCGCTGGGACCGACCAACAAGACATTGTCGCTCTCCCCGCGGGTGAGCGATCCCGGCTATCGCGAAGTGACCTTTGATGGCGTGAAATCCGTGTATCGCGAACAGATTGATGCGCTGCTGGATGGCGGGGTGGATTTCATCCTGATCGAAACCGTGTTTGACACGCTCAACGCCAAGGCCGCCGCCTTTGCCGCCGCCGAAGCCGGCGATGCGCGTGGGGCGCTCGTGCCGGTGATGCTGTCGATGACGCTCACCGATCTTTCGGGCCGCAATCTGTCAGGCCAGACGGTGGAGGCCTTCTGGCACAGCATCGCCCATGTGAAGCCGGTGGCGGTTGGCCTCAACTGCTCGTTCGGCGCCACCGAACTGCGCCCGCATGTGCAGGCTTTGGCAAAGGCGGCGGATACGCTGATCATGACCTATCCCAACGCCGGTCTGCCCAATGATCTGGGTGACTATGATGAGCTGCCGGAAACCACGGCCGGCCTGATCCGCGGCTGGGCCGATGAGGGCCTGGTGAACATCGTGGGCGGCTGTTGCGGCAACACGCCGGCGCATATCGCGGCAATGGCGCGCCAGGTCGCCGGCTTGCCGGCGCGCGTGGTGCCGGTGGCCGAGCCGGCGCTGCGTCTGTCTGGTCTGGAAGCGCACAGGTTTGCGGCATGACCACTGCGAGTTTCATCAACATCGGCGAACGCACCAACGTCACCGGTTCGGCGGCGTTCAAGAAATTGATCCTGAACGGCGATTACACTGCCGCCGTGGAGGTGGCGCGGCAACAGGTGGAGAATGGCGCCCAGATCATCGATGTGAACATGGATGAAGGCCTGCTCGACAGCGAGGCGGCCATGGTCACCTTCCTCAACCTGATCGCGGCAGAGCCGGATATCGCCCGCGTGCCGGTGATGGTCGATTCATCGAAATGGAGCGTGATCGAAGCCGGGCTGAAGTGCCTGGCCGGCAAGGGCATCGTCAATTCGATCAGCATGAAGGAAGGCGAAGCGTCGTTCCTGGAACAGGCTAAGAAGTGCCTGCGTTATGGCGCCGCCGTGGTGGTGATGGCCTTTGACGAGACCGGCCAGGCCGACACGGCAGCGCGCAAGGTGGAAATCTGCGAGCGGGCGTACAAGCTGCTCACCGGCATCGGCTTTCCGCCGGAAGACATCATCTTTGATCCCAACATCTTCGCGGTGGCGACCGGGATCGAGGAGCACAACAATTACGGCGTCGATTTCATCGAAGCGACCCGCGAGATCCGCCGCCGCTGCCCGCATGCGCATGTGAGTGGCGGGGTGTCCAACCTGTCGTTCAGCTTCCGCGGCAATGAACCGGTGCGCCGGGCGATGCACAGCGTGTTCCTCTATCACGCCATCCAGGCCGGGATGGATATGGGCATCGTCAACGCCGGGCAGCTTGACGTGTATGACGCCATTGATCCGGAACTGCGTGACTTGTGCGAGGACGTGGTGCTCAACCGCCGCGCCGATGCAACCGATCGCCTGCTGGCCGTGGCCGACAGGTTCAAGGGCGGACCGGCCAGGGCGGCGGACCCGGCGGCGGAACTCTGGCGGCAATGGCCGGTGGAAAAGCGGCTGGAACATGCGCTGGTGAAGGGCATCGATGCCTTTGTGGAGGCCGACACAGAGGAAGCGCGCCACCAGTTTGCCCGGCCGATCGACGTGATCGAAGGGCCGTTGATGGCCGGCATGAACGTGGTGGGCGATCTGTTTGGCGCCGGCAAGATGTTCCTGCCGCAAGTGGTGAAATCGGCGCGCGTGATGAAAAAGGCCGTGGCGATCCTGCTGCCCTATATCGAGGCGGAAAAAACCGTTGGATCATCGTCCAAGGGCCGCATCATCATGGCGACCGTGAAGGGCGATGTGCATGATATCGGCAAGAATATCGTTGGCGTCGTGCTTCAGTGCAACAATTTCGAGGTGATCGATCTGGGCGTGATGGTGCCGGCGCAGACCATATTGGATGCCGCGGTGAAGCATGAGGCGGACATGATCGGGCTTTCGGGCCTGATCACCCCCAGCCTGGATGAAATGGTGCATGTGGCGAGCGAGATGCAACGCGCCGGCATGGCCATGCCGCTGCTGATCGGCGGGGCGACCACCAGCCGGGTCCACACCGCGCTGCGCATCGCGCCGGCTTATCAGGGCCCGGTGGTGCATGTGCTGGACGCCAGCCGCGCGGTGGGGGTGGCCGGCACTTTGGTGTCTGACACGTTGAAGGATTCGCTGGTGGCTGAAACCGCGGCCGAATATGAAGCCATCCGCATCCAGCGCGCCGGCAGCGGCCAATCCAAGCTGGTGCCAATCGAGCAGGCCCGCGCCAACGGATTTCCCACTGATTTCGTGGCGCATCCGCCGGTGAGGCCCAATTTCACCGGCACGCAGACCATCGATGATGTGACGGTGGCGATGCTGATTCCCTATATCGACTGGACGCCCTTCTTCCGGGCCTGGGAACTGCACGGCAATTATCCGGCGATCCTGACTGACGAAGTGGTGGGGGCCAGCGCCACCAGCCTGTTCGCCGATGCGCAGGAGATGCTGGGGCGGATCGTGGCGGAAGGCTGGCTGCATCCCAAGGGCGTGATCAGCATCTGGCCGGTGCGGCGCGAGGGTGATGATGTGCTGCTGTTTGGCGATGCCGCCCGCAGCCGCGAGATCGCGCGCCTGCCCTTTCTGCGCCAGCAGATTGCCAAGCGCGATGGCCGGGCCAACATGTGCCTGGCCGATTTCATCTACCCCGAAGCGGATTGGCTGGGCGGCTTTGCCGTGCAGGCGGGCGAGGGGATTGATCTGCAACTGGCCCGCTTCAAGGCCGCGAACGACGATTATAACGATATATTGCTGAAGGCGCTGGCCGACCGGTTGGCCGAAGCCTTTGCCGAATATCTGCACGAGCGCGTGCGCCGCGAGTTCTGGGGCCATGAAACCGGGCCGAAGCTGAGCAACGACGATCTGATCCGCGAGCGTTACACCGGCATCCGCCCGGCGCCGGGCTATCCGGCCTGTCCGGAGCATAGCCTGAAGCGCCAGCTGTTCGATCTGATGGAGGTGGAAGCCCGGGCCGGCATTTCACTCACCGACAGTTTCGCCATGTGGCCGACGGCCGCCGTTTCGGGCTTTTATTTCGCCCATCCGCAAAGCGCCTATTTCGGTGTGGCGCGGGTGGGGCCGGACCAACTGGCCGACTATGCCCAGCGGTTGGGCGTGAGCCTGGAACGCGCCACCCAGTTGCTGCGGCCAAATCTGGACTAGCGGTGTGGGCGGGCGCGCCCTATCGAAGCCCCGCTGCCCGTGACCACCGCCCCCGCCTCGTTCCTTGCCCGTGCGCCCGGCCTGCTGCCGGATTGGCGGCGCGTGCCGGTGCTGGCTGTGGTGATCCTGCTGCATGCGCTGTTGCTGCTGTTGTTGCTGCTGCTGGCGCCGCCGCAGCCCAAGGGCAAGCCGGGGCCGGGATCGATGGTGGCGGTGAACATCGCCGCGCCCACTCCCGAACGCGCCCGGCCACAAGTGCAGCCCAAGCCGCGCGTCACGCCGCAACGCACTGCGCCGCAGCCCGAGGTGATCGTGCAGGTGCCCAATCAGCCGCCGGCGAAATGGAGCTTTGGCGATCCGGCCCTGCTGGGCTTTGATCTGCGCAAGACGCAGCGCGCCGAAATGCCGGCGGCGCAGGTGGCCGGCGCCAATCTGCCCGACACTGCCGTGGTGGGCGTGGCGCCTGATGGCAGCAAGCTTTATGCCGCCGAATGGCAGCGCGAGCCGACCGATGCCGAACTGGCTTTCTATATCCGCGGCAAGGGCCGCCCCGGCGCCTATGGCCTGATCGCCTGCCGCACCGCCCCGCGCTTCAAGGTGGAGGATTGCAAGGCCATCGGCGAAACCCCCGGCAGTGGCCTGGGCTATGCCGTGCAGGAAGCCGCCTGGCAGTTCCGCGTGAAGCCGCCACGGGTGAACGGCGATTTTCAGGTGGGGACGTGGGTGAGCATCAGGATCGACCTGCGCGAGGCGGAATAGCCCTCACACCATCTTCGCCGCCACCTTCGCCGCATCGATCAGGCTGATCGTGCTGCTCGCCTTGGCCAGCACCTTGCCGTCCAGCGTGGTCAGCCGGCCTTCGGCAAACAGCGTGCGGCCGCCGGCCTTTTCGATCCAGGCTTCGGCCAGCACGCGGCCGGGGTTGGCCGGGGCGAAGTAACTCACCTTCAATTCCAGGCTGATCGGCACCCTTTCGAACCCATATTTGGCCATCACGGCATGGGCCATGGCGGCATCGATCCAGCCGGCGACGAACCCCCCTTGCGCCACGCCGCCGGAATGGCAGATGGCGGGCAGCACTTCATATTCGATCACAGCGTGGCCGGGATCGAAGCGGTGGATGCGGCGCTGGGCCAGGCTGTGGCCCAGACTGCCTTCGGGGTGGACGTCCGGCGGCTGGCGGAATGTCGTGTCGCTCATGCGCTCTTGCCGATCTTGTCCTGGGTCTTGGTGTCGAAATCGCTGGCGTCGTGGCGTTCCAGCAACTGGCTCGATGGTTCGCCATAGGGGCGGTTGACCATGCGGCCGCGCTTCACCGCCGGGCGCTCGCCGATCGCCTTGGTCCAGCGGATGACGTTGGTATAGCCCGCCACCTCCAGAAACTCGCCCGCCTCATACATCAGGCCCAGGCTCATCGCGCCATACCAGGGCCAGATCGCCATATCGGCGATGCTGTATTCGGTGCCGGCCATATACTCATGGTCGGCCAGATGCCGATCGAGCACGTCCATCTGCCGCTTCACCTCCATGGCAAAGCGGTTGATCGGATATTCCTGCTTGGTGGGGGCATAGGCATAGAAATGACCGAAGCCGCCGCCCAATATCGGGGCCGAACCCATCTGCCAGAACAGCCAGCACAAGGCCTCGGTGCGGGCATGGTGATCGGTGGGCAGGAAGGCGCCAAATTTTTCCGCCAGATACAGCAGCATGGCGCCGCTTTCGAACAGGCGGGTGGGTGGGTTGGTCGAATGATCGACCATCGCCGGGATCTTGCTGTTGGGGTTCACATCCACAAAGCCCGATCCGAACTGATCGCCGGTGCCGATGTTGATCAGCCAGGCATCATATTCGGCCCCGGCATGGCCCAGGGCCAGCAGTTCCTCCAGCATCACCGTCACCTTCACGCCGTTGGGCGTGCCCAGGCTGTAGAGCTGGAACGGGTGCTTGCCCACGGGCAGCGCCTTTTCCTGCGTGGCGCCGGCAATCGGCCGGTTGATGTTGGCGAAACGGCCGCCAAAGCCCTTGTCCCACGTCCAGACCTTGGGGGGCACATAATCGGTCATGCTGGCTCTCCTTCGTTGGCCTGTTGTGGGCCCGGCATGGCGGCTTGCCAAGCTGGAGGAAAGCCAAGGAAATCTTGGGACAGCAAAAAGCGGCGTATCGCCGGATCGTGGCTGAGCCCTGCAGCGCGGCTGGCGGCTTCGCGTGCGGCGTCGGCATCGCCCAGCACGGCCAGCACCCGGGCGCGGGTTGCCCACCAGGGCTGGTGATCACCACAGCGTTCAGCCAGGGCATCCAGCGCGGCCAGTGCCGCCGGGGCAGCGCCGGCGGCGGTGAAGGCGGCGGCCTGTGCCACCGCGGCGCCAATGCTGGGCGCAACGTCCATCAGGCGATCATACAGCCCGATCAGCGGTGCTGACAGATCGGCACCGGTGAAGCGCTGGTGATTGTGCAGGGACTGGATGGCGGCTTCCAGTTGAAAGCGGCCGGGCTGGCCCAGCGCGGCGGCCGCGCGCAGGGCCGCTTCGCCCTCCTCGATCAGCGTGCGGTGCCACAGCGTCACATCCTGCCGGTCGAGCGGGACAAACCCGCCCTGGGCATCCCGCCGCGCCGGCCGCCGCGCCTCGCACAGCAGGATCAGCGCCAGCAGGCCGGCATTTTCGGGATCATCAGGGGCCAGCGCGGTGAGCAGCCGGGCCAGAAACAGGGCTTCGCCGGCCAGATCGGAGGCCTGATCGGCCGCCATCTGCTCCCAACCGGCGCCATAGGCGGCATAGATGGCGGTGCGGATGGCCGCCAGGCGGGCCGGGCGCTCCTGTGGCGGCGGCACGGTGAAGGGCACGCCGGCATCACGGATGCGCGCCTTGGCCCGCACCAGCGCCTGGCTCATCGCGGCGGGTGACACCAGGAAGGCCGCCGCGATGCGGGCTGCATCCAGCCCCAGCACCACCTGCAGCATCAGCGGCGCCTGGATGCGGGCCGCAATCGCCGGGTGGGTGCAGACAAACAGCAACTTCAACCGTTCATCGGGCAGGTCCGCTTGCGGGATATTGGCACGTTCCGCATCCAGCAGGCTCAGCGCCGGTTCGGCGGCCAGCGCGGTGGCGGCCCGGGCGCGGCCATGGCCCAGCGCGCGGCGGGCCACGGTGAACAGCCAGGCATCGGGATTGGCGGGCACGCCATCATCGGGCCAGCGCGCCAGCGCCTGGGCCAGCGCAGTGGCCAGTGCATCTTCGGCTGCCGCAATATCGCGGCTGTGGCGGCTGAGCAGGGCCAGCAGCCGGCCATAGGCGGTGCGCGCTGCCGCTTCTGCCGCTGCAAAGCCGGGATTGGCCGCAGCGCGCATCGCCGGTGAATCAGTTGGCTTGCGGCGGCAGGGTGGGGCGCACCTCCACCGATCCGGCCGCAGCGCAGGGCGCCCGCGCCGCCCAGGCCAGGGCCGCATCCAGATCGGCCACCTCGATCACCACAAAGCCGCCCAGCTTTTCCTTGGTGTCGGCAAAGGGGCCGTCTTCCACCTGCCAGTCGCCATTGCTGATCCGCAAGGTGGTGGCGGTATCGGGCGCCAACAGGCCGGCACCGCCGCGCATGATGCCGGCGGCACCCATGGCGCCCATATAGGCATCCCAGGCGCCCCAATAGGCGCTGGTGTCGCTGTCGCGCCGGGCGAGTTCGGCGGCGGTTTCATGATAAATCAGGGCATATTGCATGGTCGTATCCTTTCTTACATGCCGGTTTTGGTGGGGGCGTGGGCGATCACATCGATCCGGCCACCGCGCACGTTGGCGGCGACACGGGCCGCCAGGCTGCGGGCACTGGCCAGCGTGTCGGCACTGATCAGGAAATAGCCGCCCAGTACCAGTCCGCCGCGGCCGGGCGGGCTGGTCGGTTCCAGCGCACCGCCGCCTTTCAGGGCGCCTGCCTTGGCCAGCGTGCCACCGGCGGCAACAAAGCCTTGCCAATAGGCGGCACCGGCTGGGCCGGCATCGCGGCGCTTGGCCAGCTCTGTCGGTGCCTCTTGCACCAGCAGCAGGAAATCCGCAGCCTGGGCGGGCCAGGCCAGCGCGGCAGCGGCAGCAACAAACATCAGGCGTTTCATCCGCAGGTCTTTCATCAGGGCGGCCGGCCAATTCCGGCTGCCTGCAACGATGAGCGGCAAGACTGCCCGAAACAGACAGGCGCGCCAAAATAATCTTTGGCGAGGTATGGCATTCTGGTCAGCAGACCGGCTTGCCCTGCCGTCAGCTTGTGTCATCCTGTTGAAAACGAATTGAAGGAGCGGGTGATGCGGCAAAGACTGGCCATCCTGGCGCTTGGCACGGCAACTATGGTGGCTGCGGCCCCCAGCGACCCGGCCAGCCACGGCCAGGGCGATGTGCGCATCACCGTCTATGCTGATCAGGCGCTGGTGGAGGATCGGCGCAGCCTGACCCTGCCGGCCGGCATCAGCCGCCAGGAATTTCCCGATGTGTCGGCCACCATCCGCCCCGAAACCGTGACGCTGGGCGGCGAGGGCATCGACGTGGTGGAGCAGAATTTCGACTATGATCTGCTGTCGCCCGACAGTTTGATGCGCAAGGCCGAAGGCCAGACCATCACGCTGCTGCGCACCAACCAGGCCACCGGCGCGGAAACCAGGGACACGGCAAAGGTGCTGGCGGTGAACGGCGGCGTGGTGCTGGAAACCGGCGGCCATGTGGAGATCTTGCGCGACGATGGCCTGCCGGTGCGGGTGATCTTTGATCGCATCCCGCCCAATCTGCGCGCCCGGCCCACATTGTCGGTCACGGTGGAGGCCGCGAAGGCCGGTGTGCAGCCGGTGACGTTGAGCTATCTCACCAGCGGGCTGGGCTGGAAGGCGGATTATGTCGGCCTGTTTGACGAGGTCAAGGGCCGCATGGACCTTCAGGGTTGGGTCACGCTGACCAACAGCACCGGCACTGCCTTTCGCGATGCGCAGCTCACCCTGGCGGCCGGCGATCTGATGAAGCTGCAACAGCCGCGCCGTCGCTCCCCCAATCAATATGGATCATCGCGGCCCGGCGATGGCGAGAGCAACGAGCAGGCGGTGGGCGATCTTTATCTCTATCCGATTGCGGCACGCACCACGGTGGCCAGCAACCAGAAGAAGCAGGTGAGCTTCCTCGATGCGTCGGGCGTGGCAGCCAGGCGCCTCTATCGGTTTGATTGCGAATGGTTGTGCGAAGCCGATGAAGCGCAGGCGGTCACCAGCATCCTGAATTTCGGCACTGGTTCGAAGGGCGGGCTCGGTCGCGCGCTGCCGGCGGGAATCGTGCGGGTGTACATGCGCGATGCCAGCGGCAAGACGCGCTTTGTGGGTGAGAACCGCATCGAGCACACCACGGCTGGATCGGATGTGGAACTGCCCACCGCGCTGGCCTTTGATGTGAAGTTGCGGCCGATGGTGGTGAAGCGCGAACGGATCACAGCGGATGAATGGCAGGCGGCAGCGAAGTTCCGCATTGTCGAGAATGGCGCGGTGCAAACGGTGACGGTGCAGCGCCCGCGCGAATATTACCGCACCCAGATGAAGTTCATCGTCACCAACGCCCGGCCGCAGGCGGTGGCGGTGGCGCTGCGCCAGACCGGCCTGCAAGGCTGGCGCGAGGCAACCCGCATCACCGATGAAAGCATCAAGGGTGCCCAGACGGTGAGTGATGTGCGCGAATGGCAGGTGCCGGTGCTGGCGAAGGGCACGGCCGAACTGAACGTCACCTATCTCACCGCCTTCTGATGCTAGCGGCCCTGGCCCTGATGTTGGCGCCGATTGTCGTTTCGGCGGCGCCGCAAGACACGGCGATCACCTTCTATCGCGACTCCGCCCGCGCTGCCGGCGATGTGATGGACATGGACCCGGGCAGCGATGAACCGCTGGGCGGCTATGCCCTGCTGGAAGAAGTGCGCGAGGTGGCGGTGCCGGCGGGCGCGGTCACGCTTCGGCTGGAAGGCGTGGCGGGCGGCATCGTCCCCCAAAGCGCGCTGCTGTATGACATCACCACCGGTGAGAAGAATTTCGATGCCCGCCTGCTGTCACAGCGTGGCCTGATCGATGCCTTTGCCGGCCAGCGGGTGACGATCCGCCGGGCCGATCCGGTGACGGGCAAGCCGCTGGTGGAGGCTGGCACCATCTTGTCCGCCCCCGATGCGCTGGTGCTGAAGACGGCGAGGGGCGTGGAGGCGGTGCAGTGCGAAGGCAGCCTCAACACATTGTTGTTTCCCGGCCGCCCGGCCGACCTGACCGCCAAGCCGACACTTTCGGTGGAATTGCCCGCCAGTAACCCCGGCGGCAAGTTGCGGCTGCGCCTCGTCTATCTGGCCGGCAATTTCGATTGGCAGGCGGATTATGTCGGCACCTTCTCCGCTGATGGCCGCACGCTGGCGCTGTCATCGTGGATGACGCTGGGCAGCCGCGACCGCACCCGCTTTGAAGCGGCGCAGGTGAGCGCGATTGCCGGGGTGATCGGCCGGGTCGGGCCAACGGATGAGGAGGAGGAGGCCGAGGAAGCGGCGCGGGAGGCTGATCCTTATGCGCCCGGCAATATCGACGTTTCGGCCGAATGTTGGCCGATGGGCCGCACCGCGGCGGCGCGGGTGAATGCCCCGCTGTTCACGCCAAGGCCGTTCGGCGACCTGGAAGCCCCGATTGCGCTGCGCATGAGCCGGTGGGGCGGGTTTGGCGGCGGTGGCGGCTGCGACGAAGAGGATGAGGAGGGCGGCTGCGGCGATGCCATCGTGGTGACCGGCATGCGCCGTGCCGATCAGAGCGATGTGGGCGATGCCAAGCTCTACACGCTTGGCCGCCGCAGCGACATTGGCGCGCGCAGCATCAAGCAGGTGCGCTTTCTGGATGATCGGGTGCTGAAGGGCGAGTTTCTGCACCACGCCACCTATCGCGGCGATTATATTGACGATCAGAAATTCAGCTATCGCCTGATCAACGACAAGGCCAGCGGGTTGGGCGAACCATTGCCGCGCGGCCGCATCGCGCTGTTTCAGAACACCCAGCTGGGCCGCCACCCGATCGGCGAGGTGGCGGTGAAGGAAAAGGCGGTGGGCGAGCGGGTGGATATTGATCTGCCCGACGGCGGCGACGATGTGGACTTTGATCAGGACGAGGATGACGGCCCGGACGGATCAAATTGGGCCCGGGTGACCCTGACGGTGCGCAACGATGGCGAGACGCCGATCACCGCCGAGGTGGAATTTGCCGACACCAACGAGCACACGCTCAGCCGCTTTTCGCAAGCGTTGGCGCTGCGCGATGGCCGGCCGGTGTGGCGCGTGGTGGTGCCGGCCGACAAGGAGCGCCGCATCCGCTTCCGCCGTACCGAACTGCCGGAGCGGGAAGATTATTGAGCCGCTTCAATCATCCAGCGCGGCATAGACCATGGTGCGCATTTCCTTGCGCACCGGCCAGGTGGAGGACGGGATCAGCTGGGTCATGAAGATGCCGATCAGATCTTCCTCCGGGTCCACCCAGAAGAAGGTGCTTGCGGCGCCGCCCCAGAAATAATCGCCGTTGCTGCCGGGCATCAGCGTCTTGTGCGCCGCGGTGCTGGTCGCAAAGCCCAGGCCGAAGCCGACGCCTTCATAGGCGGCTTCGGAAAACAGGCTGCGGCTCATGGCGGGCAGGTCAACGCCGCCGGGCAGGTGATTGGCGGTCATCAGGTCGAGCGTCTTGCGGCTGATCAGGCGGTGGCCGTTCAGCGTGCCACCGTTGAGCAGCATGCGGCAGAATTGCAGATAATCCGCCGCAGTGGAGACCAGGCCGCCGCCGCCGGAAATGAAGCTGGCGGGCTTCAGGAAGGAGGAGGTGGTGGGATCATCCTGCACCGTGATGCTGCCGTCTTTCGTGGGCTGATAACAGGCGGCGAAACGATGTTCCTGGCCTTCGCGCACATGGAAGCCGGTATCGATCATGCCCAGCGGCTGGAAGACATGCTCGGCCAGATAATCCTCGAATTTCTGGCCGGACACCACCTGCACCAGCCAGCCCAGCACGTCGGTTGCCACCGAATAATTCCACGCCTCACCCGGCGAGAACTCCAGCGGCAGGCGCCCCAGCGCCTTGATCATGTCTTCCAGCGTGCCGGCCTTTTCGATCTCGCCGATCTTCTCGCGGCGATAGGCTTCATCAACATTGGTGCGCAGCTGGAACCCATAGGTGAGGCCGGCGGTGTGGCGGAACAGATCGACCACCTGCATCGGCCGCGCCGGCGGCCGGGTCTGAAAGCCCAGTTTGTGGGTGCCGGCGACGAACACGCCAAGATTTTTCCACTCCGGGATATATTTGTGCACCGGATCATCCAGCGCGATCTTGCCCTGTTCCACCAGCATCATCAGCGCGACCGAGGTGATCGGCTTGGTCATCGAATAGATGCGGAAGATCGTGTCGGCCCGGGCCGGGATGCCGCGCTCCACATCGGCCAGGCCCTGCACGCCCATGTGCACAATCTCGCCATGGCGGGCGACCAGCGACAGGGTGCAGGGCAGGCGGCGGGTGGCGAGATATTTTTCCGCCAGAAAGGCATCCAGCCGTGCCAGCCGGGCGGGGCAAAAGCCCAGAGTGTCGGTCATTGCGTGTTCCCCGTTTGGTGGCGATCAGAAGGTTGGCTGATCATATTTGCGCGGTGCGATGTCTTTGTGCAGCTCCATGATCGCATCGGAACCGGCGGTTTTGTAGAGGCCGGGAACCAGGCCATGGATGAAGCATTTCAGGCTGGCGGCAAACAGCCGGCCGCCCACGCCAAAGGCGGCGCCCATATGCTCGGAATAGGTTTCGTTCACGCAGCGGGGGTGGTCGAGAAACAGCCGGGAAAACATGGCGAAACACTCCGTAACCTGTGAGTCAATGCGCGGCCATATTGGCCGTCCCGGCGCCCCGCCGCAACACCGCCGTGCCGCCCAGCAGCCGATTGGTGGCCAAAGCGACACTTATGGTGGCCAATAACGTCACCAGCATCAGGTGGATATAGTGCGCTGGCGTCCACACCCAGGTGAACACGGCATAGAGCCCGACCCCGAACAACAGCGCCAGCATGACAGCGCGGGCCTGGATGCCGCTGAACACCAGCCCGCAGATGAAGGCGGCCAGGATCGGCATGGAGAGCAGGCCGTTCAGCTGCTGCACCAGATTGATGATGGAGGCGGCGCCATCATAGACCGGCACCAGCGCGATGGAGAGGGCGACGAAGCTGAGCGAGATGACCGTGTTCAACCGGCCCACATTGGGCGTTCGGTTGATATAGGCCTCGTGAATGTCGCACACCCACAGCGTCGTCGAGCTGTTGAGGATCGAGGTATAATGGGTGAGCACCGCCGCCGCCATGAAGGCCGCGAAGGCGCCCGAAGCCCAGCTGGGCATCACTTCGGCGACGATGCGGCCATAGGCGGTGTCTCCCAGCGGGCCGAACAATTTGTAGCTGGCGATGCCGGGCAGCACGACGATGGCCGGCACGATGATCAGGCGGATGATGCCGGCGGCAAACACGCCCTTCTGGCCTTCGCGCAAGGATGGCGCCGCCATGGCGCGCTGGGTGATGTTCTGGTTGGTGGACCAATAGAACATCTGGATGAAGATCATGCCGGTGAACAGCGTGGGGAAGGGGATGGGGCTTTCGGGCCCGCCCACCAGCGTCAACCGTTCGGCCGGGATGCCGGAAAAATCCCAGCCAATGGCGGTGAGCGCCAGCCAGACGATGGCCAGCGCCGATCCCAGCACGCCCACGCCCGCGATGGTGTCATACACCGCCACCGCCCGCAGCCCGCCCAATATGGCATAGAGCGAGCCGACCACGCCCAGCACGGCAGCCAGCGGCAGCAGCGGCACATCGGCGCCCGACACGGTGCGCAGGAACAAAGCGCCGGTGTAGAGCGTGATCGGCAGATAGATCAGCAGATTGCCGGCCAGGAACAGCGCCGACACCAGGGCGCGCAAACCGGGCGAGTTATAGCGTTTCTGCAGCAGTTCGGTGGTGGTGGTGCAGCCCTCGCGATAATAGACCGGCAGAAACACCAGCGCCAGAATGGCCAGGCCCGCCACCGCCGACAGCTCCCACCAGGCCAGCAGCAGCATCTGCTGCCCGTTCATGCCGACCAACTGATCGGTGGAGAGGTTGGTGAGCGTGATGGAGCCGGCGATGAACGGCCAGGTGAGGCCGCCGCCGGCAAGGAAATATTCGCGGTTGCTGTTGGCGTCGGCGCGGCTGCCCTGTTTGGCGGACATGCGCCGCACCTGCCAGATGGTGGCCAGCGCCATGAAGATGGTCAGCGCGATGAAGACGCTGGTCTGGGTGGTGTCGAGTGAGGTCATGGCGGCGCACGGTTGCACGAACTTCTTTGCGCCGCTAGGGGCGCATGCGCGTTGTTGATGCGCCTGGCGGCGTGGGGCGGTTAGCTCAGTGGTAGAGCGGCTTCTTTACACGGAGCGGGTCGGGGGTTCGAAACCCTCACCGCCCACGCCGCAGCCGGGCGCGCAAATAGCGGAGCTATTTGCCGACTCCGGCAAGGCCGGCCGGCGACCAAAAACGGCGGCCCGCAGGCCGCCGTTTTCGTGTGTCGTCCGACGGCGTGGCTCTGTCACGCTTTTTCCTTTCTTCCTTTTCTCCTGAAGCAGACTCGGCGGCTCCGCCGCCGGCTGCGGCAGCGGGGGCGGGCCCGGGCAGCACCGGGCAGCCCCTGCGGGCACGGCCGGCGGCGGAGCCGCCGAGTCCGTTTCAGGCGTCAAGCAAGGCGGGAAGAAAGAGCGTGGCGGAGCCACGCCGTCGAAGCGGTTCGGCTGGCCCGAGGGCCAGCCGGCCGCCCGGCCGACCTTGCCGGAGTCGGCAAATAGCTGCGCTATTTGCGCGCCCGGCTGCGGTGTTGCTGCACCGCAACACTCACCCCTCGAATCCAACAATCATGAACCCGCCATGAAGCTGTAACAAAAACGTCACGAAACCCCGGCAAGGGCCATTGCAATTGGCAGCACAGGGTCACGAGTCCCTGCGCGCCAAGCCAGTGTCCCGTCCGCTCCAGCCCCAGGGGAAATATCATGCGTCATCTTCGTCTTGGCGTCGCGCTCGTCGCGCTTGCCGTTCCGGCCATTGTCCACGCGCAGGAAACCACCTCGGCCATCCGCGGCGCGGTGGTCAACGAACAGAACAAGCCGATTGCCGGTGCCACCGTCACCGTGGTGCACACCCCGTCGGGTACGCGCATCGCGCAAACCTCGGGCGCCAACGGCGAATTCAACGCCACCGGCCTGCGCGTCGGCGGCCCCTACAGCATCACCGTCGAAGCCCCCGGCTATGACGCCGCCACCGACACGCTGGACAGTCTGGTGGCTGGCTCGCCGCAGCGCATCGAAGTGATGCTGGCGTCCACCGGCAAGACGATCACCGTCACCGCCGCCCGCACCCGCAGCGCCATCACCATCGGCACCGGTGCCGCCACCGTGCTGACCGCGCGCGACATCGCCGGCGTGGCCAACGTCAACCGTGACATCCGCAACCTCGCCTTCCGCGATCCGATGGTGACGCTGGACCCGACCAACGGCGGCGCCATCTCCATCGCCGGCTCCAACAACCGCTTCAACCGCTTCACCGTTGACGGCGTGGCCTTTGGCGACCCCTTCGGCCTCGAAGCCGGTGGCCTTGCTTCGGCGCGTGGCCCGATCCCGCTGGATGCCATTTCGGAATTCTCGGTCGAAGTCGCGCCGGTTGATATCCGCCAGGGCTTCTTCCAGGGCGGCGCCATCAACACCCAGTTGAAGTCCGGCGGCAACACGTTCACCGCCCAGGCCGCTGCCTTCTACAATTCCGACAAGCTGCGCGGTGACAATGCCCGCGGCGTGCTGCGCACCGGTGCGTTTGAATCGCAGATCTACATGGGTCAGGTGACTGGCCCGATCATCAAGGATCGGCTGTTCTTCGCCATCACCTATGAACGCCTGCGCGACTCGGTGCCGGCCAACCTGAGCGCGGCTTCGTTGGGGATCACCGATGCGCAGATCAGCCAGATCAGCACCATTGCCCAGAACCGCTACAGCTTTGCCACCGGCGGCGTGCCCAGCGACATCCAGGAAAAGGATGACAAGCTGGTCGCCAAGTTTGACTTGAACATTGCCGATGGCCACCGCGCCGCCTTCACCTATATCTACAACGAAGGCACTGTGCTGGCCGGGCAGACCGGCGTTGGCGAACTGAACGCCACCAACCCGACCCTGTCGCTGCTGTCCAACAACTATAACCAGGGTGCCATCAACCATACCGGCATCTTTGAAATCAACGATCAGTGGAGCGACAATTTCTCTACTCAGGCCCGCGTGTCCTATGCGGATTATGTCCGCCTGCAGGTGCCGTTCAGCGATCGCAGCTTTGGCCAGTTCCAGGTCTGCCTTGATCCCACCAATCCGCTGCCGCCGGCCGCCGGCCAGCCGGCCAATGGTTCCGGGCCGCAGACTTGCGCGCCCGGCACCCGCCGCCTGCAGTTTGGCCCGGATATCAGCCGCCAGGCCAACGAACTCAGCTCCAAGTCGCTGAACTTCGAATTCACTGCGACGCTGAAGATGAACAACCACACCGTGAAGGCCGTGGTTGAGCGCCGCACGCAGGATATCAACAACCTGTTTGCCCAGCGCGTTTCGGGTGCGTTCCTGTTCGATTCGATCGCCGATCTGGATGCGCGTCGCGCCAACGAACTCGATCTGGCCGTGCCGCTGCGCGGTGGTATCGATACAGTGCGTGCGCTGTTCGCCAACAACAGCTGGTCGTTCGGCCTTCAGGACACCATCGATCTGGGCAACCAGTTCACCCTGATCGCCGGCATGCGCTATGACATCTTTGACACGCCGGATTCCCCGTTCTTCAACGATGCTTTCCTCGGCCGTTATGGTTTCCCGAACAACAGCACGCTGAATGGCCGTGGCCTGTTCCAGCCGCGCCTGGGCTTCAACTGGAAGCCCACGGAGCGCCTGCAGCTGCGTGGTTCGGCTGGCTTGTTCGGCGGTGGCAACCCCAACGTGTGGATTTCGAACAATTATTCCAACCCCGGTCCCACGCTGGGCCGCGCCCAGGTGCGCCGCAACGCCGATGGCACCTTCTCGGTGGCGGGCGTCACTGGCCTGACGGCGGCGCAGATCGCCTCCATTGGCGCTGCGACATTGAACAACGTGGTCAGCGGGGCCAACCCGCCGGCTGAACTGGTTGCCGCTATCCGCACCGGCGGCACCGCCGGTTCGCCCACCAACGCGCTCGATCCCAACTATCGCATTCCGGCAACCTGGCGCCTGTCCACCTCGGTGGATTACAACGCCGATCTGGGCTTCCTGGGTGACGGCTGGCAGCTGGGCCTTGACGTGGTGTGGAGCCGCCTGCGCGACGCCGCCACCTGGACTGATCTGCGTTCGGTTCCGCTGGGCGCGCTGCCCGATGGCCGCCTGCGCTATCAGGTGCTGCCCGGCCAGGGCACGACCACCAACACCGATATCTTCCTCACCAACGTGGATGATGGTTTCGGCTGGAACGTGGTCACCCGCTTCAAGAAGCGCTGGAACAACGGTTTCTATCTGAACGGTGCCTATACCTTCCAGCGCTCGCGCGATGCCAACAACGGCACCTCGTCGGTGGCCTTCTCCAACTATGTCAACGCTGCGGCCGGCCAGGACCCGAACAACGCGGCCTATGGCATCTCTAGCTATCAGCGTGACGACAGCTATCGCCTCGGCGGTGGGTATGATTTCAAGCTGTTTGGTGACAACAACACCCGCTTTGAATTCTTCTTCAACAGCCAGGCCGGTCAGCGGTTCAGCTACACCTTTGCCGATCAGGCCTCGGGCAACAACCGCTCCAACGTGTTCGGCGTCACTGGCACCAACAACCGTTTCCTCATGTATGTGCCGAATGTCAGCTCGATCACCGCTGATCCGCGCGTGGTCTATGCCACCGGCTTTGATTTTGCCGGCTTCCAGAACTTCATCCAGAACTCGGAGTTGAACAAGTATCAGGGCGGCATCGCGCCGAAGAACATCGGCAAGACCCCGCGTTACAACCGCCTCGATCTGGCCGTGCGCCAGGAAGTGCCCTTCGTGTTTGGCGGCAAGATCGAACTGAGCGCCGACATCGAGAACTTCCTGAACCTGGTGAACAAGGATTGGGGTGTGATCCGCCAGGTTGCCTTCCCGGGCTATGGCACGCTGGTGAACGTCACCTGCGCCACCACCGCCTGCACCCAGTACAGCTTTGCCAACCGCAGCGGCACCACCTTCACTGCCCCCACTCAGGGCGTGAACCTGAACGGTTCGCTGTGGGCGATCCGCTTTGGTGCCCGCGTCCGGTTCTGATCGCGGCTAAGGCCAAACTGGAAAGGGGCGGTCCCGTTGGGGCCGCCCTTTTTCGTTGTGGCGGGGGCGGGAATCCGTGTGTGCAATGATATTGCAACCCAGACGTCACGATGGGGTCATGGCTGATCGTTAGAGCGTCCGGGCAAGGACAGCTGAAAGGCCCTTGCCATGGCGACCATGCCGTTTGCCGAACTGCCAAATCCCTGGGCTGAACCGTTGCTGCCCGGCATGCTGAAGCCGGTGCCGGCCTTTCTGCAGGAGCCGGAAGACGATCCGGTGCCGGCGGCCAAGCTGCGCCACCGCACGGTGTGGATTTCCGATATCCATCTCGGCACGCCCGGCTGCAATGCCGACATGCTGCTGGAGTTTCTGAAGGCGATCCAGCCCGAAACCCTGTATCTGGTGGGCGACATCATCGATGGCTGGAAGCTGAAGCGCGGCTGGTATTGGCCGCAGCGCCACAATGATGTGGTGCGCCGCGTGCTGAAGATGGCGGCCAAGGGCACCCGGGTTGTCTATATCCCCGGCAATCATGACGAGGTGTTGCGCCCCTATGCCGGCTTGAGCCTGGGCGGGGTGGAGATCGCGCTGGAGGCCATTCACACCACCGCCGATGGCCGCCGCCTGCTGGTGTGCCATGGCGATGAATTTGATGCCGTGGTGCTCTATCACCGCTGGCTCGCCTGGGCGGGGGACATTGGCTATGAGCTGCTGCTCAAGCTGAATGTGCAGTTCAACCGGGTGCGGCGCCAGTTTGGCCTGCCCTATTGGTCGATCTCCGCCCATATCAAGAAGCGCGTGAAGAACGCTGTGGCCTTCATCGGCCGCTTTGAACAGGCGGTGGCCGATGCGGCGCGGCTGCGCGGGCTGGATGGTGTGGTGTGCGGCCATATCCATTCGGCCGAGATCCGCGATTTCGATGGCATCACCTATCTGAACGACGGCGACTGGGTGGAAAGCTGCACCGCGCTGGCCGAGCATGATGATGGCCGCATCGAGATCATCGATTGGGTGCAGATGAGCCGGGCGCGCGCCCGCAAGCCGGCCGAAGCCCAGCCGGCCGCCGCCATGCTGGCCGCCTGAGGAGACGCAGATGAAGCTCACCCTGGTCACCGATGCCTGGGAACCCCAGGTCAATGGCGTGGTGCGCACGCTGTCCACCACCATGCGGCTGCTCAGCGCGCGCGGCGTGCGCATCCAGGTGATTTCGCCGGATCAATTCTGGTCGGTGCCGATGCCATCCTATCCAGAAATCCGGCTGGCGATGACGACGCAGCGCCGGATTGCCCGGATGATCAGCGGCTTTGGCCCCGATGTGCTGCACATCGCCACCGAAGGCCCCTTGGGCTGGCTGGCGCGGGGTTGGGCCCTGCGCAATGATTTTGCCTTCACTACCAGCTTCCACACCCGCTTTCCCGATTATGTGCAGGCCCGCATCGGCCTGAATCCGGAGCGTGTGTGGCGGGTGCTGCGCCGCTTCCACGGTGCTGCCCATGCCGTGATGGTGGCAACGCCGCGGCTGGCTGGTGAACTGGCCGATCATGGCATCACCCAGACGCGGCTGTGGTCGCGCGGGGTGGATGTGGACCAGTTCCGGCCCGATGTGCCGCCGCATCCGGCCGCCGCCGGCCTGAAGCGGCCGCTGGCCCTGCATGTCGGCCGCGTGGCGGTGGAAAAAAATATCGAGGCGTTTCTGGCCGCGCCCTGGGCGGGTGACAAGTTGGTGGTGGGCGATGGCCCGGCACTGGATGGGTTGCAGCGCAAGTTTCCGGGAGCGCATTTCACCGGCGCTCTGCACGGCGCGGCGCTGGCTTCGGCCTATGCTGCGGCCGATGTGATGGCCTTTCCCAGCCGCACCGACACATTCGGGCTGGTGATGATCGAGGCACTGGCCTGTGGCACGCCGGTGGCCGGATACCGGGTGCCTGGACCGCTGGATGTGGTGGGGCCCGATGGCTTTGGCCCCGATGGCCGCGCGCCGGGCCGCATCGGCGCGGTGTCGCACGATTTGTCGGAGGCGATGCAGCGGGCGCTGCTGTCGCGGCGGGCTGATTGCGTGGCCTATGGCCGGCGCTTTGGCTGGGATCGGGCGGTGGATCAGTTCCTTGCCGCGCTGGTGTCGGGCGATGGCGCGCTGGTGCCGCATCTGCCGGCGCCCACCGAACTGCCGCAGGTGGCCTGACCGGCTTGCCGTTGCCGCCCTGTCGCCCTATCCATCGGGCAACAGGGGGAGTGAACGGTCATGAAGACGATGATGATGCTGGCGGCGCTGCTGGCCGGCACGGCAGCCCAGGCCGAAACCGTGGTGATCACCGCGGCGCGCATGCTGGATGTGGCGAGTGGGCGCATGATCGAAAAGCCGATCATCGTGGCGGAAGATGGCCGCATCACCAAGGTGGGCCGCCAGGGCGAGTTGCTTGCCACCGATGGCCGGCGCATCGATCTGGGCAATCTCACCATCCTGCCCGGCCTGATCGACATGCACGTGCACCTGAGCAGCGATCCCACCCTGTCGGGCATGCAGGCGCTGCGCTATCCGAACAGTTTCTGGACCGTTCTGGGCGTGGCCATGGCCAAGCGCACGATCGAGGCCGGCTTCACCACGGTGCGCAATGTCGGTTCGGCCGATTATGCCGATCTGGGCCTGAAACTGGCGATCGAGCGCGGTGCCATCCCCGGCCCGCGCATCGTGCCGGCCACCTATGCCATCGGTGCCACCGGCGGCCATTGCGACAGCAATGAACTTCCGGCCAATTATGTGTTTGATCGGCCCGGCATTGCCGATGGCCCCGACGGCGTGCGCCAGAAGGTGCGCGAACTGCACCGGCGCGGCGCTGAAGTGATCAAATATTGCGCCACCGGCGGTGTGTTCTCCATCGGCACCAGCGTGGGCGCGCAGCAATACACCCAGGCCGAAATGAACGCGCTGGTGGAGGAAGCCCATATGCTGGGCCTGAAGGTGGCGGCCCATGCCCATGGCACCAATGGCATCAAGGCGGCGATCCGCGCCGGGGTGGATACGGTGGAGCATGTGAGCTTTGCCGATGCCGAAGCCTTTGAACTGGCCAAGAAAACCGGCACCTGGTTTTCCATGGATATCTACAACGATGATTATATCCTGGCCGAAGGCGCGAAGAACGGGGTGCCGGAATCCAGCCTGGCCAAGGAACGCGAAGTTGGCCTGAAGCAGCGCCAGACGTTTCAGGCGGCGTGGAAGGCCGGGGTGAAGATGGTGTTTGGCAGCGATGCCGGCGTGTATCCGCATGGGGACAATGCCCGCCAGTTTGCCAAGATGGTGGAATGGGGGATGGCGCCGATCGATGCCATTCGCGCCGCCACCGTGATGGCAGCCGAAGCGCTGGGCCGCGATGATGTGGGCCAGATTGTGCCGGGGCGGTTTGCCGACATGATTGCCGTGGCCGGCGATCCCACCGCCAACGTGGCCACCCTGCGCGATGTGAAGATCGTCATCAAGGATGGCGCCGTGGTGAAGGACGCCCGCTGATGCCGCGCTGGTTCACCGCCCTGTTCTGGACGTCGATTGCCGCCGGCGCAGTGTTTGTCGGGCTGTCCACCTGGGACGCGCTGATCGCCAGCGCGCCCGCCGCCGATCCGGCCCGGCCGCGCAACGTGACGATCACGCGCGACCAATGGGGCGTGCCGCATATCAACGGCAAGACCGATGCCGATGTGGCCTATGGCATCGCCATCGCCCAGTCCGAGGATGATTTCCGCAATCTGGAAGAAACCCTGGCCGCCGTGCGTGGCCGCGCCGGGGCGATCCTGGGCGAAGATGGCGCCAAGCTGGATTTTGCCGGCCATCTGCTCGATGCCAAAAGCGTGGGGGAGGCGGGTTATGCCGGCCTGTCGCCGGCAACGCGGGCGCTGGTGGAAGCCTATGCCCAGGGGTTGAATGACTATGCACGTGGCCACCAGCGCGAGGTGCGGCTGCAAGGCCTGTTCCCGGTCACGGGACGCGATATCGTGGTGGGCTTTGCCCTGCGCTCACCCTTCTTCTTCGGGCTGGACCGGCCCTTGTCCGCCCTGGTGGAAGGCCGCCTGCCGCCGCGTGATGCCGGCCCGGCCGATGAGCGCGGCAGCAACGCCTTTGCCGTGGCCGCCCGGCGCAGCAGCGATGCCACCACCCGCCTGATCGTCAACAGCCACCAGCCCTGGGAAGGCCCGGTGACCTGGTGGGAACTGGTGGTGCACAGTGATGAAGGCTGGGATTTTGCCGGCGCCAATTTCCCCGGTGCGCCGTTCCCGCTGCTGGGCCACAACAAGCATCTGGGCTGGACCAACACGGTCAACCGCCCCGATCTGATCGATGTCTACAAGCTGGTGCTGGATGATAGCGGGGCGCGTTACCGCTATGATGGCCAGTGGCGCGAGCTGGAATCCCGCCGGGTCTGGCTGCGGGTGAAGTTCGGCCCGCTGGTGCTGCCGATCCCGCGCACCATGTATCGCAGCGTCCACGGCCCGGTGATCAAGAATGATCTGGGGGCCTTTGCCATCCGCTATGCCGGCATCGGCGATGTGGGCCAGGTTGAGCAATATTATCGGCTGAACAAGGCGCGGGATTTTGCCGAATGGAAAGCGATCATGGCGACGCAGAAAATCCCCGGCACCAACTTCATCTATGCCGATGCCAAGGGCCATGTCGGCATGTTCTACAACGCGCTGTTCCCCGATCGCGCGCCGGGCTTTGACTGGAAGGGTGTGCTGCCGGGTGACACATCGAGGGCGGTGTGGACGGCCTATCGCCCCTGGGCCGGCAATCCACACGCCATTGATCCGCCCGCCGGCTGGGTGGCCAACGCCAACAACACGCCGTTTCTATCCACTGCCCCGCAGGACGAGTTGAAGCGGGCGGATTTCCCGGCGGAGATGGGCATCGAAACCTATGTCACCAACCGGGCGCAACGCTATCAGGCGCGCTTTGCCCAGTTGGGCAACCAGCAGATCAGCCGCGAGGCGCTGCTGTCGATCAAGAACGACAAGGGCTATGATCGCAGCGGCTGGGCCGGGCGCTGGTGGGACGAGGTGCTGGCGCTCGACACCAATGGCCAGCCCGATCTCGCCGCCGCGCAAGGTCTGATCCGGCAATGGGATTTCACCCTGGATTGCAACGGCCCGGCTGATACGCTGGTGGCCGTCGCCTTTGCACAGCATGCGCGCTTTGCCTATCTGCAAAAGCCCAAGCCCGATGCGCGCGCCGCGCTGGTGGAAGCGGTGGCGCTGCTCAAGGGCAAGTTCGGCAGCCTGCAGGTGCCGCTGGGCGATTTCCAGCGGCTGCGGCGCGGCAAGCAGGATCTGCCGCTGTGCGGCGGGCCCGACACGTTGCGCGCCATCATCGGCACGCTGGCCGATGATGGCCGCCGGGTGGGCAACAATGGCGATGGCTTCATCATGCTGATCGAATGGGATGAACAAGGCCAGGCCCGGTCGCAAAGCGTGCACCAGTTCGGCAGCGCTGCCACCCGGCCGGGGTCGCCGCATTTTGCCGATCAATCGCCGCTGTTTGCCACCGAGCGCTTCAAGCCGGTGACCTTCCCCGCCATGGTGCCGCCCGCCCGCCGCCGGTGAGATTGCGCAGTTGCGCAAATGTGCGTTGATGTTATCCCGATAACATGAGCTCACGCGTCGCCCAGCGGCTGGCCAGCCATTATGACCGGTTGACGGTGTCGGAACGCATGATTGCCGGCTGGCTGGCCGAGAATCTCGACCAGTTGCCGTTTGAAACCGCCGCGTCGATCGGCCAGCGGGTGGGCGTTTCGGCGATGACGGTGGCGCGGCTGATCAAGAGCCTGGGCTATGACAATCTCGCCGCGCTGAAGGATGATCTGCGCGGCGAAGCCCGTGATGCGCCCTGGCTGCTCACCCGCCCGGCGCCCAGCGCCGATGCGCGGCTGCAGGCCGAAACCGCGGCCATTGCCGGGGTTTATGCCCAGGCCGAAACCGCCGAATGGGCCGCGGTGCTGGACTTGCTGGCCACGGCGCCAGCGGTGCATGTCGCCGGCTTCCAGACCGAACAGGGGCTGGCCGCCGGCTTTGCCCGGCACCTGTCCTATGTGCGGCCGCGGGTGGGCAGCATCGATCTCGCCGCCGGCATTCATGACGAGTTGATCGATGCCGGCCCGCAGGATGTGTTTCTGGTGGTCGATGTGCGGCGCTATTCCCGCCACTTCCGCTTGCTGGCCGAACGGGTGACGGCGGCGGGGCGGCCGCTGGTGGTGATCACCGATCCCTATTGCCCATGGGCGCGCGATCTGACGCCGCATATCCTCACCGCCGAAGTGGCGCTGGGCCATTTCTGGGACATGAACACCGCGCTGGCCTCGCTGCTCAATCTGCTGGTGGATGGCGTGGTGCAGATGATCGGGCCGGAAAACGTGCACCAGCGGCTGGATCGATTGGCCGAGAACTACAGCGATTTCATTGGCTTTCAGGGCCGGACCCGATCGGCCAGCCCGCCGGCAGATCCGCTGTCGCCGTGATTTCACTGCCATCGGGCAGGGTGATGGCGAGTTGGCGCGCATGCAGCCGCATGGGCCCGCTGCCATCGCCATAGACCGGATCGCCAGCGATCGCACAGCCCAGATGCGCCGCATGCACCCTGATCTGGTGGGTGCGGCCGGTTTCGGGGCGGAATTCCACCAGTTTCAGCGCAGGGTCCAATATCCGCCAGTGGGTGCGCGCTGGCTTGCCCGCCGGGTCAACCACCATGCGCCAGCCGGCCGCCGCGCTCGATATCTTGGCCAGCGGCGCATCGATCAGGCCCTCGCTGGCCGCTGGCAGGGCCGACAGGATCGCCCAATAGATTTTGGCAGCACCGCCGCCGGCAAAGGCCGCCGCCAGCCACTTCACCCCGCGCCGGCTGCGCGCAACGGCCAGGCAGCCCGATGTGTCCCGATCCAGCCGGTGCGCCGCCACGGGGCGGAAGCCGCCGATGGCAAGGCCGGGCAGATCATCCTCCAGGCTGTGCGGGGTTTTCGGGCCGGGATGTACGGCAATGCCGGCCGGCTTGTTGATCACCACCACATCACGGCTGGCGAAAATTACCGTCAACCCCTTCAAATCATTCATCCCAACAATCGTGTTTAAGCAAAATTCACGGCAAGCCGTTTCCAGTGCAGCGCCCCGCGACTGTGCGGTGGCGGGAAGCGGGAGTATTTCAGATGACCGTGATCAACACCAACATCAACGCGCTGACCGCCCAGAATGCGCAGCGCACGGCCAACAATGCAATGGGCACCGCCATGCAGCGGCTTTCAACCGGCATGCGAATCAACAGCGCCAAGGATGATGCCGCTGGCCTGGCCATCAGCCAGAAGATGACATCGGATGTGCGCGGCCTGGCCGTGGCCATGCGCAACGCCAACGATGGCATCAGCATGGCGCAGACGGCGGAAAGCGCCATGGGCGAAGTGTCCAACATGCTGCAGCGCATGCGCGAACTGGCCGTGCAGTCGGCCAACGGCACGCTAACCGGCACCGATCGCGCCGCCCTGCAATCGGAAGTGAAGCAGTTGGTGGGCGAAATCGACAATATCGGCGTGCGCACCAACTTCAACGGCCAGAAGCTGCTGGATGGTTCGGCCAAATCGGTGCAGCTGCAAACCGGCAGCCGCGCCGGCGAAACCGTGAGCTTCAGCCTGAATTCCACCCGGTCGCGCGATCTTGGCCTGGGCTCAAGCCCGGCGTTGTCGGCCACCGGTGCCTTTGAAGCCACCGCCGCCAACCTCACCACCAACCAGGCGCTGCGCGGCGGTGACCTGGTGATCAACGGCGTGTCGATCGGCTCCACCCTCACCACGGATGACAGCCTGTCGTCGGCCAACAAGTCGGCATCGGCGCTGGCCAAGGCCGCTGCCATCAACCGTGCCACCGATCAGACCGGCGTGCGTGCCGTGGTGGGCAACACGGTGATGACCGGTTCGGCGATGACCGCGGCTGCCCTCACCGGCACGGTGACGATCAATGGCGTCACCACCGCATCGGTCAGCACCACCGCCAACGCCTCTGACAGCCGCCGGCTGGTGCGCGATGCGATCAACGCCATTTCCGGCCAGACCGGCGTGCGCGCCATCGACACCGGCGACAACAATGGCGGCCTGCGGCTTGAGGCTGATGATGGCCGCAACATCGAACTGTCGCTCGACACGCTGACGGCCGCCGCCACCGGCCTGAAGGTGGGCGCGCAATCGGGCAGCTTCAGCCTGGAAAGCGTCAATGGCCGCCCGATCGAGATTGGCCAGTCCACCTCGGCCACGGCGCGGATCAGCCGATCCGGCCTGGCGGCGGGCAGCTTTGAACGCGGCGTCTCGGCCGTCAGCTCCGATGCCCGCGCCGTGGCGGCCAACGCGGCGGCCATCCGCACCCTGAACAATGGCGACATCGCGATCAACGGGGTGGCCATCCGTGCCGCCACCGCCAGCGACGACACCTTCTCCTCCACTGTGGCGGACTCGTCGTCACGCTCGGCCAGCGCCACGGCCATCGCTGCCGCCATCAACAGCGCCACCGCCCAGACCGGGGTGAAGGCGATTGCCAACGACGTGACGCTGCGATCAGACACCACCGCCACCACGCTGGGCGGCACGGCCGAAGTGATCATCAACGGCCAGACCATCGCCATCGATGGCCTTGTCACCAGCGACACGGCCCAGGCCCGCCGCGAAAAGGTCGCCGCCGCCATCAACAACTTCCAGGGCGCAACCGGCGTGACCGCCAGCGACAACGGCATCGGCGGCCTTGATCTCACCGCTGCCGATGGCCGCAACCTCAGCATCGCCATCGCTGCCGGCGGGGCCACCGCCGCCGAACTGGGCCTGGCCGGCACCACGGTCAAAGGGTCGGGCACCGCATATACGATCGCGGCGACCGCCGCCGGCGCCGAAACCGCCTATGGCACGGTGCGGCTGGAATCGGCCACGGCCATCACCGTCCGCGCCGGCAGCCAGGCCTATGGCACGTCATCCAACTTCACGGCGCTGGGCTTTGAGGAGAACAACTATGGCGCCAAGGAAGGCGGCCTGCGCATCTCGGAAGTGGATGTGTCCACCATCGAAGGCGCATCGGCCGCGCTGGACGCCATTGATGAAGCGCTGAACGGTGTGAACCTCGATCGTGCCAATATCGGTGCCGTGCAGAACCGGCTGGAAGCGGCGGTGAACAACCTGTCTTCGAACAGCACCAACCTGCAAGCCTCGCGCAGCCGCATCCAGGACACCGACTTCGCCCAGGAATCGACCAACCTGTCGAAGAACCAGGTGCTGGGCCAGGCCGCCCAGGCCATGCTGGCGCGGGCCAACCAGTCGTCCCAGCAGGTCACCCAGTTGCTGCAGTAAGCCGAAACACCCCCGGGAGGGCCGGGACGGGGCGGTGCCATATGGGCGCCGCCCCCTTTTTTTGCGCGCAGGCGTTGCCCCCGGCCCCCACCCTTGCTATCGCCGCCCCTTCCAGTGCGCGGAGCGGTGGCCGAGTGGTCGAAGGCGCACGCCTGGAAAGTGTGTATGGGTCAAAAGCTCATCGAGGGTTCGAATCCCTCCCGCTCCGCCAAATGATCTCTAGAGGGCACGCCATCACCCTTGCCCTTGAACCTGCAGCATCTCAGGGCTTGGTCAGGGCGTGAAAGCGCCGCTAAATGCCAGCGGTTTGCAAGGAGGCTCAGGCGTGGACGCACGTGATGACATCGATCCGCTCTGGGCACCGCAGCCCGATGCGCTGCCCGGCTGGTTTCATGACGCACTCGCCGTGCCGCGCGAGGAGGGCTTCATCGATGTGGCGGGAACGCGCATCCATTATTTCCGGTGGGGCGACCGCTCGCATCCCCCGATCCTGATGACGCATGGCTTTCTGGCGCATGCGCGGTGCTTTGCGTTCATCGCACCGTTTCTGGCCGGGGACCATCACGTCATCGCCTATGACCTGTCGGGCATGGGCGACAGCGCCAACCGGCCTGGGTGCGACGCGCAGGCGCGCGGCGCCGAGATGGTCGGGGTTGCCGAGGCGCTGGGGCTGTTCGAAGGCCCCTCCAAGCCTGTCATCATTGCGCACAGCTTTGGCGCGTCCGTCGGCTTGACCGCGATGGCGTTGGCCGCCGAACGATTTTCCGGCTTGATCCTGTGCGACATGATGGTGCTGCGACCCGAGGTGCTGGAGGAGCGGAACCGGCAGGGAAATGGGCGTCCGGGCTCGGGCGATCCCGACAAGCCGCAACGCCGCTATCCGGACTATCCCACCGCGCGCAGCCGATATGTGCTGTCCCCGCCGCAGCCTGTCGGTGAGCCATTTCTTATGGATTATATGGCCTTTCACTCGCTGCGGCGGAGCGGCGAGGACTGGACCTGGAAGTTTGATCCCGAGGTGTTCCGGCAGAACGACGCGCAGCCGGGATGGCATGAGATTGGCAAGCGCGTTGTTGCAACGCCGGGCCGCAAGGCCATCGTGTATGGCGCGGAGAGTCTGTTGTTCACGCCGGACTCGGCTGATTATGTGCGGGAATTGGGCGGCACCGATGTTCCGATCATCGCCATTCCGAAGGCGCGCCACCACCTCATGCTCGATCAGCCGCTGGCATTTGTCACGGCGCTGCGCACGATCGTTGAGATGTGGCAGACCGGCGAAGCTATGGGCCCACGCTTGTAAGGATTCTCCGCAGTTCGATGACATCGCGTGCATGCAGGCCGAAGCGGGACCGCCTCGACCGCATGCACCGATTTCGCCTGGAACCGAACGATCAGTGCAGCCCCGTCTCGTGCCGTCCCACAACCATGTGGTGCACCTCGTCCGGACCATCGGCAAAGCGCAGGTGGCGAACGTCGGCATAAAGTTCGGCCAGCGGTGTCCATTGTGAAATGCCGGCGGCCCCGTGGATCTGGATGGCCTGGTCGATGATCTGGCAGGTCTTTTCCGGCACCATTGCCTTCACCATGCTCACCCACACCCGCGCCTCGCGGTTGCCGAGCACGTCCATCGCCTTGGCGGCCTTCAGCACCATCAAGCGCATCGCCTCGATCTCGATGCGGGCACGGGCGATCAGTTCCAGATTCTTGCCCAGCATGATCAGCGGGCGGCCAAACGCCTCGCGGCTATTGCCGCGTTTCACCATGTAATCCAGCGCGATCTCGGCCTTGCCGATGGTGCGCATGCAGTGGTGGATCCGCCCCGGCCCCAGCCGCACCTGGGAAATCTCGAACC